>CAYNNP010000125.1:12607-18961 GCA_964398215.1 uncultured Pirellulaceae bacterium | reverse complement strand
TCGTCATCGGCAATTGTAACCGTTGCACTATCAGTCGCGCCGATCGAAATGTCCGCGTCGCCAGACGTAATCGAATCCAGTGTCAGAGTAACGGTCTCATTATCTTCCAAAATCGAATCATCAATCACAGCAACATCAATCGTCGCCGAAGTCTGTCCAGCCAGAATCGTCACGGTACCGGACAGCGCTGTGTAGTCACCAGTCGCCGCTGCGTCACCACCGATCGTGTAAGCAACAACGGTATCGGTATCACTTGCGCTTGAGATCGAAACGGTGAACTGCCCATCATCGCCCGGCTCTGAAGCGGATGCATCGCTAGCAACAACTGTCACTTCGGCCTTGTCGTCATCAGCAATGGTAACGGTTGCACTATCGGCCGCACCGATCGAGATGTTTGAATCACCGATCGTGATCGAATCCAGTGTCAGCGTAACCGACTCGTTGTCTTCCAAAATCGAATCGTCAACCACAGCGACATCAATTGTTGCCGAAGTCTGCCCAGCCAGAATCGTGACCGTGCCAGAGAGCGGTGTAAAATCATCACCCGAAGTCGCATCTCCACCGATCGTGTAGGCAACAACGGTATTGGTATCGCTTGCGTTGGAGATCGAAACCGTGAACTGTCCATCGTTACCCGGTTCGCTTGCCGCTGCATCGGTTGCTGCTACTGTTACTTCAGCCGTATCGTTGTCGAATATAATGACGGATGATACGTTTGCTGTACTGACAGTGATGTCAGTGTCATCGGTTCCCGTCAGAGTTAACGTTACCGACTCCACATTCTCCAAGATCGAATCGTCCAGCACGCTAATGTCAATTGTCGCTGTTGTGGAACCTGCCAAAACGGTGACGGTCCCTGACAGGGCCACGAAGTCGGTGCCAGCCGTTGCGGTACCACTAATCGCATAGCTAACCACCGTATCGGAATCGCTTGGCTGCGAAAGGGTTACTCTGAGTTGCCCATCGTTGCCGGGTTCAGACGCGATCGAATCGATGCTGGAAATCGAAACCGTTGCGGTGTCGTCGTCACTAATCGTAACCGTTGCACTATCGGCCGCGCCGATCGAGATGTCCGCGTCGCCAGCCGTGATCGAATCCAACGTCAGCGTAACCGACTCGTTGTCTTCCAAGATCGAATCGTCAGCCACAGCGACGTCAATTGTCGCCGAAGTCTGTCCAGCGAGAATCGTGACGGTGCCTGAGAGTGGGGTGAAATCATCGCCCGAAGTTGCATCTCCGCCGATCGTGTAGGCAACAACGGTATCGGTGGCACTTGGGTTCGAGATCGAAACCGTGAACTGCCCATCGTTACCCGGTTCACTTGCCGTTGCATCGTTTGCTGTGACAGTTACTTCAGCCGTATCGTTGTCCAAGATCACGACGCTTTGTGAAGTTGAATCCACGGATACTGATGGGTGAGCTGCGGATTGCAGCGTCACGATGACAACTTCATCAGCTTCCACCAAGTTGTCATCTACGATGCCAGCAACATTGATCACAGCCGTTTGGCTTCCGTCTGCAATGACGACGGATCCAGACAACGGTGCATAGTCGCCTGGTGCCGAAGCCGTGCCAGCGACTGTGTAGTTGACCGTAATGCCTGCGCCAGTCTGGTTCAGGCCGCCAAGGTCAACAGTGAACTGCCCAGGATCCGAGCCTGCTTCTGCTGCATCATCGTTCGCTGTTAACGTGACCGTTGGAGACTCGTTGTCCAGGATCGAAGTCGTCTGCGAATCGAGGCTCCCAGTAATCGAGATGCTTTGGCCAGTCGTACTGCCGGCACCACTCAATGCGATTGTAAAATCCTCCGTGTTTTCCAGAGCGGTATCGTCGGTTGCCACAAGACTAAACAGAAGTTCTCCTTGGCCAGTACCATCACTGGTAAAGGTCAGCAGACCGCTGGTCGAATTGTAGGTGAACGTTCCTGGACCCGTGTGAGCAGCAATCGCGTCTTGAATCGCGGTATGCACACTGGAATGGTCCGTTGCCGTCGTCGTGTTGTCGGTCAAATCTACAGTCACGAACGCGGTTTCACCTGCTCGCATCGCCCTGTTCAATACCACGGTGTAATCCGCTGTGGCACCTTCGGTAACAGATGCAGATCCCCTGATTCCCCACGCCGCTGATTGCACATCTTGAGCAACATTGATCGTGCTGACAGCTACATTGCTGGATGAAAATCCGTCGTCAACAGAAAACTGAATTAACCGATCGCCTTCGGTTGGCAGCGCGGAATTGTTCGAGTACTCGATGCCTCGGATCAACGTTTCAAGATCTGCATCGCTGACTTCACCACCCGCGTCATTGGTGATCGTGATATCATCGACACCGTCATAGTTGATGCTGAAAGTCGTCGTGCCAACCGTTTCTGTGAAAGTGGTACTTGTGCCGTAGCTCAGGCTGTTGGCTCCAAAATCAATCTGTTCTGCGGCACCATCGGCGAAACCCGAAAGAGTGATCGAGAGATCTACGAAAGTTGAATCGTCGATATCAAAAATCGATGCGTCGCTATCGGTGACAGAAACGGGACTACCACCTTCGGTGAACGTGTCACGGTAACTTCGGTCCGCCGTTGTCCCGCTATCGTTCAAGTCGACAGTCGGCGCATCGTTCGTACCGTTGATCGTGATCGTCAACGTACCGACATCGGTGTCACCACGGAAATCCGTCAATGTGTACTCGAATTCTTCGGTCAAGAATTCGCCGGTCGTCAACGCTTGGACCGCTGGATTTGCATTGTCCAGCGTATACAGGTAGTTGCCATCTGCACTCCAATCGATGGTGCCGTAGGTGCCAGCTACATCTACACCCGGATCTATCTCGCCAGCAAAACTGGTCGTCGTGGGAACGTTGATTGGGTCCCATGTATAGTTACTGATTCCAAGAATCTGGAACGAAGGGTCCACGTTCGTGACTTGCGGACCGTATCCATAGTCGACGATGATTTCAGTCACTGGGCCATCGGCTTGCACCAGGATATTTGCCTGATCGGTTGCCGATGATACGCCACCACCAATACTAGTGATCGTGTTCCCACTGATTGTATGCTGAGTCGGATCAACGGGAGTAAAAGTGACTCCGACCGCGGTTGTGCCATTCAATGCAGTGACTGTTGCATTGTCGCCCCAGTTGGGAATCCCGTCATCAAAATCCAAAAAGCTAAAACTAAAGTTGTCAACAGCTTCACTGAAAGTCGTTGTCAACAGAACGCGGCTGGAACCCAAACCAGCGGGCGCATCGAGCGTTAGTCTTGCATAGCCATCTTCGCCCCCGAATGTATTTGTTTGGGCCGTAAAGCTCTCGGTGCTACTAATTCCATCGGGATCTGAAAACGCAAAATTCGTAGTGATGCCGTCGACGGTACGCGATGAAAGTGTTTCGCCATCAGCGAATAAATCCGCAAAGACAAATTCAGTCGTTCCGAGTGTTTCGTCGACGAAATCAACCCCGAACCCGTCGTCGTCGGTCAGCACGTTTCCTGACGCTGTTAACACCAAATCTTCTGTAACACTGTTCAGGTTGTCCGTTGCGATTGGCGGCAAATCGTTGTCATTGATCGTCGTTGTGACGCTGTTGGTAGCCGTCAGCGCTGAACCGACCGCGTTCGACAGACTGATTTGAAAATCTTCTGCGGATTCGACCGATTGGTCATCGACGATCCCCAGGTCAATCGTCAATGGTGAAAGTGTTCCATCATTGAGTGAAAATGTGACGCTCGAACCAGCGACGACGGCGCCAGTCGTATTGAACGAATGCTGTGTCGCTTGTCCACTTCCGCTTTGAATCGCGACGGTAGCCGAACGGCCGTCGTCATGCGAAGTCCCTTGGAAATCAAGATCGTCGTAGTGGAATTCAATCTGGCCCGTCGCTTCCTTGAGCACCAACTGGAAAGTTCCGGTTTCAGTACTGCCACCGCCAAAGAATGGAACATCATTCCACTGCACAATGAATTCTCGATTTCCAACGGTGCCCAATGTCTGGCTGAACACGTCGCCTGCCTCGGATGGATTGAAATCATCCCAGTAGGCCGCGATCGCTGGTCGTCCACCAAGGACCGTTCCGCTTGAAAAGTCCTGGTTATTCCACTCGTTCGTTCCGCTTCCGAATGTGACGTAGCCATTGTCGGAAACGAAAACTTGGGTTTGAGTCGTCCCATAGAAATCGAAGTCGAACCCAATGTTGGCAGACGTATTCTGTTCGTCGCCGATCCCCAAATTGGTTCCGGTTCCAGAAATATCGTTGAATCCACCGGCCGTCTCATCGTACTCAACTGTGTAGCCAGACGTGGGCGCGAACGTCAGCGTGGTCCCGTCAAAACTCAAATCGGGATTCGACGAAATCGCCGCATTCACTGCCGCCACAAAGTCCTCGTAGTCGGCGCTGGTTGTATCCACATTGGTCAACCCAATGTCGATTGACGCCGTTTCGCCAAACGAAAGCGTATCAATCAGCTCGATCGTGTAGACCGCCGAATCCCCTTCGGTAACACTCGCATCGCCACTGATCGACCACCCGGTCATCAAGACGAAATTCCACTCCTGCTGCAACTGCGTTGAAAATGCAATTTGAGTATCGATGACTCCGGATTCATATTCCAGAATCCAGTCGCCGCCCAAATCAGCGTGTCCGGTCAAGTCATCGCTGGCGGCTACATCCGCACCGGTCAGCGCGCCGATCGCTTCAACAAATGCCACTCCCTCGATACTGGACGCCAAATTGCATCCGTAAATCAGAATGTCGGCACCCGATGTCAGGCTGTCTGCCCACTGCGCGATATCCCCTGAATGGCCGGCCAGAGTATCGGCACCCAGCCAATCGTTGCCAAGTTTTACTCTGCCATCTTCAGCGTGCGAAACCAAATGGATCGCATCGACATCGGAGTAGTGTGATAGGACTTCGTTGATCTGACTGACGCCGCTACTATCAGAATCCAAGACAAAGATATCAAAGGATCGAGTCGGATCGTCGTTGGATAGAATGTCGGCGATCAACTCGTCGTAGTCAGCCGCCGCCGAATCGATGAACACCAATTCGCGCGCTGTCTCCAGTTCGGCGAACGGCTCTGCAAGCATAACCTCGCCGAAGTTCTGATCACCACTTGCCGAAACAGCAGCCGACTGCGCCATGGTTGGCGCGTCCAGCTGGCCTTCCTGTTCGGCTTCAATATTGGTTCCTGCATCGACGGTATCAGCTACCATCGGCGCAGCACTCATCATCACGCGTTCTTCAAGCTGTCTGATTTTCAGCTTGCGCGGTTGCGGTGAGTCCCCTGATGACAAGAATTTCTCGCGCAGCTTACGCGCACGTTCTTCCAACAACGATGCCCATTTGGGCAATAACGAATCCAGCTTCATATGACCGAAAATTGATTGGCGTAGAGTGTCCAATCCCCCAACAAACATACTTTGCTTGCGGGAAAATGAGTCAATTAACCACTTTCGGTATTCGGCATAGAATGCAACGTTCACGGTTTCCGCGGTTTATGCGTTGACTTATCCGATCAGGTGGAATCTTCAGTCTTTTTGAAAGCATGGGAAACTTGCGCATTCAAGGCGGTATGAGTATCTATGTCCGAGTTTGCGGGTTGTTTCGATCAGTGAATCAACACTGACCAAATTTAACGGTTGTGACGATTAGTTTGGTGGCCAGCAAGGCTTCGCGCATCCGAATAAACCGCAAGGTCATGCTCTTGTCCGCTATGCGCACAAATTACGTAATGCAAAAGATATCATTCTCGATTCCGGTTTTGCCACTCCTGCTACTTCTAGCAGCCGGATGCGCTAACCCTGAGGTGAGATCAGTTGATCCGATGATTGCTCAAGCAATCGAAATTGACACTCGAATTGATGCGAAAAAGGGCACTGCCGAAACGCCCGCTGACGTTGCCTTGACCGAAGCACCAAAGCGAACCGAAAAGGCTGCGAAACAGACCCCAATTGCTGACGAAAATGTCCGCTTGGTCAGTGGCACCGGTGTCTTCAATCCACCACCGAGCGTTTTGCAAAAGGTACGCGACGAGATCGAATCTTCGGCAGCACGACCAACGCCTTCCTCACAAGCTCCCCTGAGTACCCCTGCCCCAATTGCGGTCGTCCCCGCCCCGGCGCCCGCCCCTGTTGCGGCCGCGTCTGACCCCGCGCCGATGCCAACCGACTACGCACCAACGCTCTCTCCGCTTCAGCAGTTGCCAGTCGTTTCTACCGTGAAACCTCTTGTCAATGCAAGCCAAACTCAGGCCCCTGTTGCTGAGCAACCTGTCGTCGTTCCGGCGCCGCCAATCGCTAACGTGCAGCCCGCTCCGGCCCAGACTGTACCTAACACTCAGCCCCAAGTCCCAGCGATTCAGCCTGCTCC
>CAYNNP010000125.1:0-12507 GCA_964398215.1 uncultured Pirellulaceae bacterium | reverse complement strand
GTTACTGCGCCAACACAGCCCCGCGCTGCTGTTACTGCGCCAACGGACCCGGCGCCGCGGAATGCCAGCAATCCACAGTACCCCATCAACGAAAATCGCAGCGTTTTGGTGCCCGCATCCAGTCTTGTTCAATCGCCTGTCGAAGACCTAGTCGCGGCACAGCCAATCCAGCGTCAGACGCCCAATGATGTGTACGCACAGCCGTCAAGACAACCAAGCGCCGCAGGCATCGCACCGAATATTCCTGTTCGGCGCCCAAGATCGTTTTCGTCAAGACGAACAATTCAACCACAAAGTCAGCCATCAGCTGTCACACCACCAGCACCGTTGTCGTCGCCAGATGAAACGGTCAGATTCTGGACAGAAAGCAACCAAAGTCCACTTTCAAGCCAAACTTACCAGCAGGAACAAACACAGACGCGTGCCCGCCTGGCAGCTTCACGTGTGCCGCCACAAGGTGTACTTCCATCCCCAACTTTTGCCTCAAACCCGGTGATTGTCACGCCTCCACCGGTAACGAATACCATGCCGCTGGGAAAAGTCATGGACTGGCAACAACAAAATCACGCCGAGCAAGTCGATCTTGGTCTCGGCGCCGTCAAGTCTGTGATCGCGCCTTATGGGCTACGTTACATGCGGCCCTACGTCGGCCTCGCGAGCGAATTGGACGGTAACCCAATTGTTGGTGCACACGGTGGTCCCGGCACACTGAAGGCTTGGTGGTATGGAAATGTTGCAAATCAAATGCGGCCCGATTCAACACGTGTGGAACTGACCATCGAATCGTTATTGGTTCGTGCCTTGGCAAATTCAAAATTCGTCAAAGCACTCTCGGATTCACCTTTGATCCGCGAACGTGCAGTGACCGAAGCCGATGCAGAGTTTGACACAACGCGATTCTTGGAAACACGATTCAATCGGACAAGTGAACCGGTCGGAAATCAGCTAACCGTTGGCCCTGGCGGATCGGATCGATTCCGTGAAAACGACTTCACTCTCTCAGGTGGACTCTCGCGGCGGACGCGTTCGGGTGCCCAACTGCAGATTGCCCAGCAAGTAGGTTTGCTGAACAATAACTCCGATTTCATTGATCCAAGGAACCAGGGAAACGCTCGGCTGACTCTGAACGTATCACAGCCTTTGTTGCAAGGTCGCGGCCAAGCGTACAACACCAGCGTTGTTATGCTGGCAAAAATCGATCACCGTCGATCATGGGATGACGTCAACGCCCAGCTGCAAAACTACGTCGTCGATGTAACGGAAACTTACTGGCAGTTGTACCTTGAACGTGCACGGCTGCATCAGCGACAAAGGCACTTTGACCGTGGTCAAAGAATCCTGGCGGAACTGGAGCAACGCCGTGGTGTTGACGCAGTCGCCAACCAAATCGCACGTGCTCGGGCAGCCGTTTCGTCGCGCAAATCATCGCTAATTCGTTCGCAAACCAACGTCCGAAACATCGAATCAACGCTTCGCGGCTTGGTCAATGATCCAACGCTCTATGGGCAAAACATCGAAGTCATTCCACAGGAAATGCCGCGTGCGGATTGGACACAGATCAACATCCGAGACGCGATGGCACAGGCTTTGAAGGGTCGTACGGAAATTGACCAGGCGATCCAAGAAATCCGCGCAGCCGGCTTGCGCTTGTCCGTCGCGCAGAACGAATTGATGCCAATTTTGGACATGTTCCTAGAAACGTATCTCACAGGCATCCGAGGCGACAATGACATCGGACAAGCCTGGGTAGATTCGTTCAGCAAAGGAGAACCAAGCTATTCGGTTGGTTTGCGGTACGAGATTCCGATCGGCAATCGAGCAGCAAAGAATCGTCATTCACGCCGGCGTTTGGAAATGCGGCAAGCGATTCGACAGTTTCAATACAACGTCGAAGAATTGATGTCGGAAGTCGAAATCGCAGTTCGCGAAGTCGAAACGTCGTACAAAGAAATGACCGCGCGTCATGAAGCGATGAAAGCAAACGTCGTGGATTTGCAGTACTTTCAAAAACGCTGGGAACTGTTGCCCGGCGATGACCGAAGTGCCAGCTACCTGCTAGAAGACATTTTGGAAGCACACGACCGCCTTGCCGCAGAAGAATCCAATTTTGCTCAAACTCAAGTCAACTATGCAATGTCGATGGTTAACTTGAAACGAGCACTTGGGACGCTTTTGAAAACAGAAGGCATCAAAATGCATCGTGGCAGCGAGCATGGACTGCAGAAAATTGATTTCAAGAAAGGGCATTCTGCCGAGGCCATCGACTCAATCGTGCAACCAGTCGAAAAAGAAGTTCCGGCAAAAGACACGATTGCGGACTACCTTGAAAACGCACCCATCGAAGAGTTCACAGACGTCAAAGTTGACTCTGTCGACGACTTTGAAATCCCATAGCCATTGCTGGCTAGGCAACCACTTGCCGCAATGTTCAACCTGAATTTCACCGCGTTTTCCACACTTTCAAAGACCCGCACATGCTCGACTCCATCCTCAGCGGCTTGAAATTCGGCGGTGCCGTCGTCACCTCCCAGTGTCTGTCATTCAGCGACGCGCTCGCGCAGGTCAAAGATTCGAGGCATGAGAAACGATTGGCAAACCATACGCCGGCCGAGTTATGTGAACTGGTTGTCCAGCTCAAATCGGAGATGAGCGAAGGGATGCCGCCGAAAACGGTTGCGACCGCACTTTCATTGATCGATGAAGCGGCCTACCGCGCCGCCGGTATCCGCTACTATGACGTTCAGCTCCAAGCCTCCGTCGCGATGCTGAAGAATGAAATCGCGGAGATGAAAACGGGCGAAGGCAAGACTTACGTTGGATCGATCGTCTGCTTTGTGCGGTCGCTGCAAGGTCAAGGTGTTCACTTCATGACCACGAATGCCTACTTGGCCGAGCGGGATCACGAGATCGTGAAACCGTTGCTGGAACAACTGGGCGTTAGCGTCAGCTTGCTTGATCGCGAGATGTCTCCGCAGGAAAAACAGGCCGCCTATCTCGCCGATATAACCTACGGGCCTGGCTACGAGTTTGGTTTTGACTACTTGCGCGACCAGCTGACGTTGATCAATGAACAAAAACCAAAGCTCGGTCAGCGTTTGCGGCGAAACTACCACAACAGAGAAACGAAAACGACGCCTCAGATGCAGCGTGATCGCTTTTGTGCCATCGTCGATGAAGCTGACAGTGTGATGATCGATGACGCAACCACACCGCTGGTATTGTCATCATCGATTGATCGCCCGCATCCCGCACCGCTACCGTTCTTGACCGCCAAAGCAATCGCAAGTGAGCTTGATCGCCAGCAAGACTACGTCATCAATCCAGCGACTCGGACCGTGTCGCTAACCCAGTCGGGTGCCGATCGCATCGACGCAGCTCTGACCCAAGGCGTACGAGGACAACTGTCCCGCGCATGGCCAAAGTACGTTGAACAGGCAATCATCGCCCAGAACTTCTTTTCCGTAGACGAGCAGTACATCATCCGTGATGACAAAGTCCGAATGGTTGACTCTAGCACGGGCCGTATCTTCGAGGACCGCAGTTGGAGCGAAGGATTACATCAGGCCGTAGAAGCGAAAGAGAACGTTACTATCTCGGATGAAAATTCATCCGTCGCCCGTATCTCACGCCAGCAGTACTTTCGGCTGTATGCAAATCTTTGCGGTATGACAGGAACGGCAGCCGACGCCCAACGTGAGCTCCGCCGTGTCTATCGGCTGCCAGTCGCCGTGATCCCAACCAACAAGCCGTGCCCGCGACTTACCGAACCCATGCGGTGTTTTGACACCAATCAATCGAAACTCGCTGCGATCGCCGATACAGTCCGCCAGCTTCACGAAACTGGCCAGCCGATCTTGGTTGGGACTCGCACGATTGATAAAAGCGAATTGATCGCATCGCTGATAAGTGACCTGCCGGTCCAAGTGCTCAATGGCAAACAGGACGCTGACGAAGCCGATTTGGTCGCTGAAAGCGGCAAGGCTGGAGCGATCACGATTGCCACGAATATGGCGGGGCGAGGCACCGATATCAAACTTGGTGAAGGTGTTCGTGAACTCGGCGGCCTGTATGTCATTGTCAGTGATCCTGATTACTCAGCCAGAGTAGACCGGCAGCTGATTGGACGTGCGTCACGACAAGGCGATCCGGGTGCGAGTCAAATGTTTGTTAGCGCAGAGGATGATTTGATCGCTCGTCATGCACATTGGCTGGTAAGCTACATTCATCGGTTGGCAGATGAAAATGGCGAAGTTCAAATCGATCTTTCGCATGAGATTCGCACGCTGCAACAACGAGTTGAACGCAAGCACGCAGAACTTCGCCGCCAGATGTTCAAACGCGAAACTTGGCTCGAGGAAGCACTCGAAACGATGGCCAAGTAACCATAGTCGCGCTCTAAATACTGCTATCGCGGCAACCAACCGCGGCGCTCGGCATCCGTTCGCAGGTATGACGTCAAGTAATCAAACGCTGGAAAGACACCGTACTTGTCACGTCGAGCAGCATCGTCGCTACTGCCATCTGCCGCCGGCGAGATGCAAATGATTTCTTGGTTCTTTAGGTCCAGACACCAAGCATCACCATCTCCTGTGACATAGCCAAACTGAACGATTTGCAGATCGTCGGTGAACTCACAGACCGGAGCGTACTGTGATTGGTTTTCGATGAATTCGTCTGCGCCCCAAAGCGTAATGATTTTTGCATCGAATTCTTCGGGTTTGATCACGCGAGACAAAAAGCCCTCGACATACGGGTACGCATATCGCTGCGACCGTGTTACCAAATAGTCAAAGATTGGTTTCATTTTGTCAGGCGACGAAAACTGTGAACAGTGATCGGAGCGAGCCGGAGAAATCTCAGTCATCAGCGCCAAGAATCGATCGCCTTCTGCAACCCCATCGTCGAAGGTCGCACGAAAGGACTCAAAGTTTTGCATGGTGTTTGTCTCGGTGGGGCAGATTACGACGATTCAGCAATTTGCGTCCGCGTAGGACCGCAGGTCTTTTTCAAGATCCTTGAGTCGTGAGGCGAGTTTTTCGCGAGCTGCTGGCACGTCGGTTGAATCTTCCTGCGAAAGCCGCGTGAACATATAGAGTTTGATCTTTGGCTCGGTGCCACTTGGCCGAGCCGCGACGTAGTTTCCGTCTTCGACCAAGTCCATGATGATCAAATCGCCGGTGGGGCCTGCCAATTCGCTGGTGGACCCGTCTGCGTTGGTCGTTGTTGCGTTGGAATAGTCTCGCATTTTCCGAACATCAATTCCCGCAAGCGATTTTGGTGGCGTTTTGCGAAAAGACGCCATCAAGCGTTTCATTGCCGCCATCCCCTCGCTGCCTTCCATATAGATGCTGACGGTTTCTTCCGCGTGGCATCCGTGCTGCGAATGAAGGTCTGCAAGATACTCGTGAATTGTCCGCCCTTGCGATTTCAGTTCGGCAACCAGTTCGCTCATCAACATGCAAGCCACCGCGCCGTCTTTGTCACGAGCATATTGACCGACCAAGTAACCGTGTGATTCTTCGGTACCATACATAAATTTGTCGGCGCCGTTGGCATCGATCGCTGATGCAATGTGTTTGAAACCAACCAGCAAGTCGTCGACGCACTGCACGCCATAGCCATCGCAGATTCGTTTCAGTAAACCGGTGGTTACCAGCGTGGTGACGACAAAGTTGTCAGGCGAAAGCGAACCAGCAGCCTTGGCTTTGCCGAGTATGTAATCGCCCATGATCGCACCGATCTGATTGCCGGTTAGGATTCCCCACTGGTCGCTGCCAATCGTCAGCGGGGCTGCGGCACCGAGTCGGTCACAATCGGGATCCGTTGCCAGGATCACATCGAACCCGTTTTGACTGGCGTATTCAATCGGGGCTTCGAAAACGGCGTGGTTCTCGGGATTGGAAACGTTGCCAGGAACATTTGGGAAATCGCCACTCTTTTCTTCGTGCAGTGCGAAAACTTCAACGTCGGTAAAGCCATCTTTTTGCAGCAGCGGAATCACCGCCTCGGCGCCAACACCATGCAGCGGCGTGTACAAAATCTTTGCTTCCCGCGGGCCTGGAAACGCGCAAGCCGACGACACCTTTAGGAACTCTTCGTCGATCTCCGCAGTAACGATTTCGACATTACCATCAGCAAGTGCTTTGTCGAACGGCGTGACTTTGATTTCTTGGCAACTCATGACACGATCAATGATCGCCTTGTCGTGCGGCGGCAGGACCTGTGCACCGCTGGACCAGTAGACTTTGACAGCGTTATCACTGGGCGGATTGTGGCTGGCGGTCACCATGATTCCGCAATCACAATTCTTGTAGCGAACGGCGAATGAAAGCTGCGGTGTGGCGCGGTAGTCGTCCAGAAAATAGACTTTGAATCCAGCTGCGACCATGACGCCAGCGCACAATTCTGCAAAGTGCCGAGACTTGTGGCGCGTGTCGTAGGCGATCGCACACGAAAGCTGCTGTTTTCCAGCCGCGTAATTCACAACGTAATCCGCTAGGCCCTGAGCGCTCTCGCCGATCGTTCGGTCATTGATTGCGTTGGACCCAAATGGGTACATCCGTCCGCGGCGGCCACCAGTCCCGAATGGAATGATGGTCCAGAAAGCATCATCCAGGGCTTGCCATTTTTTTTGTTGGACATGATCGACGATTTGATCGCGATACTCCGAGTAACGATCTTCGGTCAACCAAGCTTTCAGGTTTTCGACTGCTGATTCAGTGATATCGCCGGCCTTGGCAGCGGCTTCGACCGCGTTGATGGTTTCTTGCATGGATGACACTCGTGGTACAAAAGAAAAGGCCGACGAAAAACGCCGGCCAGCAATTCATGCGAATCGTGATTGGTTTTCAACGCCACCGATAATTCTGGTGGCGTCGACTTGATTTTCCGGCGACTAGATTGACGTGGTCGTCTCGAACGTCAATTCTTCGATCGCATCCATTGGCAACGGATCGACTTTCAATTCCGCGTCCGTGTAGATTCCGTCGACAGCTTCCTGAGCGCCTTTGACGGTATTCTCGCGAGTCTGGCCCTTGTACTTTGCAGGCGACGACGATGGGCTGATTGGTCCTTCGTAACCGACCGACGCCAGATGCTTGACCAACGCCACGTGGTTGAATCCAGTTTCCTTTTCAGGAAGAACTCGATCGCAGCTAGTCGCTTTGGTGACGTCCGTTTCAGAGCAAACTGAACCAAGCTGAACCGCAACGATATCATCCGCTTTCAGTTCGCTGATTTGATCCATGGCTCCGTCGCCAACGACCCACTCCCAGGTATCAAGCAACAGCCCAACACCGGCGGATGAACGGACAAGACCCAGTAGGCCTTCGACATTTCGGACGAATTGGTACTGCTTGCCTTCGTCGAATTCTTTGCCTGCTCGGAAGCCAACACCGAGAGCAATTCCCTTGTCTTTCAAAACGCTCGCGACTTGGACCAGACGATTGCTGGTTTGGTCAAAGAATTCTTGGTACGTGCTGACATCGTTGCTGGCTGGAACGTTGACCACCGCACGAGAAGCTCCCAGTTCGGCAGCTAGGTCGCATAGCGGGTGCAAAGTGCCGACTTGGCTGGTGAAAGCTTCGTCATTGGCTTCAAAATCCAGATCAAGTTTGAACGTACCAATCTTGAGGGTCGTTGCCCGCAGGTACTTGGCGGCTTGCTCGACGCTGGTACGCTGTGAACGACGCAACATGTCGTACATGTCGATGTCCAGACCTTTGAATCCGTATGTCAGGGCAAGTTCGATCAGCTCGCTTTGCCGACCGTTGATACCAAGTGATTGGGGAGAGAAATTCTTGAGCATTGAAATTCCTGAAGGATTCTCAGTGTTTGTGTAAGGGTGTCGGTTGATTCGATGGGCACTTGCCGTCCTAATTCCAAGCTGGAGAGTATCGCAGAATGACCCACTTTCAGCCAAGGGGCATTGGAGCGTTTGCGGACAATCTCTGAGGACTTTTCAATACTTTTTGGTGTCTTCCTTGCCCTAAACCGCCAACATGGCGTCATCTGACTTGCCGCCTATCGCCAATCCACCATTCTGATCGTTGCCGTGACTGATTCGCCAAGCCCATCCGATGCTACCGATTGCCAGCCCGATTCTGGCGATCAACCGTTCAATGATCGATCAGAAGTGATCTTTTTGGGGACCGGTACCAGTGTCGGTGTTCCGGCGATTGGATGCGATTGCGAAGTCTGCCTGAGCGACGATCCACGCAACAATCGGACTCGCTGTTCGATTCTATTTCGGCTGCCGGCGGGCAACTTGCTGATCGACACCTCGCCTGACCTGCGACATCAATTGCTGCGCGAAAAGATCCCGTTGGTGCATGCGGTGGCTTATACGCATGAACACGCCGATCATGTTTTTGGGCTGGATGATGTGCGGCTGTTCCCCTTCCGCTTGGGCAAACCGGTTCCGCTATATTGCCGATCGGATGTCGAAGCCCGGATACGAAAGTCTTTTGATTACGCGTTCACCGATCGCGAGCAAACTCACCCGGGAGCCATTCCGCAGTTGACGTTTGAGCGAATTGATGAACGGCCATTCGAAGTCCTAGGTGTTGGTGTGACTCCGATTCCTTTGAAACATGGTCCTCGATTCGAGGTGTTGGGATTTCGGATCGGAAATTTCGCATACTGTACCGACGCGAGCCATATTCCAGAATCATCCATGGCGCTGCTTCAGGGCTTGGATACATTTGTTGTCGGAGCGTTACGCGATCGGCCACATATCACGCACTTCAATGTTGAACAGGCGATTGAAGTAACTGAAAAGCTGAATCCACGCCAAGCATTCTTTACCCATATGTGTCACGAATTGGACCATCAGCCGACTTGCGATCGCTTGCCCGCTGGAATTGACCTGGCTTACGATGGATTGCGGTTGGCGCTTCCGGGTTTGCGCGCTGGGAATTGGGGTTCAGCCTCGTAGCCGGAGTCCCCAGACTTCGGGCATCACCAAGCGGCCTGAATTCTGGCGAATCCAGTTACGTCAAGAATTGGGGCAAGACGAAGCACTACGCGTCGGCCGGAAAAAGTGATCTCGGCACCAGAAGATTGGCGAAAGCCTGTACGCCATCGCGCAAATCTGGTTAACCTATGTGCGTTGAAATTCCCACAGATCCCTTTTCGATCCCGCCCATGAACTCATCGACCGATAATCCCGAGCGCGATTACAACGCGCGGCTCGGCATGTTCCTGTTTGCAATCTACACCGCCATTTACTTGGGTTTTGTGCTGATCAATGCACTCAATGCAAAGCTGATGGAAAAAACCGTATTCGCCGGATTGAACCTCGCCATCGTCTACGGCTTTGGGCTGATCATCGTCGCGTTGATCTTTTCAATGGTCTACGGGGCAATGTGCAAAACTGAAAAGACCGCGTCTGCAGACACAGAACCATCTGGTAGCCAGGAGGCCTCGGAATGATTTACGAAGCATCTGGTATTGCGGTCGCCGTATTCGCGACCTTTGTCATCGCCACGGTCGGCTTGAGTTTCTTTCTTGGCCGCAAAGCAAAATCGTCCGCTGGGTACTTTGCCGCGCATGGACAGATTCCTTGGTTCGTCAACGGGATCGCGTTCGCAGGCGACTATCTATCTGCGGCGTCATTTCTTGGTATCTGCGGGATGATCGCATCGTACGGTTACGATGGTTTTCTGTACTCGATCGGCTTTCTAGCAGGTTGGATCGTGGCCTTGTTCGTGATCGCCGAGCCGATGAAGCGATTGGGCAAGTTTACTTTCGCCGATGCATTGGATGCCAAATTCAATTCGCGAGGCATCAAGGCGGCTGCCGGGATCAGCACCTTGGTCGTCAGCGTCTTTTATCTGATTCCACAAATGGTCGGCGCGGGCTCTCTGATCACACCGCTACTTGGGTTCGAGCATTGGGTTGGCGTTGTCCTGGTGGGTGTCGTCGTGATCACGATTGTTGTGACAGCCGGAATGGTTTCAACAACTTGGGTCCAGTTCTTGAAAGGATCATTGTTGGTGATTTTCAGCGCGATTCTCGTGGTCATGCTGCTGAGCCGCGGATTCACAACCAACACCGATGCGTTTCAGTCCATCGGCCCTGTTAGTAAAGCGGATCTCGCCGAGGGCAAGTTGCCGGGCGGCCAAGCAGTTGTCGCGGCCGCCGACGGATGGGAAAACTACGCGCCGGGATCCAAGGGTGATGGACCAAAATTCGTACGAGTCCAACACGCGGACTCGGTTGGATTCGATGTGTTCCATGTTCAACCTGGCACCGATGACGACTCGGTGGTTCTTCGCCAAGCCCAATCGATCACGAAAACCACCAAAGGAACTTTTGTTGACGGTGCTCCACTTGGCAAAGATAAAGATAAAGGCCAGCGTCAGCTAAAACCGATCGGGCACATTTCGGAACTACCGGACGGCAAGACCGAAAGTGGCCCTGTTGGTCCCATCAGTTTCTTTACAACAATCCAAGACAGCAAAGTTGTGTTGTGGCGCAAGAGCGACAAGATCAAACACAGCGATGGCGGTTCGACCACGGTTTACTTTCCCAAAGAAACCGAGGGCACCGCTGTGCTTCGTCCTGGCGAACACCCAAAGTTTGCGGGCATTCGTGGCACAGCCGCCACAGGCTCGTTGAATTTCTTGTCGCTGATGCTGGCACTGTTTTGCGGAACGGCATCACTGCCGCACATCTTGATCCGCTACTACACGGTCAAGGACGGTGCGGCTGCACGGAAAAGCACGATTGTTGGTATCGCCAGCATCGGTTTCTTCTATGTGCTGACGCTGTATCTGGGGCTGGGGGCGATGACTAGCGGTGCGTTGGATTTGACCGATACGAACATGTCGGCTCCACTGTTGGCCCGCAGTATGAGCGAGACGTTGTTTGCGATCATTTCTGCGATCGCGTTTACCACGGTTTTGGGAACTGTCAGCGGACTGATCTTGGCGAGTAGTGGCGCGGTTGCGCACGATTTATTGGGCGGCGTGATGGGAATGAAGCTCAGTGAAACGAGCCAAGTTCGCGTTGCCAAGATTGCTGCCATCGTCGTGGGTGTGATCGCAATCGTACTTGGCATTCTGTTCAAAGAATTGAATGTTGGCTATCTGGTCGGCTGGGCATTCAGCATCGCGGCGAGCGCGAATTTGCCTGCATTGATGATGCTGCTGTTTTGGAAAAAGACAACCAAGGAAGGGATCATCTGGAGTGTGATTGTTGGCATGGTCAGTTCACTGGGCTGGATCCTGCTGTCGTCGGACACTTACAAATCGGTATACGGATTACCGGAAGCAGATGCAATCGCTCCGTTCAGCCAACCGGGAATCGTGACCATCCCACTCGCATTCCTAACGCTGGTAGTGGTGTCGTTGTTAACCCAACCAAAACCAGCTGCCGCAACCGAGTAGGACGAATCGATAGGATGGTGTCGCAGCCGTGTTTCCTCGACTCGGAGAGTCGAGCTACTATGGTTTCGGTTTATCCTGCCTTCGCCGACCGTTGGGTAACAGTTTCAGCTTGCGGTCTCTCATGTCCTCTATCTTCTCGCCGCCATCGACGGTCAGCATCGCGCGGAGGAGTTGTTCGTCTGTCGTTTCACGAATCCGGAAAACTTCTCCGTCAGCGGTTGAAATTGCTGGTTGATCAAAGACGCTTCCGAGTCCCTCGGGGTGATTGATTTGAAACGACATCGTGTTGAAATCCAAATCGCTTGGTTCCATCCAATGAACGTTTGCGCCTTGATTCTCGACCAGTAGAATTGTGAAGTTGAGTCCATCGGTGATTTCTGGAAACCGCCGACCCTCTGCTCCAGGCCAAGCGGTTTGGTCGCCGACGACAGCCAAGTAATTCGTTGTGGTTAGTCCCTTGTAGTGTTGCCCGGCAAACGCATACATTTCGGGCATCTCATCAGCCAACGCCATATTATGCGGGCTGTTCCAGGGTCGCGAAAAGTCATAGCGATTGAAAAGATCCTGTTGCTCGATAAATGGCAACAGCATGACGCGCCAGCTATGCATCGGGCGTCCCGCATCGTCCACCAAGTAGGCGGGCGGTATCGACTTATAAGTTGAGTGGTAGTTATGGATCCCCAAAACAAGTTGCTTGAGGTGTCACAAATCCGACATTGCCTGTGCTGTTTTTCTCGCTCGTTTTACCGCGAAAAACAGGGGAACAAGGCAACCAATCGTGAGCAAGATTGCGATGCACCCGATTGTAAGTCGAATCTTCATTTTGCGCCCTTACGTTGAAGTCATTACCACCAATATAGCGGGGCGAATGCCGGTTAGCATCCTAATTGTTCCAGGGAATGGTAACCGGGCGCGTGAGTTCTGCAGTTGCGTTTTTATCCTGCATTGGTTTTTGGCAACCCGACGCGTGAGCGAGGGACCGAATCAAGATTGATTGTCCCTCGCTCACGCGTTTTGGAGTTGCGCTTTTAAAAAATGTATCGAGTTTCGTTTGATCGATGATGTTCAACAACCAGAAAACCAGCTGCGAAGCAGCGACAGCATATAGCCCCATGCG
>CAYNNP010000124.1:0-19085 GCA_964398215.1 uncultured Pirellulaceae bacterium | reverse complement strand
TGATCACTGGTGGAAACGACCGTCAGGCAAGCGACTTGTTGTTTGGTGGTCCTGGTGATGACACGTTCCAGATCATTCCCGATGATTTGCCGTTGCTTGGCAATCAGCCGAACACCAACTTTGATCCTGCAACGGAAACGTATCTGCCGACCTTCAGTGACCAACTGATTGGTGGCGAAGACGAAGACCGGGTTCTGTACCTAGGTGGCGACTTTGATCGTCGCGGCTTTGAAGTGCCCGATTATGCGGCATTGCGATACAACACTGGACTGCATCGCTACGAATTCACGAGCCTTGTTTGGGACATTGGCGAACAAGAATGGCGAACTGATTTTGTGGACACCAATGAAAATGGTGTTGACGACGGGTCTGCCAGTGGCGAACCAACAATCTACCAACAGCAATATGCGTACTTCCAGACTCGCGATATTGAAGACATACAGTTTGACCTTCGCGCTGGTGATGATGTGCTGCATTTGGATGCACCCGAATCCGGTCCGTTTCAGTTTTTACCGATCATCCCTGGCGAACATGCAACGCTAACGGATCCTGGCACTCCTGTTGCTTTGGACACGTCGATCGACGCTGGGCTGTTCGAGGAATGGGGTATCCAACGTGGGACTCAAGAACAGGGTGCCACCGAGCGCATTTTGGTTGATGGCGGTTTCGGTGATGATGCGTTGTTTGGAACGCCGTACGATGACTCCATCTCGGGCGGTCCCGGCGATGACTTGATTGTTGGTGGAATTGGTAACGACGAATTATTTGGCGGCGGTGGCGCGGATCGAATCTTTGGTAATCAGCAGGATCCGGCTACCGCAGACAACGCCTTTCCATCGATGCCAGCACAGCCAGCAATCTTCCAATTCCCGGGTTTCTTCGATTTTCAGCCCGAGGTCTACCAGCATGACTTGGCTCGCCCCTTCTTGAGTCTTGTAGAAGAGCGGAACGGTGTGACTCTCTCCACTGATCAAACTCAGGTGGTGATCGACCAAGTCGACAGAGAAGCCTATGGTGTCAGGGCGAATGGCGACGGTCCGTTGTCGGCGGTTGTCAATGTTGGTGACTTTAACGCAGACGGCGAAGACGATTTCATTGCCAGTAGCGAGAACTTTAGCTATCTGGTGTGGGGGCCGATTGAGTTCGACAATTTGCTAGAACTTGACACTCTGGCTGACGCAACAATCCATCACGATGCGTTGGGCCGACCCATTGAAAGCTTTGGAGACATCAATGCGGACGGAGTATCTGACCTTGTATTCATTCAAAATGATTCAGGGCGCACAAATGTTCGCGTTATATTCGGTGGATCGACAGCGGATCTTTCAAGTTCAACAACAACGCCATGGCCATCGGTCTGGGACGAAAACTTCGCCGACACACTTCGTACCACTGGTAACAACTTTAATAGTCGCGAATTTACGCTCAGCAATGCGCAACTTTCAACTCTGGATGTCTCCGCATCGGTGCTGCAATACGACACAGATGGCAACGCAGATCTATTGATCTCATCGAGCACCACATCGGGAACTCTGAATGCCAGAGCCGACGCGGTCATCGAATTGATCCAGATCGGGCCCAATGCTGAAAATGAATTGGATGCATCCGCGTTGGATTTTCGAGACGACATCTTGTTGATTGATGGACAGAGTGTTTACGCACTCCACAACGACAGTGGGATTCTAGATGAGTATTCGTCCAATAATTTTCCGGAGTCCTATGATTTTGTCGACATATTCAGCCAGGCCAACAATGCGCCGATCGTCGACACTACCACCGGTCAGTTACACATCAACGCAGGGACGGGGACTGCTGGATTCAGGTGGAACGAGGGTGCTTCACTGAGCGCCGTGGGAGATAGCGTGTCGGTTGATTTTGGATTCAATTATCCGATCGCAACAGCAGGTTTCGCAACATCGACTGCGGGTCTTGCTTTGTTCTCAACGACGGGTCAGTTTTTGTCGGAGTACCGTGTTTCGACAAACAAATCGAATGGGGCCAACAATGAATTCTTTACTCCAAACTCTCCAAGTTCGACTGCTGGGTTCGGCACCAGTCTGTCCGGCACTCCGACTGGTGCAATGACGATTGAAGTGATTGTTACCGACATCATTCAATCACCGCCCGCGATCGAGGTGACCTATACGCTGAGGGGAGATGGATTCAATAGCATTACCGAGTCCGAACTGATCAGTGGCCAAACGGCAGTTACTTTTGGGCCTGTTGCTTTTGATGTCTCAGGAACAGAGTCGTATCACGACAACCTCGAAATTTCGACGGCCGGCACCGTGTATGAACTTTCGCCTGAGGGAGCGGTTGAGGTCGATAACTTCAATGACCAGATCGTTGCCGGTACCGTGGCGAACGGAGAGATTTGGGTTGCCACGCAAACGAATGCACCAGGTCAGACGAATTCGATCATCAAACTGAGCAAGCTTGTGGGCGATACATTTGTCGAGCAAAACTCCTTTTCTCAGTTTTCTCCTAACAGCTTTCAGATGGGAACGTTTATTGACAACAATGGAATCGAAGTGCCTTACCTGAGTTCATCGGAAGGGCTTTATGATGCGGCAGCTGGCACGTTTATAAGCGACAATAGTTTTGCTGAGGGATTCAAGGCAGTGAATGCTAGGATCGATCAACAAAATGGCAATTCTGTCTCTTGGCAAACCGGAGCACCAACGGGCGCGATTGTTCACTACAGCTTTGATTCTTCTAACTTAGGCGAAGACTCTTCCGGCAATCAGAATGACGCTGGCTCCATCTTCGGAGTCTCTTCCGCCGCAGCAGGAATTAGTGGGAACGCCGCCGAATTCCATAGCACCAGCTCAGTGGTGACAATTGGCGCAAGCGGTGTGGAAACTGGTGATGAGTTTACGGTGTCAGCGTGGGTCAAGGGCGTCGTCGATTCTCCAGACTTCAACACACTCTTTCGGGGACAAGGCACTGATCACCATGTGATTATCCAGAGCAACAGCACAGACCTAGGATTCTGGGATAATAGTTCGTCACCAAACTTTAGAGACTCCGGATACAATGTTCCTATTACAGCATGGGGAGATGAATGGCATCAGATAACAGCGATCGGTCGCAACGGGATTACCGAGTTCTTTGTTGATGGATTTTACGTTGGTGATAGTGACCGCCAAGCCGAAAGTAATGTGTTTTCGATTGGGAATCGCTTCGGAACTAATCAACAATTCGCACAGTTTATTGATGAAGTTTATATCTATGACCGTGCGCTGAGTGACTTGGAAGTTCGTGCGCTCCACAACGCTACCCAAGCCGGATTTGAAATTGAGTATCAGTATTTTGATCCTCAATTGCATAACGCACTTAGCCCGCGTGTTCAGAGCGTTACGCTTACTGAGGTTCAGGCGGGACATAGTCCGGCGTTCGAGCCGGTTGCTGGCGATGATGGTGCGTTCCATATATTCAACCCGTCGACTGGTGAAAGTGAGTTGATTCTGCGTGGTGAAAGCGCACCAGGTAACGATGCAACGGGAGTTGAGCTGTGGCGTGTGACCGATCTGGATACCACTCCTATTGCGACGCCGATCGACATTTTGCCAGGGCTGTCTAGTTCCCTTCCTGAGGATCTGACGGTGGTCGGCGATGCGCTTTACTTCACCGCCGTCGGTGGCCCAGAAGGTCGCCAGCTCTGGCGTTTGCGTGCTGGTGACACCACGGTGTCTCGCGTGGTTGACCGCGACGGAATAGGTATCGATGATCCGTATAATCTACGCAATTTCAAAGGCGAACTGGTCTTTGGCAAAGATGGCGACCTGTGGCGATACGATGGTGTCGACATTGTTTTGGTCGCAGCCGACGCGGGACTAGCGCCGGAAAACCCAGAAGCTTTGGTCACAACATCAGAATCTCTCTATGTCAAACAAGCAGATGATCAAGAACTATGGCGTTATGATCCTGATGTAGTGGGCTATGTTTTCTCAGGACATGACATCACTGACGGATTGCCCCAACTCGACAGTAGTACGTTTGCCGTTGACGCTTTCTCATCGCTTCACACACTTTCCACAACCGATCTTGGCATCAACGATCGAAATGGAATATCGATCGAAGTTGGTGGGGATGTCGATGGCGATGGAACGGATGACATCATCGTCGCTGATACACGAAGTTTGAATGTTGACGGGCACCTGCTAATTGACACGGATGTGGTAACGATCAATGACGTCAATTCATCTGCCCTGCAGAATTTCCTCAATTCAATCAATTTCGGTGCAACTGCTAGCGAGTCGTCGACATTCGAGAGTACCGTTGGTGCATTCACAGTCGCCGGAGCGGTCGGAACGACTGTGGACCTTGAGTTTACGATTGGCCAAGACAATGGCGGTTTTCAGTACAGTTTTGGTGTCTTCGACACTTCGCTTGTGACCGCAAATCCGGTCACCGAAAAACAAGCGTACGCTGTCCAAGCAATCAGTAGTGGCCAGTTGATCTTTGATGATTCGCTAGTGAACCCCGGAGCAACCGCGACCGTGCCGCTGATTGCAGGGCGGGAATACTCGTTCTACCTGATCCCAAATGGTACTGTTTCAGATTTCCTTGCTAACCCTGCTTTGTACTACGGTCCAACTCAAAACGCTCCGATGTTCTCCAACAGCGATGGAAACCTTGGCGAATTGGATCAAATGCTCGCCTTCATCAGAAACAACTCAACGGTGTTTGCGTTTGAAGATCTAACTCGAACTGGCACGTCAACCGTTGGGCCTAGCGACAACAATTTTTCGGATCTTGCATTCACGATCAACCAGTCGCTTGTTTTCGACGACACCATCAATCCGCAAGCTTTGGGCGACCTTAACAATGACGGGCTTGATGATTTCGGCTATCGAAATGGCGGTCGCGTAAACATCGCGTTGGGAAACCTGGACCCAAGCCAGATTTTGCAAGGTGGTCCGGATGTCAGCATTTCCGAATTCAGCAACACACCGCTTGATTTCACTGGTGGTGATTGGCTAGTCGATGGAAGAGGCGATTTGGCTGTCCATGATGAAGGACGGATTTACGTCTTTTCTTCGATCTTAGACGACCTTGGCACGACAATCGTTCGATCCGACGCTGACGTTGTCTTGGAAGGAATCGAACTGGACACAACGATCGAAAGCGGGTTTAGGATTCCCTTCATTGGCAACGCAAAATCGATTTTGCCGGAACCGTTGGCGGTCACAGTAGTTGGCACAAGTGACGCTGCTATCAGAATCAATGAGCCCGCAACTGCGACGTATACGATTTCATTGCAAGGGATCCAAGCAGTCCAAAGTGTCATTGGCGACACAACCTTTTCCCGCCCAGAAGGATTTGCTGTCGAGACGTTGATTGATGTAGAGATTCCAGCGGCGGCAAGCCTAATTAGCGCGATCGACAACCTCGTTCTCCAGCTCAACGCTGAACTCCAGTCTTCGGCACTGGCAGAATTCCCAATCAGCGCTTTCCGAGATGGATTGCGATTGGGCTTTGCCTTCGACGCCGCGTTAACCAATGACTTGCTGTTTGATCTTACCTTGACCGTCCAAGAATTGCCGCAGACAACGCTCAGTGCGATCGGGTCGATTCCATCGCAAGATGTGACAGGTGATGGATTTGACGATCTTTTGATCGAATCACATGGCCGCAGTGGGGTGGTGTTCACAGTCAATGGTGGTGGTGACCCGAACCGAATCCAAGAAATCGGATTCGATTCCCTGGAGAACTTCAGTGTAGCCGGCAGTGGATCGTTCATCACCGATCGCGGAACGGGGCGATCGTCGATCTTTGATGACGCTGGCGACCCATTCACCATCGACGCTTCTGGAGAACGTTGGTTCCGATTCACGACGCTTGGCGACGGCATAGAAGGCGACGTGATTCGCCTGTCGGGTGACACAAAAGCCGACTTGCTGGACGAAAATGGGCTGCAGTTGATCACCAATCGCGCCAATATTGATTTGCGAACCATCACGGCAGGCACCTACTACTTGCGTGTGTACTCTGACGCTCCAGCACCTGTATTGGACTTTGACGCAGCACAATCGACGGACTTAGTCTGGGATGGTGGGCCTTTCCAATCGACATTGACTGGCGCGACATTGGTAACCAACGTTCAAAGCAACCGTGGCGTTTCTCAGGCCTACCTGTTCGACGGAACCGGTGGTGGCAGCTTCACGTCTTTGCAAGGACTTGCCGGTGATCCAAGTTTGGATTCCGGGGCTTGGGAGGTATGGTTCCGCCCCAGCGATTTGACCGGCAACGAGGTCTTGTTTGAGACCGGTGGTACCGGTAGTGGGATATCGATCAATATCGAACAAGCTACTGGAGGTTACCGTGTCCTGTACGCTATTCAGCAGAACGCCGGATTGCACTTCGAGCTTCGCAGTGAAGTGCTCACGCAGACATCTGAGTTTGTACATGCTGTCGCAACATTTGATCGTGCCAACAATCAGTTGCAACTGTTCATCGACGGAGTTGCTGTCGGATCCCCGATCGATGCCCCTGGATTGAACGACTGGGCAGGTACAGATCAGTCGGGAATTGGAAGAGTGGAAGGAACTCATGGTGGTGGAACGGGGCTTAGCGGTTTCGGTCCGTTCCAAGGCGAAATCGCTGCGATTCGATTCTACCAAACTGCTGACTTTGAATCGATCGCGACGGAGACCCCATTCGAAGTCGATGTGAGTGCGCCGATTCGCGGTCAACAACAGATCATCGAAACGGATGGAAGCCCTGATCGCGACGAGATTTACGGCGGTGACGGGGACGACACGATCGTAGGTAATCATCAGCTTGATCGTATCTTTGGTGGTAGCGGAGCGGATCAGATTACCGCAGAAGCTATCGAGGTCATTGACGAAGACTCTGCCGATTCGCTCGTCGGCGATGTGCCGGTAGGTGAGCTGTCCTTTGGGAACGACCTGCGCGAGCTTGATCCGATTGTGATCACCACAGAGTACGACGTTACAAAGCTGGCAGACGCATTCGAGTCGTCGCAATTCGGCCCCATTTGGGCGGCGTCGGGTGCACGCGTGACAACCCGAGGTATCAACGAACCCAGCGGGCACCGAGCAGCCAACCTGGATGGCAGCGACGTCCTGACGGCAGATCCAGTTGACCTGTCCGTGTCGCGAGAAACCATATTGCAGTACTCGTTCCAGCGGACCGGAAACGATGATTCACCAGAGGCTGGCGACGATCTAATTCTTCAGTATCGTCCCGACGAATCCGCCTTGTGGGTCGAATTGAATCGGCACCTGGGTAGCGGTCCTGATATGACCGAATTTCAACAAGTCAGTATCGTATTACCTGAGGATGCACTGACATCGACGTTCCAATTCCGATTTGTTTCGACGGGCGACTCATTTCCTCACCCATGGTGGAACTTCACACGGGTCTATGACGACTGGTTTATTGACGACGTTTCGCTCGTCTCGTCCGAATTGGGGCTGGAGCCTGAATTGCGCGCGGCTGTCGCGAACTCGCTTGGTCAACGGGTGACCTTCACACCATCGGGGCGCCCGACGATCCATGAATCGATTACAGAGGGCGACATTGCTTCGTTGGACCGATTCATCGCGCACTCTCCAGAGATCAACGACATTTCTATTCTTGAAAATGCCAGGTATTTAGAGACGCTTGATCTGAGAGGAACATCGATTGATGACTCTGCGATATCAATCATTGCCACGATGGAGCATTTGCGTTATCTGGATCTACGCGACACAAACATCAATCCATTCCTGGAAAGCAACCAAGCGATTCTTGAATCTTTGACCAACTTGGAAACGCTGTATCTGCCAGTAGAAGGCCTTGCAGAGAACACGAACTTGATCGCCAACGAAGGCGATTCAATCGATATCACTCGCACACGTACATCGATAGATTTCAACGGAACGGATTCTGTGCTGACGAGCAATCAGCCGATCGAAGGCCTGCCGGTTGGAAACTCAAATTACACGTTGTCAGCGTGGATCAAGCCCGACACCAACCACCTCGGTGGGATCATCGGCTGGGGCAACTATGGGGCTACAAACCAAGCCCTTGGCATAAGGACGACTGCCGATGGTGGCTTGTTGAATTTCTGGTGGGCAAATGATTTTGAAATCTCAGGCCCCGATTTGCTAAGCAATCACGGGATAAACCTTACCGACGGAAACTGGCACCATGTCGCAGCCACTTTCGATGGAACGAACCGAAGGTTGTTTGTAGATGGTATCAATGTGAATTCGGCGTCCGCTGCAGGTTTGGATATTGTAGGTACGTCGAACTTTGCGATTGGCAGGACCTTCGGTTCGGAATTCTTCGATGGCAATCTAAGTGAAGTAGGAGTGTGGAACCGGGCCTTAACTTCAGCAGAACTGGCCACGGCGACGACGGCATCACTGCAAACAATTGGTGCTGGACAAGTCGCGTTTTGGGAGTTGAACGAAGGCTCTGGATCGGCAGTCCAGTCTCTTGGTGAGCTTGCCTACCAAACTCCGCTGGGCAATGCCAGTTTTGAAGAAACACCGGTTATCAACAACACATTCTACTCGAGCATTCCGTTTTGGAATGACACGAACTCAGACACCTCGACTGGAGTAGGCCGTGAGAATGGCCTAACAATCAATTGGTATTCCACTACCAGTGCCGCTCCATTCACCGATGCGAGCATCGATCCAAACCCGACCAATACGTCCAGCCTGTTGAATCCGGCAACTCAGTCGCCAGTTGTGACCAACAAGCTAAACACGGTCGTGGATTGGCCGAGCACCGGAGCTATTGACAGTGTCAACGGAAGTGCGGGCGGGAACTTCACCGCTGCCATCATTCAGGGCTACATCACCATTGGAGAAGCCGGTTCGGGTGCTGAGTTAGAAGCTGGCGATATCACCTTTGGAACCAGCAGTGACGACGGAAGCCTGATTTATATTGACTTGGATCAAGACGGTGTGTTCGAAGCATCCGATATTGTCGTCAACAATGGCGGCAACCATCCTACGCAAAATCGTGTGGGCACCGTCAATTTGCAAGCAGGTGTGTACCGGATCGCCATCGGTTATTACAACAATGTCGGTGCTGGAGCTCTGACAGTGCGTTACGGTCAAGGCACCGTGTCGCAAGCCGACATTGGCACGCTGACGATCTTGAACCCAGGACAAATTAGCCAGCAACCGCTTTGGAATGATGATCCAACTAATCCACTGGCGACGGCATGGTTGAATGGATTACCTGCTCCGGATGGGAGCCAGGTTGGATTCATCCAAAATCCGGGCTCAAAACAGTTCATTGAACAAACGATTACGGGCCTCGTACCCGGCGAGCAGTACCAAGTTCGATTCTTGGAAAACGAAAGAGGATACGTAAGCAACGCGGTTGCACGATTGCGCGTCACATTTGGTGGCCAGGAGATTGTTGCTACTCATGATGTAACGCGTACGCCGGTTTGGAATGCTGTTCAGAGCGATGTGATTGTTGCCACCGATGAAACGATGGTCTTGCGGTTTGAACATCCTGGTGGTGTCGCGGACAACACAGTCCTGCTGGACAACGTCGAAGTAGTTGCACTCACGGCTCTTGACATTCCGCTTGTTGGAACAAATTTGACTTGGGCGACTGATACCGACACGGTCAGTGAAACGCTGGTAGATAATGGCGTCACATCGGTGGTTGTCGAAAACGTTGGCGTTCCTGTCTTTGGAGCCAATGTGAATCCTGAAGCCACAGTGCCGAGTGTTCTTAGCGGAATCACCGAAGGCCAAGCGATCACCATCGGTCCGAATTTGGGAACCACCGACCTCTCCCGTGAAATATTGATTGATGGATCTAGCAACGGCAACCTTGTTGTCACCGATCCGGGATTGGCCGATGTGCCAAGTTTGGTAGTGACCGCTGAAATTACCGACCCGTCTGGGCAAACGACCAGCCTGATTCACCATGCGGCTGAATTTGACAATGATGTGCTGGAGCTTTCCAACGAAGTGCTCGATGGTGCCACGAACCTGACGACAACGTTCTGGTTGAAGAAAGACTCGTCCGATTTGCAAGGTGTATTCAGTGCCGCAAGCGATCAAGAATCGCATCAGTTTGTGGTGGCGGTCAGTGGAACTTTCTTAAGGATTCACGACGGTGGTGACGCGCAAGAATACACATCTGACTGGTTCGGTATTCCAAATCTTGCTGATGGCCAATACCATCACATTGCGATTACGAGAAACCTTCAGGCGGGAACGCATGAATTGTTCATCGATGGTGTTTCCCAAGGCACCCGCAACATAAATTTAGACGCTCAAGTACCATTAGAGGTCGCCCCAGGAAACCTTGTCGTTGGACAAATCGTCTCGGCTGCCAATGGTCCATTCAACTCGACTCAATTCCTGAGTGGAGCACTGGACGAATTCACAATCTGGAATCGTTCTTTATCGGCCAGTGACATTGGCGAAATCTACGCTGGCAACGTCGACACGTCAGATAGCAATCTGCAGTTGTACCTGCCGTTTGATGAGGGCGCAGGCGAGTTTGCCGAAGACCGCAGTCAGTATGGTCGCGATGCAAAGGCACCAACCGTTTCGACTTATCTATTCGACGGCGGAACGGTTGCGGACACATCGTCAAGTCGTAACGGTACGCTTCGCGGCGACGCTTCAATCTCAGAGGGCGTACTGCAACTTGATGGTGACGGCGACTACGTCAGTCTGCCAAACACTGTGCTGAGCCCAACAGGCGGATCTGTTTCACTGCGGTTTAGTCGCGATGCTGATCACACCGGAATTGGCTATCTGTTCTCGAATGCAGGTGTACCGGGTGCCAATCGAGTCTATATCCAACTAGACGGTGATCAGTTGTTTGGCCGTTTGGGTTCCGGTACGGCATTCGGGCACACGACAATCGAGGCCGACCGCTGGTACGACGTGCGGCTGGATTACAACGCTGACAAAAGCGGTGAGCTGTTCGTTGATGGGTTAAGTGTCGGTAGTATTGGTGGCTCAGGAGCATTCGGCAGTGCCATTCAAACGTCCGCAATCATTGGTAGCTTCAATGGGGAACAACAGTTCTTCAATGGTGAAATCGACCAGGTTGAACTTACCGGTGGTCGGCCAATCCAGTGGACGGACGATACTGCCACAGCACAGCAATCAGTTGAATTTAACAATAGCCAAGTCGAACTTCCGCATACGGTTCTGGACGGTGCCGGTGATCTAACGACGGCGTTCTGGCTGCAGACCGAGCATGCTGGTGGGTTACAACCGATTATCAGTGGAGCGTCTGGCGGTGGCGCGGCATCAAATGAGTTTTCGGTATGGTTGATCAATCCAACGACCGTTCGTGTGACACGTGGTGCACAAGAAGCGAATTGGACTCTGGCGTCGCCAGCAAATGATGGAGTGTATCGACACTTTGCTGTGACGCGTACGTTGACAGGAGACTCTTATGAGTTGTTCGTCGATGGCGTTTCGCAAGGAACCAACACGCTGTCGTCTGGAGTAATCAATGTCGTTCCCGGCGGCCTGTTCCTTGGCCAGGACCAAGATTCTGTCGGTGGCGGTTTCAATTCCTCGCAAGCCCTTTATGGTTCGCTTGACGATTTTGCAATCTGGGATCGAGTCCTTACGCCTGCTGAAATTCTTGCGGCAAGAGTTGGCCAGATTGATGCGGACGATACAAACCTGCGAGTCTGGTTGGACTTTGAAAACGATGCTAGCGAATTGCCTCAGGACCGTAGCATCAACAATCATCATGCGATTGAGAGCACAGTGGTCATCACGAATGATGTCCCAGCACTGCTTCGCAGCAGGTATGTGTTTGTTGACAACGGTGATTACGAACTAACGGTAACGGCACGCGACAAAGATGGCGGACTGGATCGGTCGGTGACCGAATTCACCGTCGCCAACGTCGCACCAACGCTTGACGATTTGAACGCAACAAGTGGCAGCAGTTCCTCTGACGCTAGCAGCACTTTGTTGGCGAGCGAAGAATTTTCTGGTTCGCCAACACTTGAGATTGGTGTTCCGTTGTCCTTCGATGCCAATGCGGTCGAGGATGCGGGCGTCTTGGATCGTCGCATCTACCTGTGGCAGGTTGAAAGCAACAATGGCCAACCGGTTCTGACCGGAAGCGACGATGAATTTACATTCACACCGCAGTTCGCTGGCCAGTACAAGGTTAGCTTGACCGTGACTGATGAAGATGGAGACAGTGTTACTCGAGAAGAAACGTTTGACATCGACCCGTTGGCGGCGATAACCGTCAACCCAACCGAAGACGGTTCAGCGGCTGCGGCCAACACGATTGAGGGTTCCATCGTCAATCTGACTTCGGCACCATCGGTGCCAGTCGCGCCTGTCGGCTCGCTGCGTGGTAACCTGGATTCGGTCCAGCGAACCTACGTCTGGGACGTTCAGCACAATGGCCAAACTGCCGCTTCTGGCAACGAGGCAGATCTGAGCTTCGTGCCATTGGCAGCTGGGGCTTATACTGCAACGCTAACCATCGAGGACATTTTCCAGACGAATGGTGTCGAAACGATGCGGTTGAGTGAAACAACCGTTGAGTCCTTTACGATCGACGCGGCTTCGGTTGTAACCATCGTAGCGCCAACGGAGCCTGCACAAGAGGGTGATTTGTTGACGTTTAGCTTGGCTGGCTTGGGCGAGCTTGATGAACAAACTACGCGTACGGTCGAGTGGACGGTCACGTTCGGCGGAAACGACACGACTTTCGAAGGCAGCACGCTGCAGTTTGCACCGACGACTGATGGCAGTTACACAATCAATGCAGAAGTAACTGACATTACTCTGGAAACCTCGTTTGTTCGCGATGCGACGCCTGGGGTAACCATTGTGATCAACAACGCCGCGCCAACGGTTGCGGCCAACGCGATCCAAGGTGTGGAAGGTTCGCTGGCAAGCCTGCTGGTCGATGTGTTTGATGCTGACTCCACTGATATCAATACTCATACCTTCACGATTGACTGGGGCGATGGCTCAGCACTCGCGTCTGGCACAGTTTCCGCGGGTGAAATCGACGTCGACCATATTTACGCCACCAGCGGAAGCTATGTTGCCACGATTACGCTGGTTGATCCGGCCGATCCTGGCAAAGAAACGGTTTTGAATGTTGATGCAACAATTGAGAATGCCGCGCCAGTTGCGGTCGCAGATACAGCGGCGACCAACGAAGACGCTGTGGTCACGCTTGTGAACTTGGTTGGTAACGATACGGATGCTGGCGGTGACGCATTGTTCGTTTCGGGTGTTGATGCGATAAGCGAAAACGGTGCGGCAGTTAGTTTGAATGCCGACGGCAGTGTGACTTATGATCCGACGGTTTCGGCAACGCTAAACGGAATCGCGGCGCTTGCAACATTCGACGATAGTTTTGGCTATGTGGTTTCCGACGGCCAAGGCGGTGTATCGACGGCGATTGTGACTGTGACGGTTAGCGGATTAAACGACGCACCCGTAGCAATTCATGAAACGCCTTCGGTTGGCGAAGACGTTGCTACGATCACGGGCGACTTGTTGTCCAACGATACCGATGTCGATGGTGATAACCTGACTGTCGCGGGAACTAAGCTTGCCGCGGACGATGAGTTTGTAACGAGCGATGCTGTCGACGTTGTAGGAACGTATGGAACGCTGGATTGGAACAGCGACGGCTCGTACACGTTCACCTTGAACGCCGAAGCTCAAACTCTGACTGCAGACCAAGTCGTGACGGAGGTCTTTGACTATCAGGTCAGCGACGGAGACTTGACCGATACGTCGGCTTTGACAATCACGATCACCGGCAGCAATGATGCTCCCGTCGCGAATGCCGATGCGGCAATGACGACCGAAGACGATGTGTTGACGGTTATCTTTGATACCAACAACAACAGTGGCTTGTTGGCTAACGACAGCGACCTGGACGGCCAGTTCAGTGTGACTGCCGTCAACGGCGAAGCGGCAGATGTTGGCGAGCAAATCACGCTGGCTTCGGGAGCCTTGCTGACGGTGCAGGCCGATGGTGAATACGAATACAATCCGAACGGTGCCTATGACCACTTGTTGTTGGCAACGGACACCGCGACCGAGACGTTTACCTACACCATCACGGACGAAGCTGGCGATTCCAGCACGGCAACTGTCAGTGTCACAATCACCGGCCAGAACGACGCGCCGACTTCGGTGACGCTGTCGAACTTGACCGTCAGTGTCGGAGCCACTGAAGACCAGGTCATCGCCGATCTAACCGTTTTGGATCCCGATGTCGGAGACACCGTGACGGTTTCGATCAACCCGGTCGATCCGTTCAAACTCTCTGCGGATGGAACCAGGTTGTTGGCCAATCGCGAGTTGACGATCGCGGATGTCGGCCAGCACATCATTACTTTGACGGCCAACGATGGAGACGCGACGCTCGATCAAGCGTTTGCGATTACCGTTGAACCACTGGCGAACACAGTTGACCTTGCGGCTACGTCCAGTACGGATGTCACGATTCGCAGAACGGACATTGGTGACGATGCTTTTGTGCAAGTGATCGACAACGCGACGAGTTCGGTCTTGTTCGTGGGCGATTTGGACAGAACAACGTTCTTGAATATCGCGGGTGCGAGTGGGGTTAGCGAGTCTGTGACTGTTGATTTCACGTTGGGAGGCTTCTTTGATCTGCCAAGCGGAATCATGGTCAACGGTGGCGATGGCACAGACGATCACTTGATTTTCCGAGGCGATTCGTCATTGGACGCCACGTATATCTCCAACAATACGAGTTTGGGTAACGCGACGGTTGCGGTTTCCAACGGTGACGTGATAACGCAAGTTCACTTTGCTGGTGTCGAACCGCTGGACATCGTGGACTTCGACCGCATCGACTTTAGCAACACGCTCAAGATTGATGGCGAAACCTTGACGCTGCGAAGCGACCAACCCGTTGACCTTCCAGCGGTGACTGAGATCAATGGCGGATCGATCGTTTCAAGTAACTTGCTCTCGCTGGGCAATGCCGAGACTTTGACGGGCAGTGGAACCATTGACGCTAGGTTCGCGGGTGAAACCAGCAGTGTGATCACGGCAACGGGGGATCTGACGATCGGTGACGCAACGTCGGAAGCCGGATTCACCACTGACGGCGAAATTCACGTCAACGCCTTTAATGTGACCTTGCTAGATTCCAACCAAGTCGTACTGGGATCGTTGACTAACTTGGGCAACGCGACCTTGGCAGGAACCCTGCTGGGTGCCAACGGGTTCTTAGTCGACTTTGGTAACAACGTGACCGGTTTTGGAACGCTGGACTCGCCTGACGACATTGCTCTGCTGACGTTAGTCAACGGCAACATCACAGGCGAAAGCTTGGCGAATCCAATCACGCTGCCGGGTTACTACAGAGGCGTGGGTAGCCTTAGCAATCACAACCTGACGGGCACCTACAGCCCAGGGTTCAGTCCTGCAACCGTCATCAATGGCAGTGGCGTTTACGGTTCGACGGCCCAGGTGATCGTGGAACTGGGCGGATTAACCGCTGGCAGTAATGACAACATCATTCACACTGGCTCGGCGACGCTCGGTGGCGAGTTAAGAGTCGAATTGATCAACGGTTTTGTGCCGCAGGTTGGTGATTCCTTTGTACTGTTGACTGCCAACGCCGGTATCGATGGGACCTTTGATTCGCAGAGCTTGCCGTTGTTGCCGGAGGACTTTAGCTGGAAGGTTACCTACGAAGCGACTGAAGTGATCGGGACGGTGATCGAGGCTCCGCAAGTTCAGAGTGTTGTGATCAATGGTGGTGATGTACAGCGTTCATTCTTGGATGAAGTGCAGATTACTTTTACGACCGTGGTTGATATCGACGATGCGGCAGGATCGGTGTTTGAGATCATCAATCGTGCGACGGGAGCCAGTGTTTCTTTGATTGAAACGGTATCCAATGATTCGGGCAGAACCGTCGTGACGCTTCAGTTCTCTGGTGATGAAACGACACCTCGCGGTAGCTTGAGTGCGTCGCTGAACGATGGTAACTACGAGTTGACGATTGACGCTTTGCGTGTCTCTTTCGGCAGACATCAGTTGGATGGCAATGCTGACGGAAGCGGCGGAGATGACTTTGTTTACGGCGACGAGGCTGCGGATGGATTCTTCCGCCTGTTTGGTGACAAAGACGCTGACCGTGACGTTGACATTCAGGACTTGGCTGGATTCGGCGGCACGTTCCGGCGAACGTCGGCCGACCCGGCCTTTAACGGAGCCGACGACTTTGACGGCGATGGCGACGTGGATATCCAAGACTTGGCCCAATTCGGCCAGCGTTTCCGAACTGTGTTGCAGTTCTAGTGGTTGCTGTTTTTGATCTTTAGCCTGGTGTGAATTCCAGGTGTTTAGCAGAAGGAGATTGTTTTTGGTGAAAACATGAATGATGCGAATTGCCAAAACAGGCTGAGAACTCTAGTCTGAGGTGCGACTCAGATGGAGTTGTACAAGGTTGAATCGTTCCCAGCACATGCACGGGTGGAAAGAATGCACCCAAAAACACGTCGTCGTCAGTTGACCACCGAAGCACTCGAACAGCGTCAATGTTTGGCGGCAAGTTTGGGGTGGGACGGACCAGGGCAGGGCTCTGCTGATTTGAATTATTACATCGGCAATGGCCCTGATGGTTTGGCGCAAGAGGTTTTCGAGACAACGATCGAACGAGCGCTGGATGTATGGAGCGATGTGATCGATGTTAACTTCACACGGACTTCTCTACCAAATCAACTTGATTCGCTTGATTTCACTTCGCAGCGTTTGGACGGTGCCAACGGCACGTTGGCTCAGGCATACTTTCCCGATGATCTGAACCCTGCTCGGATTGCTGGTGACATTCAGTTCGATTCATCGGAAGATTGGGAAGTCGGCAACGCTCAGGGACGCGGCGCGTTTGATTTGATGCAAGTTGCTGTTCATGAGATTGGACATGCGTTGGGTATCGAGCACCTAGAGCATTCAGGAAGTGTCCTTGCGCCATTTGTTTCGGCAAGTCAGCAGTTCACATCGCTTTCTAGTCACGATATCGATGCGGCATTGGCAATCTATGCACGCGAGCCTGGCAGCGCGGGCTTGGATGATGATTCGCATTCGCACGATGATTTGCATGGCGATATCTCAGAGCCTTCTAGTTCCGATGATTTTTCGCAGCCAGAAACGATCGGTGAAGAAGACACCGAAGCAAGCAATCCAAATTTTCGACCATGGCAGCGCCATTGGCGGTTGGGTGATGTTTGGCTGCGAATCGGTGGTCGAATGATTGCAACGGAGAATCAACACAATGCGGTGTCGCCAGCCGACGTGAATCAGGATGGCCTGGTCACGGCCCGCGACGCGTTGTCTCTGATTAACTTCATGGTCAACCCGGATGCCGATTCAACGGATCTGTTGGTGGACGCAAATAATGATGGGTATGTGTCGCCCACGGATGCTCTATTCGTGATCAACGAATTCACACGAATCAGATTGGGCACGCCAACACCGGGTATCCTGACTAGCTTTGAATCGGCTGAGCCAGAAGCAGATGCGGGGTCGTTGGATGAGTCGTCAACCGATGGAGACCTAGCTGATGCCGACCGAGAGGATACTGATCAGGATTTGACCGATGATTCGAGCAACGGTGAGGCCGGCGAGCAGCAGGACACGAATGATGATATGACGACCGATGACCCGGCGAACGATGAAGCGTCTTTGGAAGAAGATTCCGAGTATCGCCCTGGCCTGGGCTGGGGAATCGAGCGTCTGTTCGAGATCGCGGATGATAATGACGATGGGCAAGTCACAGAAGACGAAGTTTCTTCGCACTTGTGGAATCGAATTTCGGTTGTGGATGCCAATGCCAATGGCGGGATTACTCTTGAAGAAATCGATGAATACCTGCCCAGTCGCGGAGAACGCCACTTCAATCGTCTGGACGCTAACGAAGACGGATTCATTACCGCTGATGAAGTGAGCGATTCGATTTGGGAGAGACTTTCCAGCGCTGATGCCAACGACGATGGGCAAATTTCGCAGGAGGAATTGACCGAGTACGCTGAGTCTCGTCCGTCGGCTGTTTTCCGTCACTTGGATGACAACGATGACGGTCAGATCACGGAAGATGAAGTCGGTAGTTTCGCATGGCGATTTCTGGTGATGTTGGACGTGGACGATAGTGGTTCGATCACGCCAGATGAATCACCAATCAATCGATCAGGATTTCGCAGTACCGTTGAATCGTTCTTTCAGGGGTTTCGGTATTTCAGCTGGTAGGCCTAGCATTTCTGTTGCTGATGACTAAAAAACGAAAACCACGGTGCGATTTCGCCCGTGGTTTTCTTTTGGATTGATCCAAGTTCGGCCGGCGGTGGGGTTTTTGGCGTGGAAAGTGAGTGAATAATCCGGTCAAGTCGAACTGTCAGGCTAGATCTAGGTTTTTATGTAATACGAACGGTTTTGTGTTGGGGTGATTTCTTTCCGTATGTAATATTCCCAATAGTTGGTCTGCGCGGGCTCAATGGTGCGTTTTCGAGCCACTGTGTCAGCCTAAAGGCCAATTATTATCAAAGAATTCGGCTTTTTGCTGTTACTTTGGAGCTTGTTTCACGCATTAGTAGATGAGGCAAGACCATATCTCGGAGGTCGTGATGCACAGCATAGAAAAACCAACCCAGCGCGACAGACGTACGATCAGTTGCATTCGCTCAGTCATTCTTAGTGACGCGGCGCTCAAGGAGTTTGCGAACAAGCTTGAGATCACCGTGGAACAGACGGTTATCGTTGTCCGCGGTAATGTTCCCACAGCAAAGATGCGAGACCAAATCGTAGCGCTAGTCCGGCGTGCCGGCGTGCTATCGCGGGTCAACAATTGCGTGCAGGTTTCAGAACAGGCTGCCGCCTAGAAGCTGCTCCAGCTTAGTGTTGATTTACTGAGCCGCAGGGCGATAGTTTCGGTTTCGAACGCAACCAGTCCGTCAAGAGCCGGCGATAGCCGCTATCGGCCCATCGGCTCATTTGCGCTGTGGGCGCCCAGTTGGATGAACTGAGTGGCGAGATCATGTAGATGCTGCATGAGGTGCACTCTTGATTCAGAAACCTTTGAGCCGCAGGGCGATAGCC
>CAYNNP010000123.1:0-19102 GCA_964398215.1 uncultured Pirellulaceae bacterium | reverse complement strand
GAGTCGGGCTCTCAGGCCCGGAGAGGGCCCTCCCCGGCCGCTACCGCGTCCGACCCTCCCGCAAGCGGGAGGGTGAAGGAAAAATCGCAACTTCAAAAAGAGTTGGCGAGGGACAATCGATCTTGACTCGGTCCCTCGCTGACGCTTCGGGTTACCAAAATGACCCCGAATCAAAACTGATTCGATCACCTCGCTTTAGAACTGAAAGTATACAAAAGGTGTGAAACCGCGAGGCGCATAGAGCACCAAGGCCCAGACCATGATGGCGACGACGACCGGCGAGTACCAGTATTCTGGTTTCAGCCGCATTGCAATCCTTAGCCGCGTACGCCAAGCAATGTGTTCCAGCCCCATGCAGAAAATCGCCGCGATAGCGAGTGGCGGATACCAGGCGATTCCACCATTCAAGAAAGCCATTTTTCCCAAAACGATGCCGACTTTGGATAGATCCGGGCTGCAGCGAAACAGAACCCATCCGACAAGCACCACTGCCATTGTCATGCCCCAACGCACGATCCTTGGAAATTGCCATCCACCTCGCTCTGCGCGCCATCGCTGAATAGAAAGCGCACACCCATGCCACATGCCCCACAGCACAAACGTCCAGGCAGCTCCGTGCCACAAGCCGCCTAGTGTCATGGTCAGCATCAGGTTTCGGTACGTTGCGAGTTTTCCGCCACGGTTACCTCCCAGCGGAATGTACAAATAGTCTCGCAGCCATCGTGACAACGTCATGTGCCAGCGGTGCCAGAAGTCCGCGATCGATGTTGCCAAATAGGGATGACGAAAATTTGCGGGAAACCGATAACCAAGCATCTTGGCGGCACCAATCGCCATGTCGCTGTAGCCAGAAAAATCGTAGTAGATTTGTCCAGCGTACCCGATGACCGCAATCCAAACGGTGATGCCGCTGTAGAGATCTGGATTTGCAAAAACAACATCAACCGCTTCGCCTAATCGATCCGCCAGTAGAACTTTTTTAACCGCGCCGCGCAATAACTGCTGCGCACCGCCATAGCATCGCCGCCGCGAAAACACCGGCAGTCTGCTTAGTTGCGGCAATAGTTCTCGTGCCCGAACGATCGGACCCGCGACAAGTTGCGGAAAGAAGGCGACATAGAGTGCAAAATCCAAGAAGCTGTTGGTCGCCTTCAATCGTCGTCGATAAACATCGATCGTGTAACTGAGTGTTTGAAAGGTATAGAACGAAATGCCAACCGGCAAAATGATGTTCAGCGTTTGTCCGCTTAGCCCAATCGACTCCAAGAGCGGTTGTGCTGACGCAATGAAAAAGTTGCAATACTTAAAGAACCCCAAGACGCCAAGATTCACGACCAGACTGACCGCCAACAGTACTCGGCGCTTGCCAGTATGTTCTGTTCGAGCCAGCAGCTGAGCGACAGCGAAATCAACGACGGTCGACAGCAACAAAAGGCCACAAAACCGATAGTCCCAGTAAGCATAAAAGTAGTAGCTGGCGACTAGTAAAATGCTGTTGCGGGCAACTCGATTTCGGCATGCCCAAACAAGTGCCAGGATAAGGCAGAAGAAGACCAGGAATTCGATTTGTGTGAATAGCATTTTCGATCGTGACCTGGGCCATCAAGGCCGCATCGCCTCCGCGATCACCGGAACGGCTTGCTGAGCGATCACCTGATAGCCTGCTTCATTCAAATGGCCGCTGCCGAATCGTCCGTTGTGAAAACCGTGTGGCCAGACACCATCTTTTGCGGAACCGCCCAAAGCATCTGAAACGTCAATCACGATCACCCCGGCAGCTTCGGCGGCTTGCTCAAACCGCTTGAATTCTGCGTAGCCTTCATCGATCAAATCGATTTTGCCAAATCCAATCTGCGGTGACTTGGGCGCATATATTACGAACAGCGGTTTTTCAGTTGCCTGGGCGATCGCTGTAACGATGGGCGTCCAGTCGACTGGGCCAGCGCGAACCCGATCGATCTGCGAGCGTGGAATTGGACCAATTCCGAATCGCAATCGCCGATGCCGACCACTCGCATCAGTTAGTACATTTCGTGCTGATTGAATAACGAATGCAGGAACATATTTGACCAATTCAAAGTCATTCGTATTCGCTGGAGCCGTTTGCGTTGGCAGATTCGCAGCACTTAGCAAATCCGAGATCTCGCAAATCAGAATCGCATGTCCATCGACTCCCACATTCGATTCGACATGAGGAAATTGGTGAAGCCAGTCTCTTGCGCTATCACCGCTACGTGCAAACGGCAAGACTGTCATCTTGTGTTGATCGTCACCAGCGTTTTCCATTTGAGCAAACAGCTTCTTGCCATCTTCAACGCACACGCCCTCTGCTTGCGAATCGCCCCACAGAGCGATACGAAATCCATTGTCGGCAACCACGCCGATGTTTGGGCGCCCGGGCATGCCATGTTCACCAATCAAGGTCGTTGCATAGCCCTCGCTTCGCCAGCGATAGTGCTTGTGGGCAGACAGAACCCTGGTGCCTCGAGTCGCATCAAATTGCTGGGGCAAATACGACCGAACAAATAGCGGCGAAGTAACCGCGATGATCAACGTTCCCGCGCAAAGGCCAATGATCCACTTTGCAACGAGATTCATCGGCGTTGGCCTCTAATAGCGAGGAACCGAGTCATCAACATTCAGGCTCCAGGCGTCGATGCCACCCGACATGTTTTGCACTTTGGCAAATCCATGATTTCGCAGAGCGTGGGTAACTTGTAGGCTCCGTCCACCGTGATGGCAATGAACCACGATGTGTCGATCTTTGTACGATTCGATCTCTTCAATCCGCTCGCCCAAATCGCCCATTGGGATCAAGACGCTGCCATCGATCTTTGCTGTTTCGTATTCGCCATTTTCGCGAACGTCCAGCAATAGAAAATCGTCACCAGCGTTCTTGATATCAGCAACAGCGTTGACATCGATTTCGACTGGCAATTCGGATGCATCGGGAGATTGTGTCATCATGTTCCTTGAAAAAGGGAGTTTGATTTTTAGTTGTTGGCAGGTTCAAAGCCGACGTCGCGCGGCGTGAATTGAAAGCTGTCGGTTTGGCCAAAGAACTCCAATGGATTTTCGTAGACGACTTTACGAATCAATGCTTCGCTATGTCCGCGTCGCCGCATCTCGAAAATCAAATCAGGAATTGCTGTCGGTTTACTTGGGCCCCAGTCGCCAGCTGAATTCGGCATCAACCGCTCCGGTCCATACATTTCGATCATGTCGACGGCACGCTCTGGCGTACACTTACTAACTGGGTACAAAGTCATCCCAGCCCAGAAACCGCGTTCAAGCACATCGGCGATCGTATGTTCTTCGACGTGGTCGACCAAAACTCGTCCTCGTTCCAGACGCGAGTCGCCACACAACATGTCCAAGATCATCCGGGTGCCTTGAAATTTGTCTTCCAAGTGAGGTGTGTGGATCAAGATCGATTGGTCATGTGCAACTGCCAGATCAACATGTTCAAGGAAAATCGTTGCTTCGTTTTTCGTGTTCTTGTTCAGGCCGATTTCGCCGATCCCTAACACGTTCGGACAATCCAGAAACTCTGGAATCATCGCGATGACTTCTCGCGAAAGCGAAACATTTTCGGCTTCCTTGGCGTTGATGCACAGCCAGGTGTAATGCTGAATGCCATAAGCCGCAGCGCGTTTGGGTTCGATATCGGTCAGCTGTAGAAAGTAATCGCGAAAGCCGTCAACGGTGCTGCGATCAAAGCCAGCCCAAAACGCAGGTTCGCTCATTGCAACGCATCCCATTCGCGCCAGCGTTGCGTAGTCGTCGGTGACTCGGGACACCATGTGAATATGTGGGTCGATGTAGTCCATTTTCGTTCGGTGGGTAAATTGTGGGCTGATGGGCGAAGTGGTTCGGGGCGGCTCAGATCTGCATATCGTCTCGCCACGCTTCGCTGTACTCGCGTGAGAATAATAGCTGAAGTCGCTCGGCGCGGTCGGGCCCCTCGCTCAGCAAGATCCTAATCGCATCATCAATCTTCGCTCGTGATTGCTGTGAATCGCCAGAAACCGCATTGCCAGCGTCAGCAGCCCGATCGACGCGATCCAAGGTCGCTGCGATCTCCAGCAATTTCGCGCGAGTCTCCAGGAAACACTCGTCCAAGATTTCGTTTGCAGTGCGCTCGGCCATGGTCAATGGGGCTTTATTGAGAAACGGTCGTAATCTGCCTCAGATTATAGTGCGAATCGGCGACAACGTAGAGTCCCAGTTTGATGTAGCGTTTTTGGGTACCCCTGCTGTGCAGCGGGAAGGGACGCCGTAGCGGCCGGGGAGTGTCGTGAGTCGTTAATGCCGGCGTCAACGGCAGCGAGTTTTTAGGCCGGAGAGTCTGTGAGTTTTTGGTTTTGTGAGCGGCACGGCGATAGCCGCCGTTTTTGTGGCGTTCGATTTATCCAAAACAAAGGCCGGAGGTCGACACAATTTTTGTTCGGTTAACCTTCCACAAAGGCTATGCGGTTTGTCGAAAGTCTTGACGGCTTGTTGATTTATTTGCTTGGAATATTTTTTGAGCCGATGGGCGATAGCCCCGGTTATTGACGGTCTGGTTGTGCTCGAAACCGGGGCTATCGCCCTGCGGCTCAAAGACCTACGAAGAAGCGATGGCGCTGCGTAGTTCGGCGACGAATTCTGAAACACTCTCAACAGCTTTATCTTGGCCATCTGCTTCTGCGATTCGACGGACAATGGCTGATCCGACGATCAGGCCATCCGAAACGGGTGCAAGCCTTGCTGCAGTTTCTGGTCCGCTGATTCCGAAACCAATGCAGATCGGCAGGTCCGTTTGTTCACGCAGCCAACCGACACTATCGACCAGATCCGTTGGCAATGCGGTGCGCTCGCCGGTGATCCCTGTCACTGAAACGTAATACAGAAATCCAGAAGACGATTGAGCGATCCGTACTTGTCGCTCTTTGGGAGTCGTCGGCGTGACCAACTGGATCAAACTGAAATCGGACGCTTCGCAAATCGCCGCAAAAGGTTCAGCTTCCTCGACAAGCAAATCGGGAACGATTGCGCCTGAGTAGCCTGCGGCCTTCGCCTGTTGGACAAATTTTTCGAGACCAACGCGAAAGATAATCGCGTAGCTGACCATGGTCACAAGCGGCATTGTTACCTGCGAACCAACTTGGTCACCCATTTGAAAAACGTCCTGCAGTTTAAAACCAGATTCCAAGGCGCGTTGATACGACGCTTGGATGACAGGGCCGTCAGCGATTGGATCACTGTATGGCACACCAACTTCGCACATGTTCGCGCCAGCTTCGTCCATGGCACGAATCAATTTTGCGGTCGTTTCAATGTCCGGATCGCCCGCTGTAATGAACGGCATCAACGCCTTTTCATTTTTTTTGCGGAGCTGGACAAAGAGATCATCGATGGCTGACATAGCTTTGCGGGGGCAAGAATTGTTGTTGGTTGTCTTGTGATCTTTGGCGGTATCGTCTGAAGCCGAATTTGCGATTGCCCTTCGCGCTCTGAACACAGAACGCGAAGTTGAACGCATGCCAAAAGAGAATCCTCTGGCCTACGCTCGGCCCAGATTCTTATTCATATTGACCTTGTACTGTTCAACCCCTGGCTGGCCGTAAGGATTGACTCCCAACAGACGCCCTTCGATGACCGTCGCAATCATCAACATTTGAAACAGCTGACCTAAGTAGTAGGTGTCGATTGTCGGCAACACAATGTCTGTTGTGGGACGACCGTCGGTATGCAAAGCTTCGTTCGTGCCACGAATGGCGGCGTCCATGATCTCTGGCAAAGTCTTGTTGGCGATATCGTTAAGCGTGTCTTGGTTTCGCGCCGACTCGCCCACAGCAAGCGGGTCGCAGCGATACGATTCAACAATCACGTTATTGAAGACTTTGTCGTTAGCACCTTGCTGGTGTTGTTGATGTCGACTGTGCAAGTCACGCGTATTCACCGTGGTCATCGGCGTGACACCCAACCCTTGTTTGCCATTAGATTCCGCCAGCAGCTGGTCGTACCACATTCCCACAGCTTCGAGTGCCTTGCTCCAAACACTCATCACGCGAATTGATTTGCCGCGATGTTTGGACAACAAGTGATTGACGGCAACGTACTGCAGCACGACGTTGTCGTCGTATGCTGCTGTCCGAAAATGCTCGTTCATGTCGGCGGCACCTTGCAGCAATTTCATGCAATCTAGCCCGAGCATCGCAGCTGGCAAAATTCCAACCGAGGACAGGACGCTGAACCTGCCGCCGACGCCATCTGGCACGCCGAAGATTTCTTGACAGCCAAGTTCGGTCGCCAATGAATGAAGTTTTCCACTTTCGCCGGTCACAGGGATAACCAACCGTTTCAATGAATCATCCGCTTGATCGCCAAGTGAACTCTCCAAGGCCGACATGAACTGACGAAACGAGACGGCCGTTTCCATCGTCCCGCCGCTCTTGCTGATCACAACAATCGCCCACTTCTTTTCTTCTGGTGCTTGGCCGTGACCACCAGCGGCTAGACGTGACAACAGCGCGGCACTGGCGTCGTTGTCAACATTGTTGCCTTCAAAATACATCCGCGGTCGACTACCGCGACCGGCTCGTGACAATTCATTGTGATAGGGATCGCAGCAAGCATCCATCATTGCGCGGGCTCCCATGTAGGATCCACCAATGCCCAGCACGACAGCCGCATCGATTTCATTGTGAATGCTATTGGCCAGCTTGAAGATTCGGCCAAGCTCCGAATTCTCGCGGTGCTGCTCGTAGGCTTGCAGTTGTTCCTCGGGCAACCAAAAGAACCTTGCATCCAGCGGTTGCTTGTCCGCCGGCGCGTCGCCCTGATCGTACTGCTGCCGGTCGGTTTCAACCATTTCCGTACGCAGGTCACCAAGTTTTTCGCCTAGCCCAGCAATCTGGTCGGCATTGATCCCGTAATCGTCGTTGATGCTACCAGATGAATCGAATCGAAGAATGCTCATGGATCACAAGTTACTGATGAGTAAGGAAAAATGGTTGGTCATTCATGCTCCCGTTTCCCTACGCGACGATTTCCAAGCCGATTGGATCGCCCAGTTTCACCGCGTTGGGATCCTGAGCACTTGAGAGCGATTGCCTCTGGCTCAGGAGGAGGTCGTGCGTCAAACAAAAAATCAAGCACCGCTGTGACAGTCGACCACAGCAATGATAAGTTTCTTGTTGTTGCCTCATTAAGTTAACCAATTCCGCAACGATCATGCAGGCCCTTTGCATCTGCCGTTCCGGAAGCCTGTGTTGTTGGCTACGATTTGTCCCGTAAACGACTTGACTGACAAAAGTTGCGTCGACCCATGTGGTGCTTTTCCCCTCGCGTGTTGAAACAAAAAGAAAATTATGGCTGCCGAAGTTCGACGAAAACCCGTTGTCCTGATTGTCCGCGACGGTTGGGGCGAGAATCCGAATCCTGAATGGGATCATGCCAACGCGATTTGCCAAGCGAATACGCCGGTGGACGCGAGACTGATGGAAACGTATCCAAACGTGCTGATTCATACTTCTGGTGAAGACGTTGGATTGCCTGCTGGTGTGATGGGCAATAGCGAAGTTGGCCACCAGAATATTGGCGCCGGTCGAATCGTTGACCAAGAAGTCATGCGTATCACACGCGCGATTCGCGACAACAGTTTCTTTGCGAACGAGACTTTGCTGGGGGCGATTGAGCATGTGAAATCGACCGGTGGCAAGATCCATTTGCTGGGTTTGATGTCGGACGGCCGAGTCCACAGCGATATCGAGCATGCCTTTGCGATCATCGATTTGGTCAAGCAAAAAGGGATTCCTGCTGACCGGTTTGCCGTTCACGCGATCACTGACGGCCGCGATACATCGCCCACATCGGGAATCAATTTTGTTGGTCGAATCGAAGATTACTTGAAAGAGACCGGAGCTGGCCGCGTCGCCAGCGTTGTGGGACGTTTCTATGCGATGGACCGCGATTTGCGATGGGAACGCGTGCAAGTTGCCTACGATTTGTTGACCAAAGGATCCGAGGATTCTGCTGACAGCGCGCGAGCTGCGATTCAGTCGTACTATGACAATCCAACGGAACAAAGCCGGTCTGGCGATGAATTCGTGACTGCGACGTCGGTTGGCGAAGCGATGACGGTTGCTGATGGCGACGCTGTTGTGTTCATGAATTATCGTGGCGATCGACCTCGCGAGATCACAAAAGCGTTTGTGTTGGACGATGCAGCATGGAAAAACATTGATGGGGGCGGATTTGATCGCGGCGCGCAAATCCAGAATCTCTATTTTGCGACCATGACGGCCTACGAAAGTGACTTGCCAACCAAAGTCATCTTTGGTCGACGCGAAAAGATGCCCGATATTTTGGGGCACTACATTAGTTCGCTAGGGCTGAACCAGTTTCGATGCGCAGAGACAGAAAAGTATCCACACGTCACGTTTTTCTTTAACGACTATCGCGACGAGCCGTTCAATGGTGAAAAACGTGGGATGGTTTCATCGGCCCGCGATGTTTCGACCTACGACCAAAAACCAGAAATGTCCGCGCACGGAATTACGGACGAAGTTTTGGGCGCTATCGAGAGCGAACAGTACGAGTTGATCGTCGTGAATTTTGCCAACGGTGATATGGTCGGACATACCGGGGTCTTAGAAGCCGCGGTGTCGGCAGTTGAAACCGTCGACCAGTGCGTTGGCAAAATCGTTGATGCAGCGATCGAAAAAGGCGGGTCGCTGGTGATCACGGCTGATCATGGCAATTGCGAACAAATGATCGATCCTGAAACGGGCGGCCCCCATACCGCCCATACGACATTCCAAGTTCGGCTGATCGTCGTTGAACCGGGCATGGAAAATGCGAAACTAAAAGAAGACGGCCGTTTGGCTGACATCGCGCCAACAGTACTGGCATTGCTGGGTCTAGAACAACCAGCAGAAATGACCGGTCAGTCTTTGTGTGATATTTCCTAACGCGTAACGACAATTGATGCGGAAATAACCCTGGGAAACAGACGCTGCACCAAGCTACTTTTCCTGTCGATTCGCGGACCCGTTCACTTTGTAGATGACAATCGTTTCACCTTCGTTTTCGCAGCGCATTCCAAGCTCTGATAGCAGGACCCCGAAGGCTTGGCGAAGGGTTACTACGCCTCGATAGATTCTGGTATCACTGCTGGATGAAACGACTTTCTCCATCCCATCGGCTTCGTTGGCAAAACGGTATTGAAGTTTCTTGTTCAATTCGGAATTGTAAAGAAACGTGAACGTTGCGAGATGCCCTTCCACCGTGTGTGGGATTTCTATCGTTGAAGCGCCGTTACGAAGCGAGCTGATTTTATATTTGCTGACACCCGCAGCAAGATTGGTCAGGTGCTGAAAATCGAAAACAAATTTTTGTTCAATGAACTTGGTTAACGAAGGCGAATCTGTAAACAGATCGTTCACGCCCGTTGTGTCTTGCCAATCGCTCGCAAGTTCAGGTGTCGTCACGTACACATACCCGAACCGATAGTCCAAGACCAAGTTGTTGGTTTCAAGCACCAAGTACAGGGTTGCCAAGTGCGGCAGTGGAGCACCGTGCATGACGCAGGAAACAAAGTCATCGCGTTTGGCTTTGACGGCCATCGGCACACCCATGAACAACGTCTGCATCATCTCAAACATCTGGCTACGATGCGAAAGATTGCTGACTGTAATCGAGTGGAAAAGGTCGACAGCAAGTGAACCGTTTTGTTGTTTTGGAAAACGCGACAAGAAGTTCGGGGTGGCGTTTTCGTTTACCCTGATCAAATCGCCATGCTTGAATTCAAATTCGTAGATGGGCGAGTCAGAATCAATCTTACCAGTTGGTTGATTGACGATCTGAATAGCTCGTTTCGATTGGTCTTTAAGTTCCTTTGACTTAACCCACATCCGTTTCCAACGATTCCAGCCGAACAGGATCTCGTCAGGCGATTGTTCAAACGGATAGGCAGCAAACAATTGATAGTCGTAGTCAGGACCATCGACGAACCAAGTTTGCGGGTTCGGGTTTTCCTCGCAAGCGGCAAACCATTCCCAGACTCCATGTGGTTTTCCGCGAACGGTTTTGCCATGAGAAACCACACGTCCGGTATGGTCGCGAAACCAGTATTCGCATCTAACCTGGCGACCTTCGCTCCAGCGTTGAACCTGAATCTTTCGATTCTGGCTGTCGGTCACAAGGGTCTCGCCGTGACGGGTGTAGTCAACGAAGTTTGTTCGCCGAAACTGCTGTGCTTCCGTGCGTTTGGGCAATGGCATCTGCCAAACTCCCCAAAGCGACCGCATGCCGACTGCATCCGCGTAGTTCTTGTCTTCTGCAAGCGACACATCGACCGTCTTTGGAAGTCGCCGGACATATCCCGCGACCGCCAACACGGCAACCAAAATCATCAGATTGCGCAGCGAAAAACTCTTCATTCCCAAATTGTACCACTACCGCGAAGGCACCAACGCGCAACGTGCCTGAAACCGACGCGGGCCAAGCCCACAATGATCGCGATCAAGCAAAAATGTCGTCCACTGGGACGCCTTTTCCGTCTTCAGTTACATAGAAAGGCCGCCCCTCGATATCAAAACCAGTCTTTGCACTGATTCCCATCGCTCGCAAAATCGTAGCGTGCAAGTCCATCACTGAAACAGGATTCTTGATCGCGACGAGCGGTCGTTCTGGTGCCGTTTCGCCATACAGAAATCCCGATTTGACTCCACCACCAAACATCACCACGCTCGTGCCGCCAGTAAAGTGCCGATGCAGTCCGTAGTGTTTCATCTCGCCAAGCGTATCTACTTTGAACGTCGCTTGGTCGTTCGCCGTCGAACCTGGCTGGCCTTCAAAGATCGCGTCCCGGCTAAACTCAGAAGCAATCACCACCAGCGTGCGATCCAAAAGACCTCGCGATTTCAGATCTATGATCAATTGCGTGATCGGCCCATCAATTTCCGCCTTCAATCGGCGAACCGTTTCGTGCCCAGTATTGTGTGTGTCCCAGTGCAAGAAAGGCACGTACTCTGTAGTGACTTCTATGAACCGTGAACCTGCTTCGACCAAACGTCTGGCCAACAGGCAACCACGTCCGAAGCGGCTATCTCCGTACTTTTCCAAGCTCGCTTTTGATTCAAGATTGATATCGAACGCCGCGCGATCTTTACTGCTCAGTAATCGGAAGGCGTTGTCCATGGACCGCATCATCGACTGCTGTTGATGGTCGCTCATGAAGTCGCGATGCGGACTTTTGTCGACCAGCTGGCGTAGCAATTTGTCACGATTGACAAACCGCTGATTGGTCATGGATTTAGGTGGCATCACGGACTTGGCAGCATCTTTGGGGTACGGCAGATTCATCGGCCCATGCTCGGTGCCAAAGAATCCACCGGTCGTGAAGGCTTTCAGTTCTTCTTTTTCTCCGACGCCTTCCAGTCGCTGACCAATGTTCACAAACGCCGGCATGACCGGATTCACTGGGCCCAACACGCGCGACATCCAAGCCCCCAAGTGCGGTGCAGCGACTGTCTGCGGCGGCACGTAACCTGTGTGCCAATGGTATTGATGGCGAGAGTGCAGGATGCTGCCCAAATCTGGTTGGACAGCGGAACGAATCAGCGTCGCGTTGTCCATGATGCCTGCGATTTGTTCCAGGCCTTGCGTGATTTTGATGTTGTCGACGGCCGTATCGATCGCTGGAAAAGTGCTGACCATGTCTTTGACCGGCAACCCTTTTTTGAATGGCGTGTAGCGTTTCGGGTCAAACGTATCCGGCGCCGCCATCCCGCCGCCCATCCACAACAAAATGCAGGCGTCGGCGGTGGCCTCCGGATGCTGGATTTCGTCTGAAGCCGACAAAACGCGCGGGGCTGCCATGGACAGTGTGGCCAAACCAGCAGCAGAAAGCTTGCGCAAGAAATCACGGCGCACGATATCGTCTGGCGCGGCTGGGTCATGCGATTCTCGAAAGGGATCTGTGTTCATCATATTGGCCTATCGAATCACCATGAATTCCGGCATCACGAAAATCGCCCACAAAACATCTTGCACCGATTGCTCTGTCATTTTTCGACCAAGCGCATTGACGATCAGTCGCTTTTCATCGCTTGACGGGCGACGAGTCAGCATTGAAAGAAAGAGGTGGTCGGTCAATTTTTCGGGATCCGAGAATTGATTGACCAAATCAGCGGCTCCGGCATCCACCCAATTTGAGAGTGTTTCGTGGTTCGACAAATCGATTGCTTCAAGTGTCGTCAGTCCAGCAGGACGCGAGGTCACGATTTGATCTCGATTCGGCCTCCCCATCGATCTCATAAAGAAATCGCTTTTCAATAACGACGCACGAACCATCAAATCGACCACCGAGCCAGCCAAAATACGTTTCGCTTTGTCGTCAACCGCATTGCCGTAGACACCAAGTTTCTGTTGCGCGACTGATTTTTCCCACGGACCAACCAGCTTTCCAAGCCGACCGTTTCGGACAAGGTTCTTGGGGCGTTTCCGAGTCACCTGCCACGAATCATCCGTTTTGATCATCACGGTTTGTTTGTTCTTCAAGGTCACATGGGCTTGAAAGAAAATACCTGCCGGCGAAGGGGCAGTGTTGCGAGCAATCACAGTGATCACGTTCTTGCCTTTCTTAAGCACGTTGGTCAACAGGATCGCTTGCGGATCGGTCCATTCGTTACTGCTGGCGACAAGTTTGTTCGCTACAAACAACTCGAATTCGTTGTCACAAGTCGCCACTGCCACCGCCGCGAGAACGTCGCCCGAAATGTCGACTACTGTTCGAGCGATGATTTCCTCTTTGCCGGGCACGTCTTGCCCATCGATAGGCTCAGCCCAAATCCAGTCACCAACAATCTCAATTGATGCGGTGTCTTTGTCATCTCCAGATTCAAAATCACCTCGCAAAACAGGCGCGTCGATTCGTTTCGGTGCCTGTCCCGTGATTTGCCATGCAGCATCAACAAACTGCTCGGCGGTCAAACGCTTGGCTTTCGGACCTGCGTACAGATAGTCGCTGGCGTCGTCCTCGCCCTGCCGAAAATCACTCTGCGCGCTGTACGCTTCGGACATTGCAATCAGCTTGATCGTCGCTTTCAAGTCGTAACCTCGAGCAACGAAATCGTTGGCCAAAAAATCCAACAGATCTTCGTTCCAAGGACGTGTGTGCATGGCGTCCAGCGGATGCACGATGCCACGCCCCATCAGCTGTGCCCAAAGCCGGTTGACGATCGTGCGTGCAAAACGACCATTCTGTTTTTGTGTCATCAAACCAGCGAGCTGCGCAAGCCGTTGTTCACGATTCGCAGTTGCATCGATATTCCCCAGTTCGGGAAAGATCCATGCAGCCGTCGCGGTCTGGCCAGTTGGTTTGTCGCAGCGATGAATTTCTAATGGGCTGGCGGAATAGATTGCGGCCAACGAATAGGCATCGTTTAGTTTCCAGTCGTCGATGAAACTGTCATGGCATGAAGCGCACTTCATGTTGATACCCAAGAAAGCCTGCGCAACGCTTTGTGCGAACTGGATCTCGTTGGATTGTCCAGCGCTGACCGTACCGCGCCATTTGATACCGTCGATGAAACCACGACTTTGATCGGATTTTGGGGCAATCAGTTCTGCTGCAAACTCGTTGTACGGTTTGTTGGTCATCAGCGCGCTGTACAACCAACCGCTAATTTGACGACGACCACCAGTGATAAAACCCGTACCGGCATAGTCGTTTCGCAACCAATCATTCCAGAACGTTAACCAGTGTTCGGTGTACGCCGATTTGTTTTCTAAAAGTCGATCGACTAACGCAGCACGTTTGCTTGGCGAAGGATCCCGCACATACTCAGTGGCTTCTTTTGCGGTTGGCAGCAGCCCATTGAGATCCAGGTGGACGCGCCGCAGAAAAGTTGCATCATCAACACGCGATGGAATCGGCTGATTCTTTGATCGCAAATAATTGTCGATGATCCGATCAATTGGATTGGAACGAGAATCGATCGCGGGCGGCAATTCGACTTGGCGTGGACGAAGTGGCGGCACATACGATTCAGCGGCAAAAGAAAAACCTCCAGTCCAAGGCATATCGGCTTTCACCCAAGACTCCAGCGTCGCGATTTCTTTTTTGCTCACCCTCTTCAACTCCTTGGGCGGCATCTGATCATCCACATCCGATGAACGCACCAATTCCAAGAATCGCGAAGACTCAACATCACCAGGTTCGGCGCCGCCATCAATGAACGTGCTGCGTGAGTTGATCGAAAATCCGCCTTTCGCCTCTTTGTCCGCATGGCACTTTGCGCAGTGTTGCCGCAAGATCGGGACGACTTCGTGTGCGAAATCAATTTCCGCCGCCGTCGTGACCGCTGCACAAAAAATGGAGATACAAAAGACGATTGGATGTTTCATGCGATCAGTATAGCCGAATCTTTTTCTGCCTCGTTTTGTGTGGCGACATTTATGGCTCCATGACGCAGCCTCGCAAATTCTGCAATATCCATTTGGTTGATGTCTTTAGCTGCATGATCAAGCAGTTTTAGCTAGGTGGTCTCGCTCAGGAAACTTACTAGTTGTTGTTGGACAAAGTATTGCCAACCGCCCTCACAGCTCTCGCGACGGAAATTCGGATCTTCCACTGGAAAGTCTTCTACGATTTCATTGGTGAGAGTAAGTAAGGTTCCACCATCATCGTTTGTTTGCAATTCCCAACTCACGACGCCACGACCCGGACACCCTTCGTAACGCCAGTCGTAAACAATCCTGAAAGGTGCTTCGGCTTCCACGATGCGCCACAAATGGCGGTAGGTCTTTTCCTCGACCTGCAAGTCAAATGCGGTTTCGAATCCGCTTCGAGGATCGAAGGCTGGAATCTCAGCGAAGAACCATTGCTTCATTTGATCGAGTTCGGTTATCGCTTCCCATACACGCTCGCGTTTCATAGGGAAACTCTGTTGGACTACAACGGGTTCGTCACTGGCTTTCATAATCGGTTCTCAATTTCTTCGCTCAACAGGACCAACGTCTCATTGACCAGGAGAATTGTCCATAGAGGACCAGAGATGCTCTCCAGATTTCAGATTCGCCGCAATCGTATTTTAGGGACTTGCCCACGCTACCTGAAAATCAAGCCTCACAGTCAGCGCAAAACTCCTGAATGTGTGTCGATCTGCAACGTGCCACTGTCTGATTCTGCTACAGTCGGTCGATAAACGTTCATTTCACGGTGATATTCCCGTCGGCCCGCGATTTGCTGTGTGATATGATAGGTCTTGTCTACTCACCGTCTGAAGGAGCATTTTCATGCGCGTTTTCTTGTCTGCGTTGGTCAGCATCACATTCGTATTAGCGTTCGGCAGGATCGACGCTCAAGAGGTGGATTCGTTCTTGGCCGGAGGCGAATTCGGATTGGCAACCAATGTTGCCGACCAATCGACCATCGGTGTTCGTGACAACATCCTTGCTCAAATTTCAACGGCCCAAAGCACCAGTGGGCAGCCGATTGCGGGATCACAGACTGCCAACAACATCAGCAGTTCTGCCGCATGGGCCAACGCTGCGGATGGCGCGGCCGCTGGCGGTGGAGCGTTCGCTGACTTTCAATCGTTGATTGATCTGATCCAAACAACCGTTGTTCCAGACACATGGGAAGCACTAGGCGGACCAAGTACGATCGCGGAGTACGCTGGAGGCGTGTATGTGGACGCGGCAGGCACCGTCTTGGAATGCGTCAGCTTTGACGACAAAGACGAAGGTGCCGAATTAAAAGCGCTGCTCAATAGAAGTGGCGACAATCAAATCATTGAAGGCGCAGACGATTGGCGAAAGACATCGAAACTTCGTTTTGTGTCACTCCGTCGGCTTCGCGACCACATTTCGATGCAACGATTTGTAAATCCAAATTGGCACGCAGGCAACAACACAGCAAGTGCGAACTTGGCTGGTTTATCAGCAATCAAATACGTGTTCTTAACCGAAGACGATGTTGTGATCGCAGGCCCAGTTGGCGGCATCACCAAACGTGACGGCTGGTTTATAGATCGCAAAACGGGCTTGAGTGCAATTCGCACAGATTTCTTGATGAGCTGCCTGTCTGCGGCCATTGGAAACCAACCATTTGGATGCACGATCGACCCGACCCCACAAGGACTGCGCAATGCAGCGCAAGTCACTGCGGCGGTCAGCGCCGACCAAATTCCAATCGGAAAAGCAGCGGAGCGGATGCGAGAAGCGTTGGGCATGCAGCGCGTTGAAGTATTCGGAACAGCAGCCGATACAACCATCGGATACTTGATGGTCGAAGCCGACCGCCACATGAAACAATTAGCATTGGCCAAGATGAAAATGCCAGAAGGCGTGGCCAGCTACTTGGATGTCATCGACGCATCGATTGCTAAAGGCACACCAAGCGAATTGCTCCTGCGTTTGTGGTTCACCGCACAACCGCAACCAGTGCGAACAAATGACGATAAAACGGTTTTTGAAATCGGTGGCACGCCACTCAAACTCAGTGGCGAGAATCAACGCGCGCTGGCCGATGGATCTCGTGGCCGTGTACTGCCTGATTTCAGAAGCGTTGCTTATGTTGAACAGTTCAACGATCATTGGTCTGCGATCCGTGGCAAATACCCTGTGTACGCTGCGTTGGAATCGATCTACCGAAGTGCAACCGTCGCACGTTTGGCGTATTTCCATGGCAGTGAAGCCGTCCACCTTCCTCTCTTGCAGTCGTTTGCTGCAGCAGCATCAGCGGATGTGAACATGCCAGCGCCGCGGCAAGTCATGTCGATTGCGACCCATCACACTGTCAGGCATGGCACCAAACGCCATCACATCATCGTCGCCTCCGGTGGCGTATCTGTGAACACCTCTAAATCCGTTTCGCGACAGTTGATTAGCTATCCGGCGTTGAATTCGGAATCTGTCGACAACCAACCAGCGCTGGTTCAGCGTTGGTGGTGGGACTGACAAATTGGCTGCGATGGTGACCTGATGCGAATAATCGGTGTAACCCGAATCGAAACATTCGCTTGAGCCGTTTTGGTCGATCCAGCTTTGTTTTTGGCAACGAATGTCCAGTACTTGAGCCACCTTTGGGGTGAATACGTACTTGGAATACCCTCGTGTCGAAATCAAACAAAATCAGCAAGAAATCATTAGCGTTCATGCCTGATTCTCTCGCGATTGGCTTGGTCATCATGTTGATCATGACCATCGTTCAGCGAGGGGTCGGGTTCGTGCGCAGTGTCTGGCTATGCAAATTGCTAGACGACTATGAAGTTGGTCTTTGGTCGCTTTCGTACGTTTTTCTGTGCACTGCAACGCCCATGGTCCTGTTTGGGCTACCAGGTTCCCTGCCACGTTATGTCGAACATTATCGCCAGCGCGGGCATCTACAAGACTTCATTCGCCGCATCGTTTGCGTAACAGCGTTTTGCTGTACCATTTTTCTGGCGATCATGTTGGCCGGTTCGCAGCCGCTGGCGTGGCTGATCTACTCGGATGAATCACAGGTCGGCTTGGTATTCGCTCTCAGCCTTGCGGCGATTGCATTGATCGCGTTCTTTGTTGTCAACGAACTGGTTTCGTCGTTGCGGCAAGTCAAAACGTCTTCGATCATGTATTTCTTGCAGGGCGTTCTGTTCACTCTTGTCGGCATCACTTGCTTGTACATGGGTGGCGGAATCCGTTCACTGATCATTTCGTTCGCAATCACCACAGCGATCGCGTTGATCCCTGGTTTGGTCACCATTTTTCGTGGTTGGTCAAGCCTCGATACGACTTCTGAATCGTTTGACCAGAAAGCCATGTGGCGAAAACTGCTGCCCTATGCGGCGGCGCTCTGGGCAATGAATCTCTTGACCAATGCGTTCGGGATGGTCGACCGCGGAATGATCATGCACTTGTACCCCGGAAGCGAATTTGAGGCACAGTCAGCAGTTGGTCAGTACCACAGCAGTCGAATCTTTGCAGTGCTACTGATGAGCCTTGCGTCGATGGTCGCGGGAGTCCTGATGCCGTACTTGACTGCTGACTGGGAGCAAGGCAAGCGCGAAGTGGCGAAGAAACGAATTCGCCAAGCGACTTTGTTGATGTCGGTTCTTTCGACAATCGGAGCCGCCGCGGTCATGCTAGTCGCACCATGGTTGTTCTCAAGCTTGCTGGAAAATCGCTACACCCAAGGCCTGGAGTTAATGCCAATGGCGTTCGCCATGTGCACGTGGGGTGGGCTCACTGTTCTGATCCAAAGCTATGTGCTACTGATCGAACGCGGCAAGTACCTTGCGATCGTGTTTGGTCTTGGGCTATTGGTCAACATCGTATTGAACTACCTGTTCGTTCCGACCTGGGGACTGACCGGCGCAGTTGTCGCGACGTTAATATCAACGGGGCTGACGCTAGCAGGAATCTTTGTGTGCAATGCTCGCATGGGCCTGAAGTTTGATCCGACCAGCTACTATTCATTCATACTGCCAGCAACAATTCTGTTCAGCCCATTGATGTCGTTGATTTGCGTAGTCCTCGTCATCCTGGTCAATCCAACCACGAAAGATTGGATTCATGAAGGCGCCCAGATGTTACAAGCCAAACTAAAACGCGGCAGGCTCAGCAGAGCCTAAAGAATCTGCCCATAGCGGAAGTCGTCAACGGCTTGTTGATTTATGAGCGTATATTTTTGTGAGCCGCTGGCGCTAGCCACGGGCCTCGAAGGTTTGCGTTATCACCACAAGGCCCGCGGCTAGCGCCGTCGGCTCAGTAAATCAACAAGCTTATTCTTTAAACGCGTCACGCCGTCCTTCGTATGCATGGTTTATTGGTTATTCGCCGTCCTGCGTCCCGTGCGAAGAATCCGATGACGACAGGAGGGTTCCGTCTTCGTCAAAGTGCAGACAGCCTGTCCGATTGAAACCTTCGTAGGTCATCTCCCAGTTCTTGTTTCCGTTGGGATAAAACAGGATCGCTTTGCCCGAGCCTTCTGTAACGCGCGCCGCAACGGTCCCAGTCGGAGTGTATGAAATGGCATCGGCGAGATCGTCAATCAGCGGATACACCTCTGAATCCGTGCGTTCAATGCGGCATCGCCCCGTAAGAGAGGTTGTTCCATCTGGATAACGTG
>CAYNNP010000122.1:9582-19231 GCA_964398215.1 uncultured Pirellulaceae bacterium | reverse complement strand
GGGAGGGCCCTCTCCGTGCCTGAGAGCCCGACTCGCCCAAAGGGAGAGTGAAATCTCATGTCGCGTTTTCAACTGATGATGGTTCGCTTATTGGAATTCGGTTTCCACGGTGAAAATTGCAACTCCAAAACGCATGAGCGCGAGACAACACGAATCCCTCGCTGGCGCAACTGATCTGACACTAAAAACGATAATGCGTTTTTGTTCAGGTCATAATCGTCATAATCCAGCGCGACTAAAAGTGCGCATCACTCTTCATCTTTTTGCAGAAACTTTCTGCGGGGTAACGGTCAGTCGGCGCTGACCTACTACGTAATCAGTAGAAATCAATCCGGTTTTAGGACGTGACATCAATTTGTAACGCACTCTCTTGTTACGTGAACGTTGCTTCGTACGTGGAGCAACCACGGCTGTGCCGTGCTGTTCAAAATTATTAACAATTGGAGATGCTCCTTTGAAAACTACAATGATGAAACTCTGGAACGACGAAGCTGGCTTTGTTGTTTCAGTTGAATTGGTATTGATTTCAACCATCACAGTCATCGGATTGATGACTGGCTTGACTGCTGTTCGCGACGGTGTCGTATCGGAATTGTCTGATACTGCTGGTGCCGTTCAAGACATGAACCAGTCTTATACATACAACGGCGTTATTGGTCACTCTGGCTCAACTGCTGGATCTGACTTCAACGATGCTCTTGATTTCTGTGACAGTGCTGATGACCAAAGCGGTGAAGCAGACAACTGCATCACTTTTGATGGACTTCCTGCAGACGAAAGCTAGTCTTCTTTAAAGACAGATTGGTCTGGTCGGCGTTGACACCTGTTGACGCCGACTTTTTGCCAATCTACTGCGAAAAAACACACATTGGCGACTGCACGGGGGTGCGGTTTGCTTGCGCGAAACACCTAAATATAGGGAAGACAAGTGAAAACTGCATTCAATCGATTGGTCTCGGACCAATCTGGATTCGTTATCTCAACCATGCTGGCCTTGATTGGCGCGATTATCGGGATTGGGCTGGTCATCGGGATGACTTCTATTCGCGACGGGGGCGCATCAGCGCAATCGGATACTGCTGAAAGCATCCAAGACCTGAAGCAACCTTTCTCATTGACTGGCATCTGTGGGCAGTCATCCCAGGTCGACAGGTTTGTTTTCTGCGACCAATCTGGTTCGATCGATTTCCTTATGGCACGTCCATCGAGCCAAGAAATAGCTATTGATGCGGCTACACGTTTGCCGTCGGTTTGCAAGAAGGTTTCTTCGCAAACCTGCCGACGATAAACGCCTGGCCGCATCAATCGAATCACAAATGACATTTGAAAGATGATCAAGAACCAAAACCAAAGACGAGAGATTGCAAAGGGGTTCCGCAATCTATTCGCCAAGCTTTGGAACGATGAAACAGGATTCATCGTTTCTTTGGAATTGATCTTGGTTGCAACCATCCTGGTCATTGGTTTGATCGCTGGCCTAACCGCAGTTCGCGATGCAGTTGTAAGCGAACTAAGCGACGCGGCTCAAAGCATACAAGCGATCAACCAATCATTTGCGATCCAAGGCACTGACAGCCAAACAGCAACGACAAGCGGTTCAAGTTTTGAAGATCGAAGCGACGTCCCAGCGAGCGTTTGCATCGTCGTATTTGGCCAACCCGAAAGCTGACGTCTACTGAGAAAAGCACGATGTCCACCAACACAATCACCCAACCAGTCAATCACCAGTTACAGGCGGTCATTCCAGAGCGTTATGCAATTGGGTGGAAAGCAGCTTTGGTTTGCGGTTTGTTCGTGCTAATGTTTCTTTACTTTGGGTATCAGCCAGTTTCATCGCCTGCGATTTGGAATTCCGTTGCAAGTGGAACGACAGAATTACAATCAACAGAATTGCTGCCACTGGCAGAAGGCATACGGCACATTGACCTAGCCCCAGTTGGCAATCGACTGATTGCAACGTTGTACCAAGCTGGCGGGATCGATCTGCTATCGTTCTCGTTCACCGCAATCGTGATCGCAAGCCTGCTGTTTTTGGCCAGTACATTCATTCATTTGACGGGCCGTACATCCAGCGCCCTTGCCTGCATCGCGATCGCAGTGCTGTGCCTTCCGCTGCTGAACGGACTGACGCCTAGGATTCTTGGCTGGTTCTTGCTTTGCGTCTTGGCGTTTTGCTTGTCTCGACAAACTTATCGCAAAAGTGACCAAACCGTTTGCTTGAAGCTTCGTAAAAGTTCGATCGGGTATCGAATCGGGATTGTTGTCTTGTTTGCAGTATGGGCAAACATCGATAGCTCCTTTGTGATTGGTATGGTTTGGCTTGGGTGCTTTGCCGTTGCTCGATTCATAACGGCTTTACAAAAATTTGGCCTTCGCCGATCCGTCGCAGACCGGGAACTTCAGCACCGGATCTGGTTGTTGGAGTTCGCAGCGTTAGCCACGCTGGCAACACCTAATGGGATTGGGCTTTGGAAATCAGTTTTCTGGTGGCCAGACAATCCAGTTGCAAGCTCGTTGGGCGGGTTTTCGCCTACTGTCCTAGCGTCATGGAGCGGGGCTGCGATCATCATCGTGTGGGCAATCGCGTTTGCAGTTTCGCATCGGCGCACAGTTCATCTTGAGTGGCTCTTGCCACCGATTGTGATGACCATTGCGTCCGCCTTTTGTAGTTCACTTGTATTCTGGTTTGTTCCGATCACGGCGTTTTTGGTGGGCGCTGTGATCGGCAAACCGGTCAATGCAACAAAAAAACCAACACGCGTTTCAGAGTCCACCGAACAGCAGTCCGGTCTCCGATTCGGTTTTACACTAGTCGCTGGACTATTGATCTGGGTCGGAATCAGTATGTCGCCATGGAGTGGTTATGTGCTGGGTGGAAAGACTCGAACCGAAGCACAGTTGACCGCTGGCCAGTTTCCAGTCGGCGTGTCGAAACATCTAAGAAACCAAAAAGCCGATGCGATGCTGTTCTGTCCCGCTCACTGGAGCGATTGGGCACAAGTTCAGTTCGGCGTACCCGTCTTTATCAATGCAGACGAGAGTCGCCAAGCGGACAGTGTTCTTAGCGACTACCGGCTGATCTACCGAGGCGAAAGCAACTGGAAGCACATTGCCCAAAAGTATGCATTGAAGCAAATGTTGGTCGACCGAAAAAAACAGTCAAGGTTGGCGCGCCGCATGCGTCAAGATCCAGGCCAATGGCGTCTGCAGTACGAAGATGACAATGTCCTCTTTTTAACCACAGAATCATGAACAGAATCTCTAAAACATTTTTGCGTGGCAACCGTTTTGCAAGAACGGCCACAGGTTTTCTAGCGATCCAGTTTGCGATCCTTGGAACTTTGGGTTTTGCAACGCAACGCTTTGCGCGATTAGAAAACCGCCGCACGTCCGCGCCGGAACTCAATGATCGACCTTGGCAGGTTGCTCCATTGTACAACCACGACTTTGTGATCTCCGATGATCAGTTGTCCGTTGTACTAAACAAACTGCATCCCAAATTTTCAGGGAATCCGACCAAGATCAATTTTGTGGACCACGCACTTCGCATGTGGGACGACGACGCGACCTTTGACGACGACTCGTTCAGCGGACAGCAAATGCTTAGCTTTTTGCTGGATAACGAAGCGTTTTCCAGCGTCTGGGGTTCTAGCACTCCACTGTTGCAGAAAACCGAGCACGGTATTCGCGTGAACACTCAGCAAGGACGTCCATCGGTTAGCCATGTCGACCACTTGATGGGAACACTCGCCGAGATCGGGATTCCACTTTCGCGGACAGTTCGCACGGCTCAGGGCGAAGATCAAGTTGGCAGCATCCTGAATCACGCTTTAGAAAACTTGCGGATCAATCAACGCGAATACGAATGGACTGCATTATCAGCAGCGTTCTACGCCCAGAACGGTCGACCTTGGTATTCGGCTGATGGACAAGCGATTGATTTCAATGTGCTTTCCAAACGCATCATGCGTCAAACACAGCCACAGGGAGTCTGTTACGGACAACATCGCCTTTACACGCTGACAATGTTGTTGCGTATCGATGATCTGATGAAAGCAGACGGATCGCAACGCTTGCTTTCTGCTCAATCGAGGCAAGAGGTCATGCATTACTTGAGTGGAATGACGCAGCGATTGTTTCATTCTCAGGCGTCCGCTGGATATTGGGATGGCAACTGGCCATCGATCGACAATCCAATTCCGGACCCAAGCACTGATCCACTCAGTCGACGAATTTTGGCGACTGGTCATGTCCTGGAATGGTGGGCGATGGCACCCGAGGAGCTTCACCCGCCGCGACGTACGATCATCAACGCTGCCCAGTGGTTGGTTCGCCAAATCGAAGCGATGGACGAACGCAAGATCGAAAAAAACTTTACGTTCCTGAGCCACGCTGGTCGCGCACTCGCCTTGTGGCGTGGTTGCCTGCCCGCCGAATTCGAACGACAACACCAGAACCAGTAAGCGGTTACCTCCCGCCTACCCAAAACAAACAACACACCAAAAATTAGGAATCCTTGTCATGGAATTCAACACACCAACAATCGTTGCCGTCATCATTTTTTCAAGCATCGCGTTGTTTACTGATCTGCGGAACCGCCGAATCCCAAATTGGCTGACTGTCAGCGCGGCGATCACCGGTCTGGTTTGGCACATTTTTCAAAATGGCCTGGCTGGAGCCGGCACTTCGTTGGGTGGATTCGCAACAGGATTCGGACTATTGCTATTGCTGTGGGCTCTGGGCGGTGGCGGCGGTGGCGATGTGAAACTAATGGGCGCGGTGGGCGCATGGCTCGGCGCGTTTTCAACCATCTGCGTTTTCATTGGAAGCGCCGGCTTTGCAGTCGTCTGCTCGCTTGTGGTGATCATGTTGAAAAGACACCTTCCCACAAGCGGAAAGAAACTTTCGGATTCGAGCGAAGGTTCCGTTCGGCGCATCACAGTGCCCTACGCGTTGCCAGTTTCGATGGCGATTTGGTGCATGTTTGTGATCAGCATCTTTTGATCGTCTCTGAATCATCGACCAACCAAAATCGAAGTAGCGATTCTAATTCGTACCAGAACAATCCAACTGTGCAATGAAGACGAACGAAACCAAACAACTCAATTCTCAAACGATCCTTTTGGGATTCTTTGCGGTCGTCATTGGCTTGGCAGGAACCTACGCAGTCCGCGTTTCGATGGCCAAAGAACCGGCCGTTGTTCAACAGCCACCGCCGCGGAAACCGCCTGCCTTGTTGACCGTGCCACTGGCCAGTCGCGATATACCCGCTGGTAGCGAAATTAGCTTGGATGACATCGCACTGTATCGAATGACGAAGGACGAAATCAAAAAGACCGTCAAGGTGTCAACTTTCATGGTCAATCCAACTCAGATCATTGGCAAAGTAGTGAAGGTGAATATCAAGCGAAACGGCGCCTTTGATACAAAAGACTTGATGCCCAGTGGAAAAATCCCTGGTGTCTCACGACGTCTCAAGCCTGGCTTGCGTGCTGTCACCGTGCCAATGACACCATCGGGAGCGCTAATTGGTTTTGCGACTCCCGGGCAGCGTGTTGATGTTCTGTTCCACTACGGGCAGTCCGGCGAAGCCACAGTGGGCAACGCGACGAACAACGACAAATCAGGAAAGGGATTCCACCCAGGGCACCACGATTTCAATCCTCCCCGACGTCGTGACTACTACGGTAACACCATTGGCGCAGGTGGTGGCGGCCTTGGACTGGATTCACAACTTCAAAATGCCACATCAACGATTATTCAAGATGCTGAGATCCTGGCGATCGACAGCCAAAGCACACCAACCGATCTTGCAACTCCAATAACCGACCAAGAACGTGTTCGTGTTACTTTGGCTGTCGCGCCTCGCCAGGCTGAACTATTGAGAGTCGCGACTGGTCACGGCCAGCTTTCGCTAACGCTGCGTTCACCCCACGACGGTGGCCATGTCCACTTAGAAGCCCCTGTGACACTGGATCACATCCTGAGCGTCAGCAGTGAAGTGCAAGTAATGGAAGTTTATCGCGGTTCCAGTCTTTCAAAAGTTCGCTTTGGGACAAACCAGTCGATTAAGAAACGCGTCTTCGGACAGCCAGACACCGCAGCTTCAAACGGCTTGAACGACCCTGGTCCGGCACAACAAGAATCCAGCGAAACCAAAACAAAAGATGCGAAGTCGCTCTATCTAGATAGCGCGACGCGTAAGCGAGAGAAAATTAATTTCGCTTTGCCGATCGCTCACGCGTTTTGAAGTTGTGTTTTTGCTTCACTCTCGCCCCGCAGCGAGAAGGTGAAACAACACAGCAACTTCAAACTCACGTGCCAGCAATGCCTGACGCAAAAACGCGACCTCAAGAAACACAAGCGGAGCATGAATCATGATTCTCTCCACCGAATCAAAACAACAAGAGTCAGCCGGGGCCTTTGAATCCGAAGCTGATGAAATCGAATTCCAGCGCAAGAAGCAACACATCCACCAGCGCATGGTCGGCAGCCTGGACATGCCGTCAATGGACGACCTTCAATCGCCGCGATGGTCAACCGAGCTGGAGGATTTTATCAAGTTGTTCGGTGATGAAGTCCAGTTCAGCCAACAAGAACACGATCGACTGTTGGTGGAACTGCCGTGGGAACTATTCGGCAACGGTCCGCTAGAACCATTGCTTTGCGACGCCGATGTTAGCGACATCCTGGTAAATCATGCACACGAAGTGTTTGTCGAACGCAACGGCATAATGAAAGCGTCAAATATTGTTTTCGCGGACAACCGGCATTTGACGAGAGTCATCCAGCGAATCGTAAGCAAAGCAGGACGTCGTATCGATGAAACTTGTCCATTGGTTGACGCAAGGCTGGAAGATGGATCCCGTGTCAATGCGATCATTCCTCCACTAGCCCTAGACGGCCCAAAGTTGTCGATCCGGCGTTTTGGAAAACGGCACACACGATTGGATGACTTGGTTGCCAATGGAACGCTGAATCAACCGATGGCCGACTTCCTGCGGGCAGCCGTGCATGCGCGGCAAAGTATCCTGATCTCTGGAGGAACGGGCTCTGGCAAAACAACCATGCTAAATGCGTTGTCGTCTTGTATTCCGATCGACCAGAGGATCATCACAATTGAAGACTCCGCAGAGTTGATTCTTCAACATCCCCATGTGGCACGATTGGAAACACGTCCAGCTGGTAGCGAAGGCATGATGGAGTACAGCCAACGCGACCTAGTGCGGAATAGCCTTCGCATGCGGCCGGACCGGATCATCATTGGCGAAGTTCGCGGCGCCGAAGCGCTGGATATGCTGCAGGCAATGAACACTGGCCACGAAGGATCACTGACAACGATTCACGCAAACGACACCGTCGATGCAGTTTCCAGATTGGAAATGATGGTCGCGATGACAGGATTGGAACTTCCAATGCACGTCGTCCAGTCGTATATCTGCAGCGGCATATCGCTGATCCTGCAGCTTGTGCGGACTCAAGGTGGATCTCGCCATGTCAAACGAATCACTGAACTGTCGCGCACCAACGACGGGCTCTCTTTTCGACACTTGTTTTCGTTTCAAAACCGAGGAGTCGACTCTGCTGGATGTACAAAAGGCGACTTTCAAGTGGTTGAGCGTCCAGACTGTATCGCAGCGTTCGACGAGTTTGGAGTGCAGTATGACGCGAGCGTATTTGATGCCGTAGACTGCGGGGTGGAAATCGCATGATTCAAGCAATCGATATCTGCATTTTTTGCCTTATCTCGGGAACGATCGGTCTGGTTGGTAAAACTGGCAAACGTTTCCAAAACGTACCCAAAGAAGACCTTCCCAAGCGTTGGTCCGTTCGCCGCGACTCGCTGATCAGCACTGACCAGACCAACAACAAATTCGTTCGCTTTGACCGTTCGCTTCAGCGAATCCTAATTCGCGGTGGCGTCCCGCTGGACTCGTCAACCTTTTTGCTGTTGTTGGTTTGTGTGTCGTTAGCCGCTGCCGGAACCGCAATTGTTTTTGGCCTGCACATTGTTTTGCAGTTTATAATTTTGATCGCAGCGTTCATGACAGGACTGATTGGTGTCTATTTGAAAATGATCCATCGGATGAACCAGTTCGCGAAAGGATTCCCAGCGTCGCTAGAATTGCTGGCGCGGTCGACTCGAGCTGGCAATCAATTGGAAAGCGCATTTGAAATTGCGGCGCGCTCAAGCGACGAACCGGTGAAAAGTGAGTTTTTGCAATGCGTCAAACAACTGAATCTAGGGCTGGGACCTCAAGTCGTTGTGGATGATTTGGCAAAGCGAATCGATTCGGTAGAAGTCCATTTGTTTTCACATACCATTTCGATTCATCATCGAATGGGCGGCCGACTGGCCGAGTCACTAGAACGACTATCAAGCACGATTCGCGACCGATCACAGTGCGAAGAAAAGATCAAGTCAATGACAAGCATCGGTCGCTACAGCGTGATAGGGATCGTGCTGATGGGGGCGTTTGTATTGTCGTACATGCTGATCGCCGAACCGGACTACATTGACAATCTATTCACATCCAGCTTGGGCCAGAAGCTGTTGGTGTATGCAGCGATATCGGAGTTGGTCGGACTGGTTTGGGTTGGGATGACACTGAAATCCGACCTCTAGCAGATTTGTTGTGTGGGCAGCAGAAACACCCTTTCATTCAGGCAGAAAGTCGTTCATAGGATCAAGAAAACATGGACTCCATCACTTTATTATCCGCCTCACTTGTTTCAGTGGTGATTTTTGTAGTTGCGCGAAAACTGTTGATCAAACGCGATCAACCTAAAGAAACTCAAAGCAAACCATCGCCAACTTTCGGCAGCGCAACGGGCTCACTAGCGGCGGTGCTTCCCACATCAAACTCGAAACGCACAAGATTGTCCAAGGATCTTTTGTTGTCAGGCAATCACCTAACGAGTGCCGTCGATGATTTTTTGGCAAAACGCAACGCTGGCGTTCTGCTGTGCGTTTTGGTTTTTTGTTTTGTGTTTGCAATTGGAGTCGCCGATGGCTTCGAAGCCGTGTTGTTGGTCGTCGCGAGCGTGGTGAGTTTGTTGGCATATTCGCTACCGCGGCTTGCGTTAACTGGCAAAGCAACTCGCCGAAAAAATGAAATTGAAAAAGCGATTCCAGATTCAATGGACATGATCGCTATGTCGATCCAAGGTGGATTGTCGTTGCCGGTCGCAATCGGGCAAGTTTCCCGCCGCATGCATCGGATCTATCCAGCACTTTCGGCAGAACTGGACATTGTGTTTCGACAAACTGAATCAGGGGCTGCCGAAGAAGCGTACGAGAGCTTTTCAAATCGCATCGACATTCCCGAAGTGATCACCTGGTGTGCAATGATGCGTCAAAGTCAAAAGCTTGGCGGAGGGCTCGCTCAATCACTAAGAGATTACGCCAGTCGCATTCGAATTGACCGAGAGAGCCGAGCGGAGCGGAGCGGAAACACCGCTTCGCTAAAGCTACTGTTGCCTGTCGTATTATGCTTAGCCCCACCCATCGCCGTCATTCTGGTCGGCCCCGCAGTCATCGACTTGCGAGACTTCATCAATCGCGAAAAAGGCACAACCCAAGCCGCGCTGGAACAGGTAATCCAGCAATAATTACGCGCGGGTTGGCAAGTCACTTTTTCAAGCTGGG
>CAYNNP010000122.1:4860-9482 GCA_964398215.1 uncultured Pirellulaceae bacterium | reverse complement strand
TTGCTTGCGATTTACATTTGGTATACTGATGCCGACATAACTTCTTTTAAGGGTGATTGGCAATGCAATACGGATTCTTACCTTTCGTTGCGACACGTGAAGCTGGCGGACGTGACATTCGTGACGCCTTACGACAACGCAAGTCATCGTTGTTTGCCAAACGGCCTCGCATTAGCAACTTAAAACTTCTGGATGTGGTTGGCAAAGAGCTGCAGGCACTCCCATATCGCATCCATGTGGATTTTTGCACTGAAAAGAACGGTGATCTTCACTTGGCCGTTTTCGCACCCGATCTTGGTCGTGACATCGTTGATGAAGACCGCGTAAACGCTGGCCTGTTTATTGCTAACTCCGAATCCTGTCGATTCGATACGACGTTCTGCGAACGCATATTCCGGACCATTTGCATCAATGGTGCGTTGGTGGAATGCGAGAGAACACAAACTCGCGTTATCGGAACAAAAGAAAGAGCGGCTAACTGGAAGAGATCGGTTCGGGAAATCATTTGCCGATCGTTTGACAACGAAGGCATTGACGCTGACATGGCAATGTTCCGCAAAACGACCGAAGAGATGATCGCGTCGCCATACGACATTCTGTGCAATCTCGTTTCACAGCAATTGATTACAGAAGATGAACAATCTGAAATTACAACTGCTTTTACAGATTCCGGGGACATGTCCATGTATGGATTGATCAATGCGATCACAAGTGTCTCGCATCAACTACGCGCCAATGACAACTGGATACGTTCAGTTCACATGGAGCGGCTTGGAGGTCAGGTGCTACGTGGTGATCATCGGATTCACTCACACCGTTTCGCTCCCGTATGATCGGCGATTGAACAAGATCAGGCGTTACAGTGATCAGTTGATAGGACAGTGACATTTATCTGGAGCTTTGCGATGAGCAACCCAAAGTGCGGGATGGTGAGCCAGACGCGAGCAGTGATTGGATGCCTGTTTGTTTGCATCATGTTTGTGAATGTGGGGTTTTCCCAGTCGATCTATTCGTTCGACAACCTCAAGCGACAAGATTCACTTAAAGAGAGCGGCCCCTCAGAGTTAGTTGCGGTCTTTGGCGACGATCATGGACGCCATGGGAATGCGGTGAAGTGCCTGGCGATCAGCCCGAATGAAAAATTGATCGCTTCAGGCAGCAGAGACGAAACGGTCCGAGTCTGGGACTCTGCAACTTTGGCACAAAGAGCTTCGTTTCCGCACCACGATGATGTTGATGCGGTCAGTTTTTCTGCGGATGGCAATCATGTTCTCACCATTTGCTGGGATGGCTATTTTCGCTCATGGTCGCTCGAATCCTCATCTTTAAAACCGGAGATTGAAATACGGCTCGGGTCGGGTCAGCCCACTGGCATCTTCAGCCGGAATCGACAATCGATGGCGTGGTCATGTCGCTCAAAGACTGGATTTGAAATCAAAGTCGTCACCCTGAACGCCGCCGGGATTCTCGGGGAAAGTCGCGACATTCATGCCCCCGATTGGTTCCAGAACCCTTCCTGCTTTGCCTTTTCTGCCAATGGGAAATGGTTGGCATTGGGAGAAAGTGCGGCTGGCAAGGAAATACTGGTTTGGGATCTGGAAGCAAACACAGCGGATCCTGCATGGCAGGTGACTGATTTTGCAGGCCGAGCTTCTTCCGTTCAGTTTTCTCCAAATTCCGAAAAACTCATAGGTGGTACGAGCACCGGCGGATCTTATGTCTGGGAGTTGTCAGATACCGGGCCACGTCAGACCGGAAAAGTTTCTGATCACAAGAGCACAATTAGTACTATCGAATTTTCGCCTGACGGAAAACAACTGCTGACTGGAAGCTATGACCGAAACATCGCCGTTCGTCCGTGGCCTCTAAACAACGCATCGGCCACGATCCTCAAAAAACACAGTGACTGGGTCAGCGGTCTGGTGTTTAGCAGCGACGGAGAAAAGTTGTTTTCATCCAGTTGGGATCATAGCCTCCTACAGTGGCGCAAAAAGAAGTCTGGATATGCACCTGAAGAACGAGACGGTCATCAACAAGCCATTACGTCAATTGCATTTTCACCAAACGGTCGCCTACTGGCATCGGGCTCATCCACAGCGATCACGATGGAGGAGGTACCGAACAAAGTCTTGCTGTGGAAGACTGATGGTGAAGAACCTGTGTTGGAAGCGACGTTGACAGGCTTGGTTGGTTCCATCGAGGATCTGTCGTTTTCTCCCGATGGAAAACTATTAGCTATTGGCGATGGTCGCGGCATCGTCTTTTATGACATGGTCACTAAAAAGTACTCAGCAACAGAAGAATCGATTAGTCGGGAGCGTGGACAAAAACCATTTCGGTCGTCGACGAATTCGCTCACGTTTTCCCCCAACGAATCAACGTTATTCAGTGGCTGGTCCGAACCAATAGTCAGACGCATCAGAACTATACGGAACGTGCCACAGCATCCGGAAAACATAGAACCCGGGTATTACCACGGTATCGTGGATGTTTCCAAGAAGCACAGGCTGGCTGTTGCATCTGAAAATGGCAACATTGTTGCCGAGTATGACACACGAACGCTAAAGCAGACGCGACAGTTTTCAGTAAAGGGAGCGGAACGAATTGAATCGCTGACCTATTCGGCCGATGGTGGCTTGCTGGCCGTTGGAACTCGTTCGGACATCGTGAGTGTGATTTCGACCGCCAACACAGAATCTCAGCGCGTCTTTCGCGGACACACGTCTGTTGTTGAGGCCGTTTCCTTTGGTCACAAATCCGAAATACTTGCGTCAGGCGACTGGGACGGCAACGTCATCGTATGGGAAGTTGCCACAGGGGCAGTAATTCAACGCTGGAAATTCGAACGAATCTGGGACTTGCAATTCGCACCCGATGGAAGACACCTTGCCGTGGGCGATGGCAGCGGACTGATTCGATTGATGAAAGTCGAACAAGGTGAATAGCAGAACGGGGCAGAACTTGCGGATGTAGACCCATCTGCTTCGCCGCTCGCATCTGTCCCGTAATCGACAATTCAATCGTGGGTGCCAGCTTTGCACCGACTACTTTTGCAAAGTGATGATTGTCTTTGCTTTGCCTTTGTCTCCATCAGGTCTGATGCTTGTCTCTGAGGTCAAGCTTCTCGGGATCGTTTCGGGTTACTTCTCAGTTGGAAAATCGCGGCTTCAGAAATCATTTTTGTGCAAAAAGTGAAACGTGGATCAGCGCATGCACTAACATGTTTGTCGATGATTTTCGCTGGATGGCAAAACCGTTGCCCAAAGTGAATACCTTGACTGATGTGTTCGTTTGCAAAGAGATCCTGTCGATGAAACTTGCTCTGTCTATGCTGCTTGCCGTCATGGTCTCTGGTCTATCGCAAGGGATTTGCCGGGCGCAGGTGGCGAAGTTCCCTGGTGAAATGTGTGACTTTGCGTTCGACGAACACGCGGGGCAATTGTTATCGATCAGCCACCAAGCGGGTGCTGTCTACCGGTTCAAGTTGGATACCAAACCGAATAGTCGTGATCTGCGCCCCGCCAAGCAAACCAAACTCACAAAGCCTTATCGAATTGCTTTGAAGAGGTTTGGCAATCAAAAACGGTTGGCTGTGATTGGCGGTGAAAAATATGACACGCTGACAATCCTGGATGCGACCACGCTGGAAACGATCAAGACGTTTACGTTTCCGCAGCTAAGTCTGTACGGAGTCATGGGGTCGCTGAACCCTGACGATCCGTTCGTTTACTACACCGCCCTATCGAATGACTCACGATTGCCTATTCCGATTGGTCCAAAACACACCTTTGCCATCGACTTGAGATCGCTCAAGGACCTTGGGCGAGTGTTCAAAGAACACTTCCTTTCCATTTCCGAATCGGGTGCCGCCATCTTCTCTGTTCAGGGAAAAGGAATCGATTTCAAAAACGCACGTCCGACTTTAGCAGGCAATAAGTATCGCGAACCTCCCTACGATCCGTTTCGAAGCTACGTCGACGAAGACGGCAAGATACGCGCTGACCCCACGAAAGCACAAAGCAAATCGTCGGACGTTTCGATCAGTCATTTCCACGACTATCCAGTTTTCGCAAGAGCGTCGATGTTGCCCGGCAAACGCCCTTACAATTTCGAGGTTCACAATATCAACCGAAGCCGGTTGATCGAATCGAGGAAGTTGCCTGAGTCAATGCGCGGCAAATTAGACCCGTTCGAAGGCGGCCGTTTGAACCGGCGGCGGGCTGCGTTTCAGGTCTTTGCAGACGATAAAAATAAACGAGTCATCTACTGCGTCGGCGATTCATTGGTCGTGTATTGGCTAAAAAAGTTCAAGAAACTCAAGTTTGACGAACTGTCGCCTCCATTTGAATTCGTGGTGTCGCCACAGCGGTTGCCAATCGGTCAGAAAACACAGATCAAAGTAGCCAACGTACGGGACGGCGTGAGGGTAAGATTTGGCAAGGTCCCGTCTTGCTTTGAGAAAAAAGGGGGCGGTCTTCTCGTGAGGCCAACCGCCAGCAACGTTGGGAAACTATTGGTTTCATTCAAGGTTTCTGACGGCAAACATCCTTACGAAGGCAAGCTGGAATTTGAAGCTGTCCAGTCCAGAAAAAGCGGCCCGCCTGGAAACAACCCAACTGGAA
>CAYNNP010000122.1:0-4760 GCA_964398215.1 uncultured Pirellulaceae bacterium | reverse complement strand
TTTGAAGCTGTCCAGTCCAGAAAAAGCGGCCCGCCTGGAAACAACCCAACTGGAAGCAGCAGTCCGTTTGCGATTTCGGACTTTCTTTACATCCCGAAGGACAAAGCTGTCATCTGCTGGAGCGGTTCCACTTGGAATGAGCGCGGAACACTCAACGAAACTGACATTAAGAGTCAACTTTCAAAAATCGATCTAAAAACCGGCAACTCGCTGCCTGCTCAGGACCTGGGTTTTCCCGTTGGCCAAGCGGCGCTGGCTGGTGACCGATTCGTCGTGATGTCGTATTCGGGAGACCAATTAAGAGTCTACGATCAAGCCGGCCTCAAGCTGCTTGCCTCAAAGGATCTACCCGAAAGCGCTCGGCCCAAACGTTTTGAGATCGTTGGCAATCAGATCTTCGTCCATCGCCGTAATGGAGATCTGGCGATCTTGAAGCTTGACGACCTGAATCTTGTCGAGCAACGAAAACCAACCACAACTCGGAACGAAGGCAACTTTTTCGGCATCTACATGGATGGCTACCTTTTGCGAGACCAACGCAGCCAGCAGTTAAAGATGTTGATTCCAGACATCACAGTTCCGTCCGCGTTCGAACGCGAAGGTGTGTTCTCAGGGGACCTGTCAGGTCAACGAGTTCCGTTTGGCCCGATTCGACATGGAAACGAACCGATCAAAGGATCGTTTCCGCAACTTGTCACAAAGTACAACCGGGAGACTGGGAAAATCACGCTCCTTGCTGAATTTCCTGACCGGGGAAAATTGGCATGCACGATTCCGATTTGTGAAGTCAAAGACGCCAGCCGATTGCCAAGCGTTCGATTGTACGATGACCTGTTGATCGCTGGGCATGGTGAAAACATGGTGGTTCTGAATGTCACGGAATTCATGCCCGCAGGCAAACGGTATCAAGCAACGAGCCAGGAGTTTTCGTTTTTGCCCGAGCAAAGTGAGTTCGTGATCAACGACGTTAAAACAGAACTCACGCACAAAATGATCGGCGGATCGGCTCCGATCAGGTTCTTTGAAACCAGCTTTTCCGCCGGAGTCAATGTGGATCCACAGACCGGCAACGTGACCATCGATCCAGACGCGATTCGCAACAGGCATCCCTCAGAAAAAGCTCAGCAATTGCCTCTGGATTGGCAAAAGCTTTCAACGGAATTGAATCAGAGAATCGGAGAAGAATTCATCCAAGTTCCGATTCAAGTGAGCGCGATTGACGGCGACAAAAAAGTCGCTCAGATCGGATATCTGGTTTTGGTGTCACCGAACAAAAACAATCCGTCTAAGGACGTTGCGCGAGACAGACAGCGAGCAAAAATTATAGTGAACGAACTTGATTACTTGATGCGAGAGTCACGAGGATTGGAAGAAACGCCTGGGAACAAGGCGCTAGTCGACCGGCTAAACGAGCTGCAGTCAAAATTTGATCGCTGGAAGAACGGCGCTGGAAAAAAGTACTTTACTGAAAGACAAGGCGGCTGATGAAAATGAAAACAACAAGCTTCAATCGAGTCTTTTGCGCCGGCATGATCCTGATTTGCGCCGCTGGTGTCAGTCGCGGCCAAGGCAGCCGGATTGAGAAGGTTCTCGATTCCACTCGGAATTCATTGACGACTCAGGCGTTGCCGTTCGACGTTGAAGATGGAATGTTTGATCCGGCCACTGGCAACTTTTTTGGGTACGCGAAAGCCAAAGTTGACGCACCGAATTTTTCCAGCAATGAATTTGTGCGCGCCGTGGTTGCTTCGGCTCAAAGTCGTTTCAAACCGGTCGACGCTTGGCTGGCGTTTGTTCCGTCGAAAATGATTTTGCGAGGCGATCGATTGATTCTGTTCAATCGAAATTCGTTCAAGGTCTACGATGCGACGAATTTCAAGCCGCTCGCAGGCTTTTCTGTCCGTCAGCCCGGCCGTGTTTCGTTCAATGGGAACGTGATGAAAATCGGTGTGATGCAAATCGATCTGGATCAGCTGTCGCCAACCGTTTCGTCCGCCACGCCGCTGATCTTCAGAGAAGGAATTCTGCGTGATGGTTTGCTATACCGTGACGCAAAACCTGTGTTGAATCTGGGGAATGTCACGCAAAGTCAAGCCGAACGGTGGGGCCTGAATCTAGTCAAGGTTACAATGATTGATATTTACAATCGCGATGTTCCGTCGTTTGGAATCAGTGACGAAAAAGGAAACCGCTTTGGATACAAAGACATTCCGTTCAATGACAAAGGCCTGTTCATACGAGTCTATAACTCCCGCCAGGTTTTCGCTTCGATCCACGCGGCCAAGGCTCGCGGCCGGATTGCGGCTGACGTAGAAAACCGGCAATTCACCGAGGGCATCGGCGCGACTAGCCCGCAGGGAAGGCCACAGTACTCTGACTTGAAGACGGCTTTCGAGAAAGTGATTTTATCTAAAGCTCGGCTTATCAAGGAGCAAGATTTCACTTCTGCGTTTGAATCAACACCGATCTGTGCAGTCAATGGCGAATCGATTTACATGGTCGTTGGGAACCAAATGTTCAACTGGTCTGCCGAAAAGCTAATCAACAAGTACAAAAAACAGGACCTATCGAAGCCTGAATTCAAAAAGCGACAAGACACGTTCGTTTTTACCGATCCAGTTCACAGACTGACCCACGAGATCGTCGGCGGAAAGGCCCCGTTTCAATTTAAATTGATCGGATCAGATCCGTTTCTTCAAGTCGATCCTGCCACGGGAGTCGTATCCTTTGCTCACGAAAAGTATGTCCAGCAATTCATCCAACGTGGTTTGCAGGCTCCAGAAATGAAGGCTTCGTTTATTCAAGACTACAAAATACGAACTGCGGAAGAAACGAAATGGGCGAAAGAGAAACTGGGGCTGCAAACAAAAGGAATGCACCGCAAGATTCCGATTGGCCTTCGAGCAACGGACGCCAACGGAAATCAAGCAACGATTCACTACAACGTGATCGCATGCGTCGACCTCGAACCGCATTTTCCGGCGATTGACAAAATCAAAAAGCGTTACACTTCGCCAGAGAATTTGAAGGAACGACTGTTGAAATTGGAAAAGCAGTTCGAGTTTCTATCAAGAGAATGACGTAGTCGATTGATGCAAAATCGATTCGACACCGCCCGGCGCAAGCGATCACGTCGGCTCGCGCGTCACAGCAAGTCAGTTCATCGCTTCGGATGCTATGAATTAGGTCAAGCTGTATGGCTTGCGGTATTCCTTCATCATCCACTTGGCAGACTCGGCTTTGTCCTGCATTGTTTGCGTTTCCGGATTCCAGTCGATCTTCTTTCCGCTCCGCACAGCGATGTTTCCTAGATGGCAAACCGTCGCGCTGCGGTGGCCGATACTGATATCGGCCGAAGGCGTTTCGCGTGACTTGACGCAGGAGATGAAATCTTGAACGTGTGCGTTGTTTGCATACCTTTTGTGTTTCGGCAGCAAGTCGATCACCGCGCCTTTGTGGACCAATTGTTCAGGCACGTCGACTGACTTAAGCACCTCCGGAGAACTGGCGACGACACCACCGCGCCAAACAAATACAGTGCCTTTTTCACAAACAAACTCGGTGCCCTGCTGTTTGCTTGGCGTGCCCGGCGTCTGTCGGCAGTTCATGATGACACCATTTGCATAAGTGTATTTCATCACCGTCGAATCGGGTGTCTCGTACCATTGCTTTGGATGGTACTCGGCGGTTCCTTCGACACTGACTGGTCCGCTATCGTCCATTCCAAGCCCCCATTGAGCTGTGTCCAAGTGGTGCGCGCCAAAGTTTGTCTGTTGTCCACCACTGTAGTCCCAATAGAATCGGAACAAGTAGTGAACGCGATTCTTGTTGTATGGACGAACCGGTGCGGGGCCAAGCCAGCGATCAAAATCGAATCCTCTTGGCGGTTTGCTGTCGGGTACTGGTTGCTTTGCACGATCAATCCAGTTCGGTCCAGGCAACGTTACATTGACTTCTTTGATTTTGCCAAGCTCACCGGACTGCACGAGTTTTGTGACAAGCTTGAACTCCAGTCCGCTGCGCTGCATCGTTCCGGTTTGCACGACACGTTTGTTCTTGCGAGCCGCATCGATCATCATTTGCCCTTCGCCGATGACGAGGGTTAGCGGTTTCTCGCAGTAGACATCTTTGCCTGCTTGGCACGCTTCGATCGTCATCTTTGCGTGCCATTGATCGGGCACTGTTACGACAACCGCGTCCAAGTCCTTGGAATCGAGCAACCGGCGATAGTCGTCGGTCATTTTCACCGACCGGTCGGCTTCCTTTTTCAGAAACGCGGCCGCTTCGGAGAGGTAGTTTTTATCCAGATCACATAGCGCATGGATGTTGTTCAAAAAGTACTTCATGTTGTTGCGTGGGCCGCCTTGGTTGCCAACGCCAATCATGCCAACACGCACGCGCTCACTGGGCGACTCCGCACCAAATGTCGCCTTGTAGCTCTTTACTGAAAGCCCGGTGAATAGCCCTGCCCAAGCGGACTGTTTCAAGAACGAGCGACGCGACGAATTAGACATATTTGAAAACTCCTGAGGTAAAATCGCACAAACCAAGCTAGCCCGTTTCGGCGCAGATTTGTCAATGAATTGGACACGCATTCTAGCCGGATCCGACAACCATGGCAGGTCGTGAACATTTCATTGCTGAAGAACGAGTAGCAGAGCGTGCTTTTTGATAGAACAAACGACCAAAAATCGTCAAGAACTCCCTGTAGGCCGGACCGAGGACGCGATACGTGCCGGAACAGCGCAAACGCCTCCATT
>CAYNNP010000121.1:14294-19513 GCA_964398215.1 uncultured Pirellulaceae bacterium | reverse complement strand
CGGCTCGGAGAGCCGAGCTACTTTAAGCAGTTTGAAAAACTGCTTTGCCCTGCACAATTTCCTCACGGTAACAGGGGCCGTGTTACCGTGACGTCTGAGGGTTACCAGCAGTTCTTGCCTACCAACGTCAACGCAGTCGCACTCACAACACAATCGATGGACAAAATGGGCGGATGTTCAGTCGACATCTTGACAACTCTGGAAGGGTGAATCAATCGAAGTTCAACTAGCGGATACGGCGCATGTAGGTCACGAAGGCTTTGTCCAAGCCGACGATCGTTTCGCCAAAGGATGACTCGAACATTTCGATCCGCTCTTTCTTGGTACGCTCGATCAAACGCTTGCCTTTGCTCAGTTCGCGCAGGTAGCTCACATACTTTTCGCGGCGGGTTTTGATCAAAAAGTAGGTCAACGCCCATGACTCACCATACGCGGCTAGGGCCGTGGAAGCATTGTTGAATCGCGAATCATCGGCTAGTAGGGTGACCAAAGATTCCGCAGGTCGATTGCGTTGATAGTTGCGCCAACGACTCAGGTTCACTTGGTTGACTTTGCCAATCGCACGCCAACCCTTGGGACTCTTGAAATCTGGCGATTCAAAAAACATCGCTAGCCCTTCGCTAACCCACTTGGGATTGTCGGCATATCGAGTTTGCACCTTGCAGTTGTAAGCCAACTGGTGCGTCGCCTCGTGTACCAACGTTGCGATGTTCCGCTCAAGATTCCGATTGAAGTACGTGATCATGCGATTGTTTCTCAGGTCGTAATAGCCGATCACAGCCTTCGCTGTTTCTCCAACCTGCGGCAAACTGTATTGGAGGTAATCATCGCGGTTTGCGAACACCATAGCGACAAACGGAAAACGAGGTTCCGGAAGCTCCCATCCTTGATTCTCCCAGTACGCAAAGAAGCCTTTGTAAAGTTGTTCGAAGAGGGTGCCGACACGTTTCGCGTAGCGTTCATTCGTATTGTGAAGAATGATGTAGTGCGCTGTTTGGTAGACCTCGAATCCTTTGTTTTGCTCCATCAGCCGGCGTTTCATTTCCGCCGTCGAAACTGGTGTCATCGGCACCTCCAACTTGTTTCGCTTGACGATCTGGTTCGGCTGAATCGTCCAGATGTAGCCGTCGTCAGCCAGCATCAACACACCACCATCCTGGGCTTCAACGAGAATCTCGCCGGTCACCTTGATGGGAGCATCATTGACTTCAGGACGAAACTCGATTTCTTCTGCAAGTTCGGCAGCGATGCCAAAAACGCATGTCAGCATAAAACAAAACGTGAAAAACACCCTTTGCATGCGCGGATCCTTCATGAGATGAGAAACAGGCCAGGAAAGTATCTGTCCACAGACACTTATTCCATTCTACCACGTTGTTTGCCAACAATCTTTGACCAAACCAACGTCAGTGCCACGATTGCGGCAACGTACCATAACGCCAAAGCAGCCTCTTGAAATCTAGCACCACTGTGCAACAACCCGAATAACCGTGTTCCGACGGTTGTTACGCCGGCCGGGACCACCGGCAGTGTCGCTGGAACATCGCCGCTAGCAACGACCCCGGACGCGATTGCCGCCGTGATCAAACTTCTTTTTATCAGAGGCCGATGCACCGACCAAATTTGACGTACATACGACAGTTCTATTTTCGCTGTGTTGATAATCGCATCATCGATCCCACGGTAGCCAGAACGAATGATCCAGTAAGCAACCGGGCCGGCGCGAAACATCAACGCGACAATCGTTGGCACAAGCGACTTGTGGTACAGGTCTCTAAACCCCGGAATTGGCATTTGAAAGAAATGTACGACCGCAAGTCCAACGATTGGACCTGGCAACAAGAACATGCAAACACATGCGACATCGATGACGACTTCGCAGCGTCCGCGGGTGCGCCCCAATGACGCTGCAATCCAGCCAACGAACACCGCCACAACCGAAACGCAAACAAATATCGCGATCGTCCATCCGTACTCTGATTGAAACGACTTGGGAGCAGCGATCAAAGTGGTCAATCCGCGACTCTTTGACCATGACGCAATTCGTTGGGCATCGACCACGTCTACTTGATGGCCGACTTTAACCAGCAGACCGGCGATCGGCACCACGATGACCGTCAGCGCAATCCCGCACGCGATCAGTGCAGCCGTCGTCCCCAGCACTCGACTCGGTTTTTCGATACCCGCAACATCTTCGTGAGTTGTTCTGACTGGTTTTGAACGCCTATCGGCTAACCAAAAAATCACCAACCCTGCGATGCCTATCGCCATCGGGATACAGAGCGTTTGCAGTACCGAAATCGTCGTCGGGTTCGTCGAGTAAAACAAGTAGAACTCATCGGCTACAGTTCGAAAACCGTAGAGGTCAACAACCGTCATTTCGGTCGCGGCCAGCATGGCGGTCGCCAACGCGCTGACCATCAACCAAGGCATCGCGTGTCGCAAGCGAACTTTCCACCATATCGCTGACGGTCCGAGTTCCAAACTGGCTTGGGCAAGAATCGCTTTGGGAACCGTTTGAGCTCCGTGCCAAACCGCCAGCCCAATCATTGCGGTGCCTACCAGTCCATGAATCCAGCCGCACGCAATCAGCCCCTTGAACCATGTTCGCGCACCCGTTTGCGTCAAAGCCATCCAGCCAAACTTTCCTGCGGTCGCTTCCCAAGCAGCTGCGTGCAAAATCATGGGAGTTGCGATCGCTGCGAGCATCGAAACCACGAAGAAACGCGATGCAATTCGCCCAATCCGGCCACTATCGGCTGCCAGCGACGCCGCCCAGGCCCCCAGCACGCCCAGGGTCGCAGCAAGTATGACCGATACGACCATCAGTTGAATGGTTAGAAAAAACAAGTTCGCGCGTTCGGGCTTTAGGTGCTGGGGGGCAAGTCACTCAGTCAACTATATTAACAATAGTCGCTTTTTACATCCGCCCAGGGCTGCAACGCAGTGAAGATCACATCGATTCCGCAGCTATACCGCAACCTGAAACGGTGGCGTGAGATATTGGCGGTGCTGCGCCGGTATGGCTTGGCGGACTGGTTGACCCAATTTCGGTTGCCGTTCCGTGACGCATTCAAAGACCGTGGTGGCGTCCCGCTGTCACACTATTCGCGCGAACAGCGGGTCCGAATGGCCCTGACCGAACTGGGGCCAACATTCATCAAGCTCGGTCAAGTACTGGCTGCACGGCCCGATTTGGTGGGGCCAAAACTAGGCGATGAACTGAAGGACCTGCGAGCGAATGTGCGGCCCGACCCAATCGAGACGGTCCGAAAAACGCTTCAAGCTGAACTTGGTGATGACTACGAGAGTCATTTTAAAAGTATCGATCCGAATCCGCTGGCAACCGCATCGATCGGACAAGTACACCGGGCCGTTGTCAATGATGGCACGAAGGTTGTTATTAAAGTTCAGCGAGCTGACATTGAAAGAACACTCCGCCAAGATCTAGAGGTATTGGCCGGAATCGCTCAACTTGCTGAACGTGTTCAAACACTGGCTGTATGGAACCCCGCTGACATGGTCCGGCAGCTTGGGCCGATGATGGCGCGCGAACTGGACTTTGGACGCGAACGACAAAACCTTGAGTACTTTGCCGTTGCGCTTTCCAAACGCTGCGAAGGCGTTACGGTTCCTAAACCTGTGAGTGAGTTGTGCACCAAAAAGGTTTTGGTGATGGAAGAGTTGGAAGGAAAATCGATCGCGGAATTTCTGTTATCGGTCGGTCAAGTTCCTGCTCCGTCATCAAACAATAAAGAATCCAACGGCAGCGTCACCAAGAACAAAAAAGCGGCCGGGTCGGATGGCCCAAGCGTCAATCAGCAGTTGTCCGAAAAAATCGCCAACGCTTATTTGACGATGATCTTTGAGGACGGGTTGTTCCATGCGGATCCGCACCCAGGCAATCTATTTCTTCTGGACGATGGCCAGCTGGGAATTTTGGACTTTGGCATGTGCGGGCGGATCGACGAAACGCTGCGCGAAAGTATCGAAGACATTTTGGTTGCCATCAACAACGGCAATCAAAGTCGATTGACGCGTCTGATCCGCAAAGTCGGTGACGCGCCGCCGACGCTGGACGAATCGGCCCTGGCGATCGACATTGCCGATTTCTTGAGCGTCTATGGAACACAGAGTTTGGCGGATTTTGACCTGACTGCTGCACTGAATGATCTGACCGGGATTTTGCACCAGCATGCGATCAAATTGCCGAATCAATCGGCACTGTTGCTGAAGATGTTGATTTCCTTAGAAGGAACACTTCGCGAATTGGGCGCCGGGTTCGACTCGCTTGAAGTCGTTGACACGTTTGCACGTCGATCCGCGATGCGACGATTTTCGCCAATGCGACGTGCTCGGCAAGCAAGGTCGATCTATCTGGAAACCGAGAGCTTTCTGGAATCCGCACCCAACGAAATCGTGTCGCTGCTAAAGCAAGCACGTCGGGGCGAATTGCGGATGTCGCTCGAACATCAACGCTTGAGCCCAAGCGTTAATCGACTTGTCTTGGGTTTGATGGCCAGCGCCGTGTTTCTAGGTTCGGCGGTCATGCTGGCGATGAAGGTACCGCCACTGTTCTTTGCCGATCGAACCGTCATGGGCGTGCAAGACCTGAGCATCCTTGGCATTGCCGGACTTGCCGGAAGCATGACTGTGATGCTTTGGTTATTGATCGCCATCAATCGTAGCGGTCACTTGACGCGGCACAACGACGATTGATCGAGCGTCAAAAACGCTAGCCAATTGTGATCATCGGCTACTTGGCGCTGGGTCGACGACTAGGTCGAAAGAAACCTAATTCTTCCAGAGCAGCGTAGACTTCTTCGAGCGTCTTTTCACCAAAGTTGCTGATCGCTAATAGACGCCGAGGTGTGGCATGCAGCAGATCGCGAACGGTAAGGATCCCGGTCTCTTCCAAGCAGTTTGTGGTACGAACCGACAAACCCATCTCTGCGATGCTGAGTTCCAGTCGTTCATTACGCAAGCGTGCGTCTTCTTCTGCCTGGATCAATGGAATACGAGTACTCATCTTCAAACTCCCTTTGTGTTTTTCAGTCCTTGAAATGCACAAGCCGAAAAAGCGGCTTTCAATGCAGATGACACGTGGTCAAAGATTACGTGATCCAGAATGCGTTGGCAAACGGGCGGACCGACCTATGACACGATTTTTCGATATTCGATTGATAGCAAAGCGTGCTGATGGTAACCCGAAGCGTGAG
>CAYNNP010000121.1:0-14194 GCA_964398215.1 uncultured Pirellulaceae bacterium | reverse complement strand
TGGTAACCCGAAGCGTGAGCGAGGGACAATCAATCTTGACTCGGTCCCTCGCTTACGCTCTTACGCTTCGGGTTACCAAGAAAACGCAACTCACGTCATGAGGACTACATCGTGACCGCTACGCAGACTTCGCATCGATTTCGTGCTAGCTGGCGTACTTTGACATCGCGGGCTCCCCACGATTTTGCACGGCGAATCCAATTATCCACTAGGTACGCGTATTTGTAGTCCCCAATCTTCAGCGTCAATATCAAGCCTTTCAAATTGCTGTGTTGGTTTGTCACGATGTTTTCGACCGTCACCAGTGTCTTGTCAGGCGTGACGTTGGAATCGACCAACATCCACTTTGCACCTCGAAAATCTTTTCGCGGAAGGTCACCGGCTCGTGCTCGAACGTGACGAAACTTGGGGTGATTCGCGATCCGTTCGTCCATCTCCGCGGGATCGATCCCCATCACCCGAAAGCCCAACTCCAGTAGCCGGCCACTTGCTCCGCCAGGCGCACTGCCAACATCGACCACCAAGTCATCAGGCTTCATCTCGAAACCACTCCATACAATCGACTCGGCTGCTTTATAGTAAGCGCGCGATACTGGCTCGTAGGTTGGATCGATCGGCTGAATTCCGCCAGGCCAACGACTGTGGCATCCGGTGGCGCGGTGCCAACCAAAGAACCAGTGCGAAGGATCGACGACGACCACATCCAAAATCGTGTCGTTGCGTTCGGCGATGCGATTTGGGCGGTCGCAACTGATCCAATCGGTCTTTAAGTTGGCATAGACTTCTTCGCCAACCGCGCGGCTGACTTCATCGATCTCCGGCTCGAAACCAAATCGCCCGATCGCGGCACGATCTTTTGGCCAGACATGCAAGTGATCAAACTTTCGTCCCGCAAACTCGCTTTCACCAAGTTGCTTGGTTAGTTCGGCCAACAACTTGGCCGCTTCGCCGCCGCGTGCTTGGCCAATTGTGGTCGCGGCGGTTCGGACAAAGACGCCTTTGGGTGGCGGCATGCGCTCGTCGTGTTTTGCCGTGACAAATCCGGGTCGCGAGAAAGCAAGTCGCCAGCCATCAGCGGCCATATTTTCTTTGACAACTTTCTCGGCGCCGTAAGCGCACGTTAGCATTGTAAAACTCGGGCCGTCAGTCATTTCTTTGATTCCGATTCTTTCAGCCGTTGTTCAAACGAAGCAACCCGTTCGGCAACGCCGGGAATCAATTTTGCAGCGTTCTGGTAATACAATTTGCGGAGCACGTCGTCGGGCAGTTCCACCCCGTAGATCTGCCACAAGCCTTGTGGCGGTGGAATTTTTTCGCTGTACGGAAACGATTCGTCGGCGGTTTCAAAGAATCGCCAATAAAGCCGGATGCGTGTTTCGGGCTGCGGCCCATCAGTCCCAAATAGTAGTCGGTCGGCGTATTTGATCAAGAACTTACGTGCAGTAAAAGGTTGTCGCCCAAGTTCACCGATGCGCGATGCTGGTTCCACCCACAGGTTTGGCATTTCATCCAACCAACGACTAACGGTCGCCAAGTCTTCTGCGTTGTTGGCGACGTGAGCACCTATGAATTGTGTTTTTGGATGCCGCTGGATCACGCGGTTCCGCGCGGCCAGCAGTTCATCGCGCGAAGGAAACTGGTCGCCATGAAAACTCCATTCCGGCCGACGGCTGAGCTCTTCCCAGCGTTCATTGGTTTCGTCGATGGGATCAAAAAAGGCGGCAGGGTCAGCGGTGTGAATGATGACCGGTATACCAAGCTCGCCGCACGCAGCCCAGATCGGGTCCCAGCGCGCGTCATCGATCTTGATCAAACTACCATCAGGATTTTTGTATCGTAGTCCGAATTGCTTGAGTACTTTCAGGCCACTGACTTCGCCACTGGAAACCGCATCGCGCAAGGCCTTGGCGGTCCTTTCGGCGAAGCCGCGACGGTGACAACTCCACGTTGCCGGCGAATTTTTCTGGCCATCACCAACCCAATCAACGTTGGCATAGATCACGAACCGATCTTTGTATTTCTTCCAAAGAAACTGTTTATGTCGTTGAAGTTGCTGGCCTAGCTTTCCATCCAGCGAGGCACATACCGCGATCTGGTTGCGGTCCATCAACGCGACAAAGTCATCCAGTGCCTGGGTGTTGCCACGCATGCGATAGTGAAAATGAGTGTGTACATCGACCGTGGTGTACGCCGCCTTGGCACGCGGATTCGATGCCACTTTCAGCTTGCTGGCGGGGCGGAAATTTCGCAGCAGGAGTTCTCGGCCCTCGCGGCCGTCCAAATCCTGATAGGGTTTCTTTGCCGGGTTAGCGTCTTGTGGGCGCTGTGCGGCTGCGTTTTGCATGCTGGCAAATGCCAAAGCAACCATCATCACCACCGCGATTACCTTGGGTAAAAACGCTGCGATTGCTTCGTTGGTGTCGCGAGTGGACATGCGTTTCTGGTATAAGTATAAAAGTCTTGGCGATGGAAAAGTAAGCAGCGACGACGTCACGATCGTCGATGTGGAACATTCAGTCTTGCCATCCATTGATTCAACCTTGGTAACGCGCATCAGTCGGATTTTCGGTCTGTGGACAACGATTCAACCGAACAACAATCGCTGGGTGGTGAGTCGAGCAGCAAGATCTTGTCGATGCAAGGGACGACGCCGCCAACGGAAGTTCCAGGCTACCGCTTGGAAAAGTTTCTCGGAGCTGGTGCGTTTGGGCAAGTCTGGACGGGCATCGATTTAAACACGGGCCGAGCTGTCGCCATTAAGTTTTGCCTGCATCGGCGTGGTGTCAATTGGTCACTTCTGAGTCATGAAGTAAAAAACCTCGTTCAGCTTTCTGCCGACCGGTATGTCGTGCAGGTCTTGGAAGTCGGATGGGACTCGGAACCGCCGTTCTACGTCATGGAATTGGTTCCAGGTTCACTGGAAGACATGCTGCGCGTCAGAGGAAAACTGCCGCGATCAGAAGCCGTGGATCTGTTTAAAAAGATTTGTGTGGGTTTGAACCATTGTCACGGCAAAGGTGTTTTGCACTGCGATATCAAACCCGCCAATATTTTGCTGGACGAAGACAACGAGCCTCGCTTGGCAGATTTTGGCCAAAGTCGGATGACTCATGACCAGACCCCCGCGCTGGGCACGCTGTTCTATATGGCGCCCGAACAAGCGGACCTGGAGTCAACGCCGGACGCGAGTTGGGATGTGTATGCGGTCGGAGCAATTTTGTATCGAATGCTGTCCGGCCAGCTTCCATATCGTGACAATACGATTATGGATCACATTGACACGGCAGGTTCGCTTCCAAAGCGGTTGGCACGATACCGTGAAGCGATCAGTGATAGCAGTGCGCCACCACATACTCAGCTCAACAATCTGGGTTTGGACCGAGCGCTGATCAAGATCGTTGCGCGTTGCTTGGCCGTTGATTCGGACAAGCGTTATGCAAACGTGCAGCAGATCTTGGACGACCTAAAGCGTCGTGAGACGGCGATCGCCAAACGGCCACTGATGCTGCTTGGAATCGTGGGCCCGATCTTGCTGTTGTTGGCGACTTCGGTGTTCGCAACCAGTACGATCGTTCAGGCAACCGAAAGCACCATGATGGCCTTGAAAGACGAGGCATCGGGTAGCAATCGTTTGGCAGCGCGGTTTGCGGCGCGAACCTTGGAATCAGAAATCGCAAAGTACTTTGAATTGGCTCGATCTGAATCCAGTAACGAATCCTTTATGGAGCAAGTCAAGCAGACGCTGGATGCCGCCGAGGTGCAAAGGGCACTTCGTGATATTTCACAGAAAGGATCGGCTGTGAAGGTCGACGAATTCAGCAAAGCACGGGAGTCTCTGTTTGCCGCAAAACCAAAACAGGAGCTCGATCAGTTACTTGCATCGCGTTTGCAGCGGTACGTGGGAGAGCAGGCCAGTGTGAATCAGCCTCGGCTCGCGTCGATGTTTGTGACCGATGCAAAAGGCACGATCGTCAGCATCGCGTATGACAAAGTTGTCCAAAAGGATGCCAATAGTGCGGGCCGGAATTACTCGTATCGAACGTACTTTCATGGTGGCCGAAATGATCGGCCGCGCGACACGCCCATTGATTCGGTGCAGATTCTGACGCACACGCATCTTTCGGCGGCGTTTCCTAGTACGGCGACGGGTTTGTGGAAAGTCGCGGTTAGCCAGCCGTTGGATTTGGATGACGATGGCGATTCCGATGCCGTGTTTGTCGTCACAATCAACTTGGGTGATTTCCAACTACAACAAAGTGAAGCGGGGGCAAACCAAATCGCAGTTTTAGTGGATGCTCGGGACGGTCCAGGACGCGGAACGATTTTGCAGCATCCGCTGATGGATACAAGGCGCGTCGAAAGTCAATCGTCGGTCGGTGATGTGTTTCAAGTACCAGCGCAGTTGATGAATACGCTTTCCGAAGGCCGGGACCGTGACTACCGCGACCCTGTCTCGCAGGCGGATGATGGTTCGGCGTACGCTGGCGATTGGTTGGCCGCGATTCAGCCGGTGTTGTTGCCAGTGGACGATCGGTCAAATCGATCGGCGCAACAAGCGGATTTGTTGGTGCTGGTTCAATACCGATTGTCCAAAGTGTTTGAGCCTGTCGATGCGATGCGGACGCAGTTATTGCGTGATGGAGCGATCGCGATCCTGTCGATTTTGCTTGTCGCCTACGCGATGTGGCTGTTCGCAAGACGAGTTGATGTCGACAAACGATTGCGCAACGACACAGACACTGCAAATGGGCTTGCCGAAACACTGTCGCTACGAAAGTAACCGCTGGCGCGCTCTTGGCGCAGGCCGGACCGAGCAAACGCTGCAATTGCCGGAACTTCGGACGCAAGTAGAAAGGTCGTTGATAGTGTAATCTCTGCGACACAATGGAGGCGTTTGCGCTGTTCCGGCACGTATTGCGTCCTTGGTCCGGCCTACAACCAAACACCACATCAAAAAACGCAACTCCAAAACTAACGCTTCGGGTTACCAGGAAAGCGCTTGAAACAATGCTTTGCCCTGGCCAACGTGCTGAACTCGTTGACGTGGTATTTGCACGGCACTAGGCTTTTACGCATTGAATATACGTTTTGTCGTTTTCAGCGCCGATTGTCGTGTTGGCATTGGTGTTTGACGGCGTGCCTCGCCAACTCGTGCAGCAAAAAATTTGCAGATGGAAACGATCACTTTACAAAGCGGTAATCAGCTGCATAGCGTTGGCTTGGGCCTGTGGAAAATCGAAAACGAATTGACAGCCGATGTTGTGCAAACGGCAATCAACTGCGGCTACCGTCACTTCGATTCAGCCTGCGACTATGGCAATGAAGTTCAGGCCGGCGAGGGGCTTTCTAAGTCGTTTTCTAGCGGCGCGGTAACTCGCGACGATCTGTGGATCACATCCAAACTTTGGAATACGTACCATCGTCCCGAGCACGTTCGCCCTGCTCTGGAACGTACGCTAAAAGACTTGCAGCTTGACCATCTGGATCTGTACCTGATGCACTTTCCGATCTCGCAAGCCTATGTGGATTTCGAGACCCGTTATCCGCCGGGCTGGTTCGATGATCCCGACGCCGCTTCACCGTGCATGAAATCTGACCATGTGCCATTGATCGAAACTTGGCAAGCGATGGAGCAGCTGGTGTCCGATGGGCTTGTTCGTGAAATTGGCGTGTGTAACTTCAGCACCGCGCTGCTCCGGGACCTTGGCAATCAAGCAACGATCAAGCCTGCGATGTTGCAGATCGAATTGCATCCGTACTTGGTTCAAGAAAAACTGGTCCGTTTCTGCAAAGAGTCTGGTATCGCCGTGACCGGTTTTTCGCCCTTGGGGGCTCAGTCGTATTTTCAGCTGAACATGGCGCAGGCCGATGAGTCTGTGATTGAACAATCGATCGTCAAAGACATTGCATCGCAGCACGGCAGAACGCCTGCACAGATCGTTTTGCGTTGGGGCGTGCAACGCGGAATGGCGATCGTCCCCAAAACGTCCAAAGAATCGCGACTAAAAGAAAATATTGCGTTGTTCGATTTTGAACTGAGTGCTGACGAGATGTCTGCGATCAGCGGTTTGGATCGGCATCGGCGGTTCAACGACCCTGGCGATTTTTGCGAGAGTGCATTCAACACTTTTTTTCCAATCTACGACTGAACCGATACTTGTTCCGATTGCTGGAGTCATGTCATGGCATTGTTGCCGCTAGTTGAATTTGCTGGACAACAGAAATACGGTGATTCGGTTTTTCCTGCCGGGCTGCACTCCCAGGGCGATGCAAACCTGGAGGATTCACTGCGTTACGTTGCGTCGAATCGCGACGCGTTGCTCGCACAAGCAACGGAGCATGGTGCATTGTTGCTACGAGATATCGGTGTTCAAAGCGTTGAAGACTTTGACGTTGTCGTCCAAGCTCTTTCGCTGAATAATTTTCCTTACAAGAAATCGTTGTCCAACGCCGTTCGAGTCAACCGCACCGAGCGAGTGTTTTCGGCCAATGAGGCACCGCCGGAAGTCCAAATATTCTTTCACCACGAGATGGCGCAAACGCCTCTTTTTCCTCGCTGGATTTTGTTCAGCTGCGAAATTGCCCCGCAATCCGGAGGCGCCACGCCGCTGTGCCGATCCGATGTCTTGTACGAAAAACTAAAACAGCAATGTCCTGATTTCATATCGGCTTGCGAACAAAAAGGCCTGCGATACTCCAACGTGATGCCAGGCGAAGATGATCCTGAATCGGGAATGGGGCGCAGCTGGGCCAGTACGCTGGGCGTAGCCAATCGCGATGAGGCCGAGGCGAGACTTCGCGATCTGAATTACGCATGGGAGTGGCAAGCAAACGGGTGTCTTCGCGCCACAACGCCTCCGTTGCCAGCGGTGATGGAATTGGCAGACGGACGCAAAACATTTTTCAACCAACTGATCGCCGCCTACTGTGGCTGGAAAGACGATCGGAATGATCCTTCCAAAGCGATTCAGCACGGTGACGGCAGCCATTTGGACGCCGAAGCGGTGAAGACTGCTGCGGCTATTTCTGGCGAAATCACTTTCATGATGCGGTGGCATGCTGGCGATGTTGTGTTGATCGACAACACCGTTGCGATGCACGCGCGAGAACCGTTCACCGGTAAACGCAAAGTCGTCGCTTCGTTGGCTGAAATGCAAACACAGAGCTTCCAGCTGACGGTAACCTAACTGCCGTGACGTTTGAATCGCTGTGCGAATGATCGTGCTGCTAGTCGTCTCCCCCCTTCCGCAACCTCCCTCCTTTGCCGCTTCGCTGTCATGTCCAAAGAAATTGAATCCAACTTGAAGTGGTACGAGGGCATCAGCAGTTACCAGTGGCTGGTTCTGTTGATCGCGTCGGCGGGTTGGGTATTTGACATTTACGAAGGTCAGATATTCGCCATCACAAAAATCGACATGCTGGCGGAATTGCTGGGTCCAGATTCTTCGAACGCACAAATCAAGAAGTATGGCGACATCTTTCTGGGCGTGTTCCTGATGGGTGGGACCGCTGGCGGGCTGCTGTTCGGTTCGCTTGCGGACAAATTCGGTCGTCGGCCAATCATGATCGCGACCATTTTGATGTACTCGCTTTTTTCCGGTTTGACCTTCTTTGCTCAAACGCCAGAACAAGTAGCGATTCTGCGTTTTTTGGTTGCCATGGGGATCGGTGGTGAATGGGCAGTGGCCGCCAGTTTGGTTGCCGAAATATTTCCCAAGCGAGCGAGGGCGCACGCGTCATCAATTTTTCACGCGTCCAGTGTTCTGGGAACTTGGCTTGCGACGATCGCTGGAATCATGATCGGCGTCAATTGGCGATACGGTTACTTGCTGGGCTTGATTCCTGCGCTGCTAATTGTGGCAGTCAGGGTGTACGTCAAAGAACCAGAACGCTGGGAATCCAAAGGCGCCAAGCGTAGCGACGCGGGTAGCTACACCAGCCTTTTTCGAGATCCAGTTTTCGCCAAAAGAGCTATATTGGGAATGTTGCTCGCCGCTGTTGGCTTGGGGACTTTTTGGGCCGGGCTGGTCGGGACCCAGGATCTTATCACCGAGTACTTGAAAGGAACGGGTATGGCGGCCGCTGAAGCCAAACAGAATGGCAAATTCGCATACGGTATCGTACAGACGATCGGGTCTGGATTTGGCCTCGTGCTCTTTGGTCCAATCAGTAACCGAATTGGCAGAAAGACAGCGTTTGTGCTGTTTCATTTGATCGCGTTCGCAATGGTATTGGTCGTCTGTTTGGGTACTTGGACGTACACTCAGTATCTTTGGTTGTTGCCTGTTTACGGATTTTTCGCGTTGGGGATTCACGCTGGCTACGCGGTCTATTTCCCAGAATTGTTTCCAACGCATTTGCGAAGCACTGGTGCTAGTTTTTGTTTCAACGGCGGTCGATTATTGGCAGCATCCATGTTGTTCGTCGCGGGTTACCTGAAAGCATCGATGGAACTGGGCAATGCAATGGCGTGGCTTGGCTGCATCTTCCTAGTGGGCGCTGTCATCATCCTGTTCCTGCCTGAAACCCGGCATCAAGATTTGATCGACGACGCTAATGTATCTGAGTCCCGGTAGGGAAGTTCGATAACGAATTGTTGATTTACCCAGCCGCTGAGCAACTGGCGTACGATCAGTTTGTAGTACCGGCTTCAGCCGGAAATTCCACCTGAAGGCGGTGCTACGAACACAAGCCACTAGTAATCGTTTTTCCGAGTGGATTCATTTTGTCCCGGCTTCGCATTCGGTGGCTCTGCCAACTACAATCTGCATGAATCAATCCCCTGTGTTCACGGAGAATTCTCGATGCGCCTATCACCCCGGTTCCTTGCCGCCCTTGTGCTGACTTCATTGTCGGTCAGTTTTTGCCAAGCCGATGAGTACCTGAACGGTATTACTTGGTCGGCGCCGCCGATTGTCACACCAGGCCAACAGAACGCCCAGCCGCCTTCGGATGCAACGGTTCTGTTCGATGGGAAAGATCTGTCAAGCTGGAAGAACGGCGAGCGATGGTCTGTCGAAGATGGCTGCGCTGTAACAGGCAAGGGTGTGATTTCCACAAAAGAACAATTTGGTGATTGCCAGCTGCACATTGAATGGTCGGCGCCGACGCCGCCAAAGGGCAAAGGCCAGGGACGCGGAAACAGTGGCGTGTTCCTAATGGGAATTTATGAAATCCAAGTCTTGGATTCTTTCGAGAACCAGACTTACCATGATGGACAAGCCGGGGCGATCTACAAACAGACTCCGCCAGCTGTCAACGCGATGCGAAAACCTGGTGACTGGAACACCTACGACATCTTTTGGACTGCTCCACGATTCGAAGAAGACGGTTCACTAAAATCGCCAGCCTACATTACGGCGGTACACAACGGCGTCTTGATTTTGAACCACTTCGAACTGAAAGGCGACACACCTTACAATCGCCCGCCACGCTACAAGAAGCATGCTGCCAAAGGTCCCATTTCGCTTCAAGACCACGGCAATCCCGTTCGCTTTCGCAACATTTGGGTGCGTGAATTTTCTCCTGCAAAAGGCGAGCAAACTCGCAAGCCATTTCTGAAAAACGGCAAAAAAGAAACGCCCATCGAATAGCCAAATCTGAAGTGGCATAGGCATCCAGCCTATGCCACTTTTCTCTAGCGAGACCTGCGTTTACCGGGCCAGCAGTTGCTGGATTGAATCCCAGTCGCCAGTATTGGCGACATCTGTTTTTGTAAGGCCACCACGACGCGCCTGCTTGACTCCGTATTGCATGACGTCCAAGCCATCGATGCTGTGGGCGTCAGTGTTGATGACGATCGGAATCCCCATTTTCTTTGCGGCTGCCAAGTGGATTTCGTTTAAATCAAGCCGTGCTGGATTCGCATTCAGCTCCAGCAGTTTTCCATGTTCCTGGGCCGCTTTCATCACCGTATCCATATCGACCTCGTACGGCGGACGGCGATTCAAAAGACGACCAGTGGGATGAGCAACACAATTGACGTGTGGATTTTCGATCGCGCCGAGAATCCGCTCAGTGATTTTCGCTTTTGGTTGTTTCTGACCGTAGTGGACAGCCGCCAACACCCAGTCAGCTTCTGCTAGACAATCGTCCTGCAAATCCATTCCACCGTTTTCAAGAATGTCGCATTCGATGCCTTTCAAAATCAGCAATCGGCCCTCATACTCGTCACGAATCTCGTCAATCATTTCCCATTGTTCGCGCAACCGCACTTCGTCCAAACCCATCGCCATCGAAACACGTTTGCTGTGGTCGGTGATCGCGATGTATTTCAGTCCACGCTCGATCGCAGCATCAGCCATTTCGCGAATCGTCGCCTGCCCATCCGTGGCGGTGGTGTGCATGTGCAAATCGCCGATCACCTGGTCGACTTGGATCAATTCTGGCAAGTCTTCTTCGTTGGCCAGCGTGAATTCGTTGCGGTCTTCGCGCATTTCTGGTGGAATCCAAGGCAAATCGACCGCTGCATAGACATCCTCTTCGGTCGCCCCGGCAACCTGGTTTCCGTCCACGTCGAACACACCGTATTCATTGACTTTCAACCCGCGTTCTTTGGCAAGTTTACGAACGTGAATATTGTGCGACTGCGAACCGGTAAAGTATTGCAGTGCCGCGCCGAATTGATGTGATTCGACAATCCGCATGTCGACCTGGAAAGCCTTGCCAACTCGGATCGATATTTTTGTGTCGCCGCGTCCGATCGTCTTCGTCCTGTCCGGATAAGACTCCAAGTGGTCCATTGTGCCCGCGCGATCGTCAGCGACCACCAATAAATCCAAATCGCCAACCGTATCACGTCCTCGGCGATAGGACCCGGCCCATTGCATTTGCTGAATCGACTTGCAAGACTCCATGTGGCGACCAATCGAATTGGCCAACGCATCGCCTTCGGACCAGTAGATTCGCTGGGCAGCTTGCTCGGCGATTTCCAGTCCGTCCAAAATTCCTTGCTCCGTCGTCTTGCCGAACCCGCTGAGTTTTGAAACCTCGCCATTCTCACAGGCCATGCGCAGATCCGAGAGCGTTTCGAGCTCCAGTTCCTTGTGTAGCTTCGAAGCCTTCTTGGCGCCCAAGCCGGGAATCCGGGACATCAGTTTTACGACATCAGGAACTTCGCCGCGCAGTTTCGTCAATTGCGGCAGCGTGCCTGTTTCGACCAGCGTCTTTGTTTTATCAACCAGCGTCTTACCGATTCCAGGCAAGTCGGACAGCTTCCGAGTCTCGTCGGCCAGAATGGTGGCGACCGATTCATCCAATTCGCGGATCGCTTTGGCACCATTGCGATAGGCCCGAATTCGAAACGGATTCTCTCCTTTGAATTCAAGCAACTCAGCCATTTCGTCAAACGCATTGGCGATCTCAGCGTTTTCCATTTTTGATTCCGAACGGGTGGATTCTGGTTAGTTGGACAATCACGGACGCCCATTATCACGTGAATCAATTCCGCTGGTAAGGACGGCTCGCAAAATATAAGTGCGATCGGATCCAGATCGATTTCTGAACCTCGGTTTTTTCTGCACACCAGCGTTTAGCGTGTTTTCGTAATTACAATGGAGGTTAAGCCCGACCTCTTTTGCGAGCACATCTATGATCCGTTCTGCTTTGATTTTTCTTGCCGTTACAGTTCTAGCCAGCCCATTTGTTGCCGCTGCAGAACAGCCGATCCCGACCCAGTATCGGCCTTACGTCGCTGTATTGCAGGCTCAACAACAATTGCACCATGCCCAGTACGAAAGTTCCGCTCACCGCTTGCGATCGCTAGAATCACTGAAGGCAAATGGGCATGCTTCGTGGCTTGAGGTCCGACGCCAACAACTGGTAGTGACAAACCTTTGGGCAAAATCGAAAACCTACAACGAGTACGTTGACCTTGCTCGGTCGGTACTCGCGGAATCCGATGGTGGAATTTATCAAGATCCTGCTTGGCAAGATGCTCAGCTGCTTTTCACCGACATGCACATCCGAACGGGAAATGATTTTCAGTTAGATGCAGACCAAACAGATGGCCTGATTCAACAGCTAAACCAGGACCTCGCTAAACAACATGAACAGGTTGCCAAGCTGACAGCAAGCTCGACCAGCAGTCATCCAACGATTCAACACGAACTGAACGTGGCGAATTGGGAGCTAGCCGCGACGCAAGCACGAATCGGTTGGTTGCAAGGACTGGAATCCGCCAATCAGGAAAACGTCCTTCATCCTGTCAGTCTGCTTGAATCGAATGGCGTTGAGAATTCACAACTGACATCCGCAGCGATCGCTCAGTGCACAGCACATACTGCGATCATCAAACACCTGTCCACGATTGAACAAGAGCGACTTGGCAAAGTTCGCGAACTCAACGCAATGGCAATGACGTCGCAACAAGACATCGATTTGCTGGAAAACAAAATTGCGAAATTGAAAAACATGGAACAAGAGCAACTTGCCATCTCGCAGTTTCTTCAGACAGATCAAACACAATTCATTTCCAAACAAGATTCCACATCAACGGTGGCCGAGCTGCGTGGTGGTTTTCAAAAATGCGAGGCCAAATTTCAACTCCAATCATCCACCAATGAACAACAGTTCTTGCGCGAAGTCTTGGGCAGACTGGAATTAGCTGCACAGCAGTTGGCCAGCGTAAACTCCGCGTCGACTACCGGGTTTAGCAAGACACTTCGTGTTGCCGAACAAAATGAAATCAAAAACTACCGCAACCAGATTCGTCTGGCCGAACTGAAATCCAAACTGGCTCAGTCCCGACTCGAAGTCATCAACCTGCAAGCAGAACAAGGGTTTGCCTCTGAGTTGGTTGTCTCGCCAACGAATCCTGCCGGCGATCTGGTCATGGCCCTGAGTTCATTGTCGTTGACGCATTCATTATCCGCTGCGAATTCAACCACGCTGCTTTTGGAATCAATGGTCTATAGAAATCCAATTGGAAGCCTGCCGACGCTATTCTACGGTTTCAACACCAACTATTACCCGATTCAGCTAACCAGTTCGATCAGCAGTTTCACTTCGTACCGCCCCAGTCGATCTCGCAGCGGAGCATCATCATTGGAGCTTGGCAACCGCAGCCACGTGTGGACACACCAATACGGCAGCCAAATCCGGACAAGGAACAGAATCAGCAATGCTTCGCTTTATGGACCAGCGGCGTATTCAGGATTTCGATACGGTAGCTATCGTTTCGGGTCAGCGTCCACGCGACTTTATCCGTTCGGCGCGCTGGACAGTCGCTTCCGTAGCTTTCAACCAGTCGGCCACCCACCATGGTTGCTGCCGGGTTCTCCTGTGAATTTCCGTGGCCCGTTCTATTCGTGGCGTTGGTAGTTAAACGCTACAATCGATCCTGCTTTGCCTTTGAAGTAACTGATGTTACACCACAACTGAGTAAATAGTTTGTGCGGACGATTCACATTAAAGACACCTGCGAAGGCGCTGGCGGAACATTTTGGGTTGTCGCTTGGTGTTGCTCAGCAAGGATTACTGTTCCAACCACGTTACAACATCGCTCCGACGCAAAATGTGTCGGTCGTTCGTGCCGGCGCCGATGGGCAGCGCGAAGCCGTTTCACTCCGCTGGGGGCTTGTGCCTTCTTGGTCGAAAGACGGTCCGTCGGGCCGCCCGCTGATCAATGCGCGTAGCGAAACAGTAGCCGACAAGCCTTCGTTTCGGTCTGCATATCGCCGGCGCAGATGTTTGATTCCAGCCGACGGGTTCTTTGAATGGCAGACCAGCGGAAAACGAAAGCAGCCGTTTTACATTCGGCAACCAAGCGAAGAACCAATGAGCTTTGCCGGCCTGTGGGAAATCTGGGATGGAACCAAAATTGGTATGGGGCAGATCGAGAGTTGTGTTGTCTTGACGACAGCGGCAAACAACACGGTAGCGCAACTGCACGATCGTATGCCAGTGATTTTGTCACCAGACGATTATGACTGCTGGCTAGATCCCGCGGTAAAAGAGAAAGATCAGATGGACGCGATCAACGCGTTGCTACAACCAGCCACCGACCAGTTTCTAACGTTCGACCCAGTCACCACGTTTGTCAACAAGGCCATGAACGAAGGGCCCGAATGTGTAACAATCCAAAGAGAACTTTTTTGAGCGTTTTTACGTCAGACATTGGTTTTGGTAACCCGAAGCGTGAGTTTTGGAGTTGCGCTTTTTGATGTGTTGTTTGGTTGTAGGCCGGACCAAGGAC
>CAYNNP010000120.1:0-19542 GCA_964398215.1 uncultured Pirellulaceae bacterium | reverse complement strand
TTTTCGATTTTCGCGGCGTTAAACTAAGTCCGAAGGACTTCAACAACAAAGCCCCGGGTCGCGCAGCGCACCCGGGGTTTGCTGGTGGATTATCGATGAACGCCGAAGGTGTTCGACAGCGCTGTTGTGAAACCCTTTCAGGGTTTGGGTTGGTTAATTCGGGCAAACGACCTGTGGTGCGCTGCGCGACCACAGGCTGTGTTGTTAAACAGCTTCGCTGTAGGATAATCCCATGTTTTCGTGCTTTTGGGCAAAACACTTGTGAGTAAACACAAGGTGGGAACCGGCCCGACCTGAAACTTAGCGGCTTAGGTTGTGTAAGGATGTGCGGTTTGGATCTGCTTGCGCTTGTCTTAATCGTGAAAAGACATCTACGGCGGACCAATCGTGATTCATGCCTTTTTGATCGGCGTACAAGTTGACGCTTTGTTGAATCGATTCCGCTGATGGCGACTTTGGTAATGGAAGCTCGCTTAACAGACGTGTCAGTGGTGCGGCGACCAACATCAATGCTCCGATCGCAAGACAGTAACGACTAAGATGTTTTTGAGCTGACTTTTCGCTTTCTTGTTCATTGACCGCATCCAGCACTCTTGGTCGTAGGTCTCGCGATGGCTGAACGACATCACCAGCTCCGGCTATCAGTTGCTCCAAGTCATTCAATTCGCTCATTGCACCGCCTCGTGATCGTGCGACTGAAGCTTTGATGAAAGCTTTGCGATTGCATAGCGATAACGACTGGCGGCTGTTGCTGGAGATATATCCAACACCGAACCGACTTCATCGAAAGTCATGGATTCCCAAATCTTCAATACAACGACTTCGCTTTGTGCTTGAGGCAACGAGTGCAAAGCTGCGAGGATGGCTTGGTTTTGATCTTCTGTTTCCAATGCATCCATCGCACATGATGTGGGCACCTGATCCAAGCACGCTAGAGGTGTCCAGCTTTTTTTCTTACGCATGATTCGAAGCGTGTCGTTACGGACCATCCGCAGCAAGTAATGCCATGGTTGTTCGGCCGACGCCAATAATTTTGGGCGGTTGGAAACGGTCAGTAACGTCATCTGCACCGCGTCTTCGGCATCCTGCTGGTGCCGCGAAATGGTCGCTGCAAATCGCACCAACCGCTGAGCCGTAAGATCAAATAAGCCCGATAACGCTGGAGTCCCATTTTCCGCGATCAATCGGGCGCTGGCCCGTACTTTCTCGATAAACGTTGTATTTTGCTCCATGACACTAGGATGATGCTCGGTTTGCGCCGAATTGTCTATCAAAACTGAAGTTTTTCCGAAAACATGTTTCCCATAGTTGTCCCGATGCAGGGCCTTGGAGCCTAGAATGGGGGTTTTACCAAAGACACTCGCCTTCCCTTTCGGCAGAGCAAGTCCATGAAAAGAATCCACTCCCTCCTGTTTGTTGTGTTCACGCTCGCGATCACGGCGCCCGCCAACTGCCAAGAATCGGCGGAGCAACCCAGCGTTCAAGAGTTAGTCCAGCGGCTTTCCAGCCGCAGTTTTCGTACGCGTGAAGACGCCACGCTCGCGCTGTGGGTGAGAGGCGAGTCGATACGTCCCGAGCTGTCGATGCACTTGGCAGGTTCCGACACAGAAGCTCGCAAGCGACTGCAACATGTATTGCAGATGATGGATTTGGGTTTAACGCCCACAACTCCACCTCGCATTTGTCGGTACGTTCAACAGGTTCAGAAATCGCAAGGGCCCGAAGCTCAAAACGCAATCAAACAGCTTTTCTCGCTTGGCCGCGAAAAGACCGTCAAGGCGCTGATCGCCGACGCGGATGTTAAGAACGGTCATCAAGAACGAATCCTACAAGAAGTCCTGACGGCGTTGAGGTCAACTCAGACGCAGTTGGTGGAGCCAGGCTTTTGTTTTGATCTGTTGCCAATCATTGCAGCCCAACCAGATGAATCGGCTCGCGATCGATTGTTAAGTGTACTGATGAGTGTGAGAGAAGTTAGCCAATCGATGTCACGGGAAAAGTGGGTGATGGCGTTCACCGACATGGTTGTCAAAGACAAGTCATCGCTGGTACGTCGTCGTTTGATAGGCCGCGTTTATTCCAACACAGCAATCATCTCGCTTTTGGTAAAGAAGGAACGCTTGCATATATGGATCGACGCAATCGCTTCGAGCCAAGAGAAGAATCGCCGCGGCACGTACTTGCGGCAAATCGTTTCCAGTACAACGATCAAGGCGAATTTTTCCAAAGACAAAGGGCTTATTCGGCTGATCGATCGTGTGTCATTGGATGCACGAGAAATGATGCTGATGCAGTTAACGACCAAGAAAGATCTTCATAAATTCCTGTTCGACCAAGTCGAAGCAAAAGATCTTCAACAAATGTATTTGGAAGTGGCCGATGTTGAGTCTCGTCATACGCTAGTGGGACGTTTGGTCGCGATGCCGTTCTGGTACAAGGACCATCAAGATCGCGCGGCTAAAATTCTGGACAAGGAATACACCGACAAAGAACGACGGCTTTTGTTTAGCGGCATCATGGAAGGCTGGGCGCAAATAGGATCGGCCGAACGCGGTTTAATTGATCAGAAATTTGTGTCCCGAATATGGGATGAGTTGACAACCGAAAGAGCCGCTTGGCAGCTTCATCCGTTGTTGCTGACCTATGGGTTGCCTGATCTTTTCAAGGATCGATTCAATTCCACCACGGTGGATCAGTTGCTTGACATTGGCAACGAATTGGGAGAGACAACTGCAGCGGTTTTGGCCCAAGCACCAACACGGTATCCGGAGCTGGCGAAACAACTGAAGAAACAAAAACGCATACTGGACTTCATGCAGTGCTTGCGGCGGTCCTCTCCCCAAGTGTGGCGAAAGTACGCGTCAAATTTGTACCGCAATGACAACGTCGCAGGTGCATTGACCGACCCTAAAGAACGCCAGAAGTTGCTCGATTTCTTGGCTGATGAAGATGAGTCTACGCGGTATACGCATTTGACTGGCGTGATCGACAATCGAACTCTACTGCCGAAACTAATCAACGAGGACAAGAAGTACGATCGAATCGTCAAGCTTTTTCCAGGCAAACGCCTGAGTTATCAACGCGCCCAACTACTTGGACGCCTCTTGGGCAAGCCTGATGTGGTTAACTTTCTGATTAAGGAAAAGCGTTTTGATGATTTGATGGTCTTTGCGAAAGAAGGCCAGACTGCCAACGACAAGCAGTTGATCCTGTCGAACTTGCTAAATAGCGATGCTGCCGTGAAGGCCATTATCGATTCGGGGCGGCTTCAGATATTGAATGAAGCGATTGCCTCGTGTGATAAACGCTACGCTCAGTCGCTGCACCAGAAACTGATCGTGCGGCCTGCCTACCTGGAAATCATTATCAAAGAAGGCAATGTGGGCGCGTTGCTGGCCAAACTGGCGAAACAATCCTCCAGTGAACAATCTCGGACGGCGCTCAAGTTGGCAGAACAACTTGAAGAAAAGGACTTGAAAAAAGAGCCTCGAATTGCGTTGGCGTTTTGGGAAATCGCGACCAAACCTAAATCCAGTTATTACGAGCAGAGACTTGCACAAAAACTGCTGACATTGAAGTGGTTTCGTAAGCAGGTTATCGAAGTCAATAAGCGTGATGACGGATTCACTCGCCTGGTCCAAAGGGCTACACCAACTCATCTGCAACGGGTTCTGACCAGTACGATCACCCGCACTCTGATTACCGATTTAATCAAAGAAGATCAACTCTCGTTCCTTGAGTCGCTGTGTTTGGGGCTGTCCGAGCAGCACCAGAAGAGCACGTTGTTCCAAGCTGGACACTCAAGCGATCTTCGTGACTGGATTACCCAAGAAGGAAATTTGGATGTGTTTGCCAAGCAAGTTGGCGCTCTTAGAAATGCAAACTTGAAAATTACTTTGGCGGCATGCGTGCTGTGCAACAGTAGCATTGTGAAGAACGAGAACAAAGAATTGATCGGAAAGCACCTGCTGGAGCTTGGTGACAAATCGGAACCAGAGCAAGCGGCGCGGTTGTGCGTCTACATGCTCGGCAATTCTCTGCTCCGGAAACCAGCTTTGGATTCGCCGATGATGGCGCAGTTGCTGAAAATGTTGGAACCGGGCGAAGCGTCACCGGAATTCATTAGTGAACTTGCCACTCAATATTCGGCGATTTCTTCGCTTTCTAATTTGGGGCACGCCAGAAAAATTGTTGATGCTTTGCTACTGGTTCGCGTTCCGCAAATTCGGCCAAGCGCGTTACAGAACCTTTTGGCTGTATCGACGCTTGAGCGGCAGCTAACCGACGATGAAGCCAAATTGGTAATCGATGAATTGCTTGGTAACCCCAAAGCAAAAGCGCAGATGACCAGTTTGATGGGAAGCAATTCAATGACTCGCTTTATCAAGCTTGGTTACTTTGGCAAGATCTACAAATTTGCTAAGCAGAACTCCAACGCGAAATCCAACTCGCCAGTGATCTGGCAATTGCTGATGAACGCCGCTGTTGTCAAGAAAATGCGTGCTGATGGCAAGAACGTCGATGAGCTGTTTGAAGTCATGAATGCTGGAAACCGATATCGATTGCGATATTGCCTGCAATCGCTGATGACCAGCGAGGCAATCAAATGGGTGCTAGAACATCACGAATGGAAAAAGCTGGGTGACATTATTCAGCGAATGCCAACCAATGACCAAGAGCAGGTCTATATGTCGATGGTCAACTCAAGCAGCTTGCACGATATGTTCACTGAAAAACGAGACCTGGCACCACTTAATCAAGCAGTTTCCAGCATCCGGCCGATGTACAACTACCGATCGTCGTTGATTTCAATGTTGTCCCAACGATCGAAATTTCGCGATGCGATTGTCGAACCTGATTTCGCGAACCAGTTTGCAAAATTGGTCCAAGATGAACCGAATGAGCAGCAAAGGAAGCAGATCACGAGTAATTTGCTTCGTAACTCCTCGCTCATGGCCAAGATCAAAACTGGAAAATCGAATGATCTAACAAAGCTGATTGAAGCGGCCAAGTAACCAATGCAGGGGATTTGAAAATCTCCGTCAGCAACATTGTCCAATGGCATCGGTAAAGACTTGGATGCCTTTTGACAGTTGTTCTAGGGACAACCATTCGTCGGCCGTATGTGCTTGAGCGATGTCGCCAGGTCCCAGCACGACCATGTTTTTCAGTTCAGAAAACTCGCCTCCGTCTGTTCCATAGCAGACAGTCTTGGGTCGACCGCCCGCGATTTTGCACATCCGCTGGACGCACTCTGAATCTGGGGCAACCCAGACGTGCCCGCCACCGGCACGTCGCCGAAATTCCAACCCCAGGGAATCGGCTAACTCGCGTACTTCGCTGATCAGGTTTTCGCCGTCGACGTTTGGCATGCTTCGAAAACACACCCACGCTGTCGATTTCGCCGGTGTGATATTGACGGCGGTCGCTCGGTCGCTGACACCAAAATTCCACGATAGGAATGGCGGGTCAAAGCGATCATCTTGGTAGCGTTTGTCGCTCACGGTACGCTCGCCAATTTCCAGAAGCTTATTCAATATCGGCACGATCTTTTCGTTGGCATTGATGCCGTCAGTGGTGCTGCTGTGCGCTGCACGACCGTGGCTGATCACCTCGAATCCTGTGATGCCTTTGTGTGCATGAACGACACCAAGCGATGTTGGTTCGCCAATGATCACGTTGGGCTGTGAGGCAACAATTTCGCGATACTCGGGCGATGAACTCACCAGTTTGCGTGCTCCATCAAAACCAACCTCTTCGTCTGCGGTGCAAACAATCCAGAGAGGCCCTTGTTGGTCACTCGCGGAGACTTGCGCAGCAGCAGCCAGCATCGCGACCAGTGATCCTTTCATGTCGCAAGCTCCTCGGCCGTAGATCCGATCGTTGGTGAGTACCCCGCTAAACGGATCACCGCCTGGCCCCGTCCAATCTTCGGCGGGCACGACGTCAGTGTGACAGAAGTAGGCAAGGCCACTGTTGGATCCCGATCCGGTGGGAATTCGCTTGGCGACCACGTTCACTTTTTCGATATTGGAATCGTCGATGTATGACGACTGGTGAACGACAAACCCAAGTGATTCCAACTGTTCACAGCAATATTCGGAAACGGCTTTATTGCTGGTGTTGCTGACCGACGGAAACGCGATCAATTGGGACAGCGTCTCGATAGCAGGCTCGATTGACGGCATTGGGTTTGCTTTCGTTGGTCGAAACGATCGCAATCCATTACTTGTAGATTTTCTTGATCGCCTCAGCGAGTTGTTTCATGTCAACATTTTCTACATTGCCATCAAGTCCGTCTAGCCATTCCAAGGCTTCTTCGCGATATTCGGGCGACGATTTCTCCGCCACCACTCGGTAGCAATACTGAGCTGCGATGTCATTGGGTTTGTTCAGTGACAATGCGAAATCGGCCAGCCGATCGGCCAGTCGGAACGGCATTTCAGCGATATTGTAGACTTTATTGCGGCCATTGACTCTCAAGATGATGCCATCAGGTTTGGTCTCCACGACCGCAACAACGACACCTTCAGTGACTTCAAATGTCTCTGCCGCATTACGCGACGCGATTCCTCTAACGATGCCGCCACGGAAAAAGGTCGCCAAATCGGCTAGGTTGTACAGTGCCGTTGCGTAGGGCTCTTGTTCATCGCTCAGGGGCATCGCGGACAATTTTTCGGCTGCCGGTTTCATCTGTTTCCAGTCGGATGCCTTGATCAATTTTTCGACGGTTGCGATTTGCGCATCTGCCTTTGCGATCATCTCCGGCGTCAATTCCATTTTTTCTTCCATGGCCGGCTCAACCGCAAATGTCTTTTCAGGCTCTTGGTTGGGCGACGCATCTGTCGGTGATGGAATGGTATCCGCCATTTCTGGAGTGGCCATTTCGGGAGGCGTGGTTTCAGGAGTCGCCATTTCGGCAGGAGTTGTGCCAGTGTCGGCGGGCTGCATCTCCGGTTTTGTCATCTCTGGAACCGAGTCCATCGGTTGGTTCCGGAATGGAAATTCCGGTTCCATTTTTGGTGACGCAACGTTTCCGATTGATTCTGAGATACCCGATGTCGCTGGGGCGTTCAGGATTCCATCGCCCTTGTTCTTTTTTGGTCGACTGACACGCCGAGGGTTGGTTCGTTTTGGCGCTGCTTTGTTTTTGTCTCGCTCAGTATTGATCGAGAGTTTGCCGTCTTCGCTGACGATGCTCAAATGCCCATCGCTAAAGAACAAGAAGTACCCGAGTGCGCCGACGACCACTACCATGGCAACGCCGAACAGTACCAACATGGCTTTGGCGGTTGAGTGGTTTCGTCGATAGGTCTTTTTTTTCCGGACTCGAACGGGAGAAGAAGACTTGAGTTTCGATGGAGCCGGAGCAGGTTTGCGTGCTGGCGCCGGGGGCTGTGCGGTTGGCGGCGACTGCGCGGAGGGTGCAGCAATGGGGGCGGTGCCAACGGGAGCATTGCCTGGGTGCGCTGGCGCGGACATTGGATTGCCGCTAGGGATCATAGCGGCTAGCGGATCGCTGCTTGGCAATGATGCCGCCAGCGGGTCGGCATTTGGTAACATCGCTGCGAGTGGATCGGCTGCCTGCGTGGCTTCTTCGTCTCCAAAGTTGATCACACCGAATCGAGCATCCAATGAAGCTCGTTTCTTGGGGTCACTGAGAATGCTCTTGGCCTTATCAACTGTCTTTGCTGCGGTACGCCATAACTTTGGGTCGGTGGATTCTTTTGCGTCAGCCAGCTTTTGCGTAATCGACTGGACTGCTGCTTTGATCAATTCACGATCTTGCTCACCACCTTCAAGTCCAAAGACCTGATAGGCGTGTGGTTTCTTGACTCCCTCGGGAATCGGCAACAGATCGGAGATTTTGTTTGCTGACATGTTCAAGAATTAAACAGTGTGTGACAGTCTAAGAACGATCAGTGTTTGCCAAAGGTACACACCGACCGTCATTGCTTTATTCTAGCATCACGGCGGGATCGGGCGTTTCTCCCGTATTTGAAGTCAAATCCAGTAGTCCGCGACATACCAAGTTTGGCTCGACTTCGTGGGGTTCTTGGATATAAGAGGCCAAAGTCGTGGCATCCCCCCCAGTGACTACGAGTAATGCACTTTCTGCAGGTAAATCGGGTTGATTCTGGTACAGACTGACAAGCCGATCGATCGCGCCTGCCACCGACATGATTACACCCAGCCGTATTGCTTCGACAGTTTCTTTGCCGGGAATTTCCAGTTTGGTGGACTCATCGCCAAGCCGCACATGGGGCAGCAAGTCTGTGCCACGAGCCAAGGATTGGAGCTGCAAGCTGATTCCTGGCAAAATCGCGCCTCCGCAAAAGGTTCCCTGGGCGTCAACGTAATCAACCGTGACAGCGGAGCCTGCGTCGGCAACGATCAGTGGACCGTGATACAGATTGTTTGCCTCGTACGCGCTTAGCAGTCGATCGATTCCCAGTCGCTCGGGAGATCGAACCTGGACTTTCATGGGCACGTCGCGGTGGCCAACCAGCATCACGTTTTTGTCATTGCCAATCGCGTTTGCCAGTCGCTCGGCGGCATCACGTTGGACACTCGCGATGCGCCAATGGGTTTCTCGACATTCAGCTTGGTCGCGGACCCATGCCATGGCGTCTTGGACCCAGTTGTCGCCAGAAATGCTGATCGTTAGATCGGAGATAAGTTTTGTGTACTTGGTCTTGTCACCACGTCGAACCGCAAGCTTAACCGCTGTGTTTCCGACATCGACTGCGACCAGGCAACCGTCACCGTTCACGACGGCTCCTCCGTTTCGAAAGCGGCATCGTCGTAGTCTTTGGCTTGAAGATCATTGGACAACCGAGCGGTGGGGCCAGCCAAGTGCGGTGGCACACGTTTGTTCTTCTTGACTTCCGCCTTCTTGGTATCACTGGCTCTCAAGATCGGAACGTCTTCGCCCTGGGCAATCATTGCCGCCCGTCGCTTGTTCACGCGCGTCATGATTTCGTCTTTCAATTCAGTTAGGCCTTGACCTGTAACTGCGCTGATTGCAAAGACGTGCTTGCCGCATACTTCAGCGAGTTGTTCACGGACTTCAGATGAATTTTCTGATTCACACTTACTGACGACAACAATCTCGTCACGTTGCCCGAGATCTTCGTCGTATTCGGACAGCTCTGCTCGAATAGCATTGTAGTTTTCGATTGGGTTGGTACCGTCAACGGGGTCTGGTTCAACCAGATGAACCAACATTCCGGCTCGTTCAACATGCCGAAGGAATTCGTGCCCCAGGCCGATGCCCTCACTGGCGCCTTCGATCAGCCCGGGTATGTCTGCAAGAACGAACGATCGTTCCATGTCCAAATCAACGATGCCAAGATTCGGGTGCTTGGTTGTAAATGGATAGTCCGCGATTTCAGGTCGAGCGCTAGAAATTTTGCTTAGAAGTGTGCTCTTGCCTGCGTTGGGCATTCCCACCAAGCCGACATCCGCGATCGACTTGAGTTCCAAGATTAGACCGCGTTCCTCTCCTTGCCCGCCCAAGGTCGTTTCTCTTGGGGCTCGGTTCGTGCTGCTCTTAAAGTGCGCATTTCCAAAACCACCCTTGCCACCTTGAGCAACAATCACCGTGTCGCCGGGAAGTTTCAAATCCTTGATCACAAATCCGTGTTCCGCATCCATCACGATCGTGCCTGGTGGAACGGAGTACGTCTCGTCTTTGCCGCTGCGTCCGTGCCGCAAGGCGCCTTGTCCTGGCTGACCGTTGGCGGCCCGAATGAATCGTCGATTCGCATAAAACGACAAGCTATTGACCCCCAATTTGGCTTGCAGAATGATACTGGCGCCGTGGCCACCATCGCCGCCATCAGGGCCTCCGCGGGGGACATACTTTTCCCGACGCATGCTGCTACAGCCATCGCCGCCTTTTCCGGCTCGCAGTTCAACTTTGACTCGATCAACAAACATGAATTCGCAACGTATTTGGGAAGCGGTGGCAGACGCCGGGACTGGCATTCTGAGGTCAAGTGCTTGCGTGGCAGTATCAGCAGATTGTTTTTACATGACACGCAACCAAAAGAAAAACGGCTGGTCTTCGAATTAGAGGCCAGCCGTCATCCAAATGTTCATCTGAGTTTAATCGCCTACTGAAGAGGGCGGAAGATCCACTGATAGTTCAGTCGCTCCTTCAGCCCATATTGGTCAAACACATACTTTTGCTGTTCCGCGTTCTCGAAGGCAGGAATTCCGAATCGAACCGTATCCGCCGTCATGTTGGCCGCGTCACCGGGCCGGTAGAAATTGAGTTTCAGAGCCTTGCGACGATAGGGCGCGTCATTGCCTTCGCCATCCTGCTGAAATGCGTTGCTGAGCCCCGAAACACTGATGGAAACAAAGTCCAGTTTGGGATCAACATCGACCCATGTCGCGATCCCCCAGACGCCTGCAGCATTTTCGTCGGTGCTTGCAGGTACAGCAATCCGGGTGATTTCGACACTGTTATACAAAGGCGCCGTGATCTGCTCGCGCCATTTGATCTTCGATTTTGCAGCTGGCAGGACGTTGTCCAAGTATTCTTTGCCCGTCACATGGTTGCTCATTGTGATCATTGGGAAAAAGCGACGCGACGGGTATCGCACTTTTTCCAGACGCTTGAATACTGGCGTGTCTGCAAGTCGATCGACAGCAGGACGCAGGTCACCACCACGATAGCGAACTCGATAGACCATGTACCAAACGAGCTTTCGCTGAAGCTGGCCGTTCTTGCGAGGCAAGTCAACGTAGATCTGGCGAAGCGGTTTGAAGGAAAACTCGAGGCATGAAATTTCACGTCGCAAAATAGCTTGCTTTGCCATCTCCGGCAGCGTCCGTGTCCGCGGATCAAAATGCGGTGTTCGGTTGACGAAGTGATCAGCGTCCCATTCGATTTCTGGATAAGCATCCAGCAAGCTTTTCAGAGTAAGTGGGCCATCAAACGTTTCGCCTGCCTCGGCGGCCGCTGGAATCACCGTCAAAACCCCAGGAGCAAACTGAGTCTCCTGGACAGATGATGGATCCTTTTTCTCCTGCGCGTTAAGTCCCGTCGCCGAAATCAAAAAGATCGTGGCTGACATGACAAGCATCGAAGATGCTGATGATATTCGCAGCGGTTTGTAATGAGACATTATGTTTCGGTTTGTTGGCACTATTGCGGCATGAAAGCTTGGCGACGTTTGCGCTTAATTGCGAACCGCAGGTTTCGCAGACACTCGAGATTCTGGCTCCGTGGTACTCTCCGGGGCGGGAGTTGTGAATCTCAGCGAATTCGCAAGCTGCACATCGGCGCCCGCGAATTTTGTCACGCTGTCGCTTTCCATTGTAAATGTGGCTTGGACGCGGCGCCCGGAATCATCTGAAAAATGCAACATTATCCACTGAATTGGCACCCCCTCTGCGGATCCCTGGGCCACCACTCGCATGACCCTCAGTCCACTGGCACTCAGACGCTGATCGGCCTGTAAAAACTCGGAAAGCTGTGATCCAAGGGCCGTTTTGATGTCTTGCTGAAATGCCTCTAAAGTCCACTGCTTGCCCGCTTCAAGGGATGCTAGTGGGCGAATATTGCACTGGGCGATGCTATTGTCGTTGTCGATCATTCGCATCATCACAGAGCCTGTGATATCGCGCATAATTTTCCAGCGCCGGTCCATCAGCATTGCAACGTCAATCGACTTGCTCTGTAGATCAACATACATTCGGTTGCTAGGAACAGTCGCTGTGAACCTGAAAGGACGAGCTGGCAGCGCTACGACCTTTGGCAGCGGTTGCCGAACCATTTTGATGGTCGCTGCAACGTCAAAACCAGGCTCAGCCTTGCCAATGTCTCGAGTTTCATGCAGCGCGATTGCCAACCAAGTACATGTTCCAATTTCGCGATCGAAAGTCATCTTTCCGACCACCCGCATCATCGTTGGCACGCCATTGACCGAGCCATGAACGTTGCCTGTCATTTGGAACTTGGCACGCGTCGATTTGATCTCGACAACTTCGATTTCGACATCTGTCTTGTTCACAGCTGCCAGATTCAGAAGCGATGCAATCTCAGCTTCGCCAACTTTGTATTTTTCACCAACCGATACTGCTTTGGTTGGCAGTAGCTGATCGACGGCCGCACTGCAAACGGGGATTTTGATCAAGCCCAGTTCTTCCTGGGTGAAATAGTCATCAACAGCGTATGTTGTTTCTGGTAACTGATCGCGACGGATGTGAACCTGCCGAACCGAGTCGCGCATGTTGATGACGGTCGATGCCTTGGCGATATCGCGCGTGCTACTCGCTTTGTGGTAAAAGCGTTCAATCGCAACCGACTTGGAATCGTCACGATCGTGATAGCGTTCTTCATAGTCGAACAATGCGCTGCTTGTCAGCGGAACCGACTTTTCTTTTTCGCGTGAGATCAGCGGATTGGAAGGAACATTCACATTTCCTTTCAAGTCAACTTCGATGCGAACTCGCATCAAAGAGTTGGGCTGGATCTGGAATTGCGTTGGTGCGTCGGCTGCATTTGCGATGCTGGCTCCGCCTGCCACGACGGCAACGGCACTAGCAAGGTGCGATACAAATTTTCGACGAGTGGTCCGGCGGGTTGAGTCACTCGTCGACGGCTTCCGTGCGAAATCGCTGAGCATGATGATGATTCTTTCTAGCTTCGAGAAACAAACGGTAGGCCGAACCTACGGCGCTATACGTAGTCACTTCCATCGACCGATCCGCATCGGGCCTCCACCAGGCCACCCCAAGCTGCTCTGACGTGCCTCACTGAAAAAAAACACGCAGTTGTTAAAGTTTTTCCCGCCGGATTATCCGACAAAAGGGGACTTATACATTGGAGGCGGACTGTCAATCCGTCCAAGCAGTCGCATTTTGAGATGCCCAAATTTACAAAACAGTGGAAAACTTTACAAAGCCGATGGACGCTTGGCGGAGTCGGTAAAGAATTCCGAAAGCTGATTTTGAGCCGCAAGTTGTTGTTCTGCAAAGGCTTGCGTCAAATCTGATGTTGCGAATGTTTGGAATTGGACCTGTTTGGCCCCATATTTCCATAGTCCTCTTACACATAACTGGATGAAGCTGTCAGAAATGCAGGTGGTTTTCTCATAAGATGAAAAATTGCTTTAAAAAGATGGCGACTTTGCCCAGACGTGTCAGCGGATTTGCGAACTTAACAATGACGCAAAGAGTCCTAACTGTGGAACAGCGGACACTAATGACGCGTATTAACTTAGGAGCCCAGCGACAAGGAGTCGTTGAGCAGCCTCGATGAAGACCTAGTTCTTGATCGTGGCATTTAGGACTTCACTCAAATGACTGAGTGAATACCCGGGCAACCCGGTACAAAGCTGAGCGACCCGCCGGGGTCGCAGGGATTAACATCGGCGGACGTACCAGACTGGGAGACCAAGGCAATGCATGAAGATTACCGAGACTCAAAAGTAAAGGAACTGCGTGATCAACTTACTCGATTCGCCCCCAAGGCGAAGAAGGTTGAGCAGGCTGCCCTTACGGAAACACTCTATGGCGAACTAGAAGCGGATCGATCGTACGCGTTCGACTATGTATGTTTTCGAATCACAAACTACCGACCCGAAACTCCCAGTCGCCACAACATCGAATCTGTTGATCTGAAACATGATCTGCGATTGCTGGTTGAAGACCTCTCTGATTCGGCGAACGTTCCTATCGAAGAAGTTCCAGAGCAAGTCCACACAGTGGATGAACTCAGCAAGATGTTCAATGTTTCGACCAAGACGATTAGCCGATGGCGCGAATCGGGTCTTGTAAGTCGACGACTGCTGTTTGGCGGTCGAAAACGCGTGGGGTTCTTACACTCCAGCGTCGAACGATTCATTGCCAACAACCGTGACAAGGTTCGCCGTGGTGAGCGTTTCAGTCAGTTGTCGGACGACGAAAAGAGCGAGATGATTGAACGTGCTCGCCAATTGGTCGAAGGCGGTGCGACGCTTTCGGAAGTAACGCGTCAACTGGCTCAGCAAATGAAACGGAGCCCCGAAACGATTCGTTATACGCTCAAGAATTTTGATGCCGATCATGACAAACTTGCCATCTTCCCGCATCACCGTGGCGCTTTGACGGACGACGATAAACGCTCGATCTTCAAATTGCACATGCACGGTGCGACGGTTGCACAGTTGTCCAAACGATTCAAGCGAACGCGTGCCAGCATTCAGCGGATCCTGATGGACATGCGATTGCAGCGTGTGATGGAACTTCCTCTTGATTACATCTACAACGAGGACTTTGAAAACACCTCGCGTGAAGAAGAGTATTTGGCAGCGATGCCAGAACCAGACGTCAAGCCGCGAAAATCTCGCATGCCAAGCGGACTGCCAAGCTACCTGGGCGCGCTGTACGAAGTTCCATTGTTGAACCGCGAGCAAGAGTATCACTTGTTCCGCAAGATGAACTATCTGAAGCACAAAGCCGGTCGCTTGCGTGAGCAATTGGAGAATTCGTCGGGCACATCGAAAACAGCGATGATGGATCAGATTGACGCGTTGTACGAAGGCGCGGTCAAAGTCAAAAACAAGATCGTACAAAGTAACTTGCGGCTTGTTGTATCGATTGCGAAACGGCACGTCGCCAGCACTGATGATTTCTTTTCACTGGTCAGCGACGGCAATATGTCCTTGATTCGCGCGGTCGAGAAATTTGATTACTCACGCGGCAATAAGTTCAGTACTTATGCATCGTGGGCGATCATGAAAAACTTTGCTCGTACGATTCCAAGTGAATTCAAGCACCGTGATCGTTTTCGTACCACAACCGAAGAACTGTTCTTGGCACGCCAAGACGAGCGTTTGGATCCATACTTGGAAGAAACGGTACAACGATCGCGACAACGAGAGCTTTCAAAGATTCTGAACCGATTGGATGAGCGCGAGCAAAAGATCATCACGGCTCGGTTTGGACTTGGACGTGGCAATGAACCGCTGACCTTGAAACAGGTCGGCGAGGAAATGGGCGTCACGAAAGAACGGATCCGTCAGTTGGAAGCACGAGCATTGCTAAAGCTTCGCGAAGCAGCTAACGATGCCAAGCTCGATGTCGAGTTGGGTTCGTAGCGAACAACGGTCTGGAATTTCAATTTCAATCTTTTTTGTGCCACATGGATCCCGACCGAAGCCTTCAAGATCAATTTGCTCCCAATCTGATTTGCTTCGGTTGTGGTCCGGCCAATGAAAAGGGCCTTCGGATCAAGAGTCGTGTCAAAGGAGACAAGGTCGTTGCGACTTTCAATCCTGAGTCACACCATCAATCATTCGAAGGCATGATGAACGGCGGGATCATTGGTTCGCTGCTGGACTGTCATCTGAACTGGACAGCGGCTTGGCATCTGATGGTCAAGAACTCGCTTGACGTGCCGCCGTGTTGTGTGACTGCGAAATACGAAGTCACTTTTGAAATGCCAACGCCCTCTGATGCCGAGTTGCATCTTGAGGCCTGGGTTCTTGAATCGTCCAATCGCAAAGCCATCGTGACCGGTACGCTTGGTTTCGATGACTCGATTACGGCCCGCTGTACTGGAACGTTCGTTTCGGTCAAACCTGACCATCCGGCTTTTCATCGTTGGTAAGCCAAACCATTAGATAGTAGCTTGGCCGCTCCCGGCCGAGACTTGGTTTCGGTCATGATCCCTACGCTTTAGCGCGGAGTGATTGCTGTTTTATGCAGCTCTAACCGGGCTTTTTTCGCAAACTTTGCGAAATTGCAGTTCATGGGTCATACTGTGAAACCAGCGAAGTTCTCGCTCCCGCCCACACACCCACCAAACATAGCCAATGGTCCGTTGGTTTCTATGCCTGATCGGTATCGCTGCCGTGCACGCCGCGAGTGCAGACGACGCATTTGATGCGACGATCATGCCGATTCTCAAGACGCATTGTTTCGAGTGTCATTCCGAGGCCAAAACAAAAGGTGACTTGCGGCTGGATAACCTTTCGCCGGACATGATCAACGATCGGGCGGCGATGGAGACATGGCATGATGCGTTGACCGCGATTCAGTTGGGAGAGATGCCGCCTGAAGGTGCCAAGCCCTTGTCGAAATCGAATCGCACCAAGCTGTTGTCGTGGATCCGCACGAACCTTGATGCTGCTTTGGAATCGGTCAAGGGTTCTGGTTCAGGTGTTGTTATGCGGCGCATGAATCGCGATGAGTATGCCTACACAATGACTGACCTGTTGGGGCTGGAAATGGATTATGCGGCTGACCTTCCACCCGACGCGATATCCAAAGATGGATTCTTGAATAACGGCGAAGCTCTTGGGATGTCGTCCATGCAGCTATCGATCTATCTTCGCAACGCACGTCGCGCGATGGACATGGTCTTGGTGGAAGGCGACCAGCCCGAGCGCGAAGTAGAAAGCATCCAGCACAATCGTGGCTTTAAATTGCGTGGTACTCGCGCAGACAACTCCGATCAACTTGGCCGTGCTCAGCATTGGATTGGGACTTCCAACACGTTGCCGGCCAGCGGCCCTTTTACTGTTCGCGTGAAAGCCCGCACGGACTGGCAAACCGGCCAGGCGACTCCTCGGTTAGGCCTGAAGTTCGGCTACTTTGTCGGCGGTCTGACCACTCAGTTCTTGAAACAAGTCGGTGAGGTAAAGGTTCAGTCCGATGACAGCGTCGTTATCGAGTTTCGAGGACGCGCAGAATTCCTGCCCAAGCCAGAGTCCAGTATTCCTCGTAACAAACTGCAAACGCTATTCGTTCTGCAGAACACGTTGCATGATGCGCAGCCTCGCCCCAAGCAGATTGCGGTCACACAAGAAACCGAGCCGTCTGATAGTAAGAGAAAGAAGCCCAAGAAACGCAAGCAGGCCAAGGTCTTTCAACGCGATCCAAGCTTTCCGCAGATTTACATTGAATCGGTTGAGTTCGTGATGAATGACTATGACGCGTGGCCACCGCCTTCGCATCGACGAATTCTTCCCGTCAACGAAAACCTTGCAAGTGATGATTCCGTCGGTCGTGTACTCGGTCTCTTTTTGTCTCGTGCATGGCGCCGCCCTGCGACCAAGAAAGAGCTCCGTGAATGGACACGTCATTACCAGAAAATACGTCGACTGTCGCGCTCCGACATCGGTGCTCTACGAGAAACACTAGCGGCTTCACTCGCCTCGACACCATTTCTGTACATGATCGAACCGCGTAAGTCGGTCAGCGAATCTCGTGAATTGAACTCCTACGAACTGGCAAGCCGCTTGTCCTATTTCATCTGGAGTTCGGCTGCCGATGAAGAGCTTATGCAATTGGCGAAGAGCGGCGACTTGCACAACGAGGAAACTCTGGTCAACCAATTCGACCGAATGCTTGCCGACCCAAAGTCAAGCCGCTTTGTAGATCAGTTCTGTACGCAGTGGTTGGATCTTGATTCGCTTGGCCGAGTCGCCATCAATCCGCAGTACTACAAAGGTTTTGATGATGCGCTCAAGCACGATATGGCCATGGAATCAAAGCTACTATTCAGTGAAGTATTGCGACATGATTTGTCTGCGCTACGGTTACTGAAAAATGATTTCACGATGCTCAATGCAGCTCTCGCCAAGCACTATGGAATCTCCGGCCCCAACTCGCAAGAATTCGTGCGTGTTGCGTTGGCGAAAACGGATCGCCCCAGCGGATTGCTTGGGCATGCAGCAATGCACATGGCTGGTTCCGATGGTGCGAATTCACATCCAATCAAACGCGCAGTTTGGATTCGTGAACGATTGTTGGCCGATCCGCCTGATCCTCCGCCACCAGACGTGCCGGATATCGAATCTACCGTGAAAGACTTTGAGAAAATGACGGTGCGGGAACAATTGGAAATTCACCAGGATAAAGCTGCATGTGCTGACTGCCATCGCTCAATCGACCCTTGGGGAATCGCGCTGGAGCATTTCGACGCGATTGGACTCAGGCGAGAAAAAGTGGGCCGCAAACGAAAACCGGTGGACGCAAAAACGATGCTTCCTGGTCAGCACGCCGTCAACGACGTTGAGGGTTTACAGCAATATTTGTTAGAAAATCGACGTGACCAATTTGCTGAGGCTTTGGTCAAAAAAATGATGACCTATGCGCTTGGCCGCAGCCTTGAATTGGTTGACCAGCCGGTCATTGATGACTTGACCGAACGTTTTGCCGAACATGAATTTAGATTGTCCGCCTTGATGCGTGACATCGTGACCAGCCAGCCTTTTTTGAATCGATGAAAAGCATGACGAAACCTCAACTCTCGCGACGAAACTTGTTGCACGCCGCAGGCATCTCTTTGGCGTTGCCTTGGTTTGAATCGATGCCAACGGCCACCGCAGATTCCAAGCAAACGGGTCCGCCCAAGCGTTTTTGTGCGTTGTACTTTCCCTATGGTGTCGCAATCCCCGGCGCTGATCATGCCGACAGTCAGTGGAACTGGTTTCCTGACGGCGAGGGCAAGGAATTCGAATTCAGAAAGTCGCTGGAGGTCTTGGAACCGGTTCGCGAGCAAGTCACTGTGCTGGGAGGGTTGTCGCATCCACTGGTACGCAAGATCGGTGGGCACGATAGTGGCGATACATTCCTTACTGGTGCGAATTACAAAGTTGCATCGGGTTTGAAGAACACGGTTTCTTTGGACCAGTTTGCTGCCACGACCCACGGGTTGGGCGCGACCACTAGATTCCCTTCGTTGGTGCTTTCGTCCGATGGCGGTGTTGGCATGCCGACCCGCGCAAACACGCTTTCATTCGATGCAAAGGGACAGCCAATGCCATCTTTGAATCGGCCGGCAGCTGTTTTTGAGCGTTTGTTTGCGATGAACTCGGATTCTATCGATATGCAGCGGCGCGGGCTGGGACGGACAGGCAGCCACTTGGATCTCCTGTTAGAACAAGCCAACGATTTGCATCGCCAACTTGGTCAACATGATCAAAGAAAACTGAATCAGTATCTTTCATCAGTGCGTGAAGCCGAAAAGGGTGTTTCGCGTGCGCAGCAGTGGTTGAATGTTCCTCGCCCAAAGGTCAACGCCGACGGACTTTCCTTGGACGCGGACGACAATACGCCTGGCGAACTAATCAAGACGATGTTGGACTTGATCGTTTTGGCATTTCAAACCGATTCAACCCGTTTCGCTACCTACCAGATCGGCAGCATGCACGGTGCGATTTCGATTGCCGGCAAGTTCCCGCAGTTGTTGGGTATGAAAAACAGCATGCACAGTTTGGCACACGGCGCCAGGAAATCTGGCGGCGCAAAAGCCCAAGGCGAGTGGGACAAATTCCTCGCAAGCCAACTGGCATATTTGATCAAACGCATGAACGATATTCCCGAAGGCAACGGCACACTGCTTGACAACACAACTTTGTTCTACGGCAGCAGCAACAGCAAGACGCACACCAATTTGAACTATCCATTGATCGTTGCCGGCGGCAAATCAATGGGTTATCAACATGGCCAGTTCTTGAAGTTTGGCAAGGATGTGCCGTTGGCGAATCTGTTCGTCACGATCCTGCAACGACTGGGCGCCCCAGTCGAAAGTTTTGC
>CAYNNP010000119.1:0-19566 GCA_964398215.1 uncultured Pirellulaceae bacterium | reverse complement strand
AAATGAGCCGTCGGCGCTAGCCGCGGGCCTTGCGGTGACAGCTCCTCGAAACCGCCGACTAGCGCCAGCGGCTCACATGCCACGCAAATAAATCAACAAGCCGTCTCTCAAGCACCCGTTCCTTTTTCTGAATTGCCTTGTCGTTAACCCGCTGGCAGTTCGCTACAATGAAGTTCCAATTTTATTACTGTAAAGCACGCGCGCAATTGATGGGGATTTCTATGATGGGCAAGACGTTACGAAACTTGGTGTTCATGGCCACGTTGATCCTGTTGGCAGCCCCTGAGGTTCGGGCTCAGAATGGGAAAGCTGACTACGTCTCTGAATCCTCTGTACTGGTGGTTCAAGCCGATGTGGCCAAAACCCTAAAAGAGCCAAGCGTACAACTCTTGCCCGTCGAAGTAGCCGAAGCCTGGGCCAAAAAGTACTTTGGGATCGACATCTACACGATCACTGGGGTCCGATCCATCCTTGGTAAGCCCACCGAAAATGGTGAGGCACCTGCCGCGGTCCTGGTAACCCTGAGCAAGGACTACGATCCATCGAATATCGCTCCAGAGATGTTGTCAGACGATTCGCCGCGCACGACCAACGGAAAGTTGATCTACGAATTCAGTGACAGCAGTGAATTTGTGATGCACGCAATCAATCCACGTACCATGGTTTTTGCTCCAGAGAATTACTTGGACACGGTACTGGCGAGCAAGTCGGGCAGCGGTCTATTGGCTGACCAAATTACCGCTGCGAAATTGGACGCTGATGATGACTTTCAAATGTACTTTTCAATGGCACCTGTGCGTGCTGAGCTAAAAAAAGCGATTGCTCAGGACATTGACCAAATCCCACCGCAGTTGCGTGATGTTCAGCGTATTCCCGATCTGTTGGACTTTGTTATTGTCAATGGAAAAAGTGAAGGCTTGACTGGCAAGTTTCGCATTGAATTTGTCAGTGCCGATGCTGCGTCCAGCAAAGAGCTCAAGCAGATCATCGAGGAAACGGTTGCCAAGGGTCGCTTGATCGCAATCGATATGATGAATGCTGAAATTCAGGGCGAAGGACGCGTGCCAGATGCTCAGCGCGCCTATGTACGGCGTTTGATCAACTACTTCGCCGATCTCATTCAGCTGGAAAGTAAGGGGGATCGTCTTGTGCTTGAAACGGAAGCAACAGCTTCGGTTGCAACGGCTGGTGTCTTGGTCGGTCTGCTGTTGCCAGCCGTGCAGGCCGCGCGAGAAGCCGCACGACGAATGTCAGCCAGCAACAATCTGAAGCAAATCGGATTGGCTTTTCACAATTATCACTCGGCTTATAAAAAGCTACCGCCAGTCGCAATCTTGGACGATAACGACAAGCCATTGTTAAGCTGGCGCGTCGCGATCTTGCCGTTCATTGAAGAGCAAGCTTTGTATGAAAAATTCCATCTGGACGAACCTTGGGATAGCGACCACAACATCAAGCTCTTGAAGGAAATGCCTGTAGTTTTCATGGACCCAAGCCTACCGCTTGAACCTGGAAAGACAGTATTTCATGCTAATGTTGGCGATGACAAAATAATGAAAGAGGGTGAGGACAATCGGTTTCGTGACATTCAGGATGGCTTGTCCAACACCATCATGGTTTACGAGGCGAATGCTACTGAGGCGACGGAATGGACCAAACCTGCAAATGTAGAACTAGGTGATGATCCGATCGCGCAAATGGGACATATCCACCAGGGTGGATTCCACGTGCTGATGGGTGATGGGGCAGTGATTTTCATCACTCATTCAATTGACACAGAGCTGCTTCGCAATATGCTGACCCGCGCTGGTGGTGAAGTCATAGGAGGATTTTAGAACCACGCGAGCGAAATTGGTTTGATGGCTGATACATCATGAACACTCAAGTCTCTCTACCGCACGAAAGTCGAATTTCGCGGTCAAGAGTCTTGGGGGCAAGTGAATTTTCGATCAGCCAAACTCTCGCGAAGTCGAACTGGTGTGATCGGCCCTGGATTACGCTGACATGCAGCCGACTCGGGCATGACAGAAACCTTCATCAACAAGTTTGCCGGTTCATTGCGCGAAGCATGCTGGATTGCCGTAGCCGCAACGCGGTGGCGATCGTTGCAAAGGGGGCTGCAATTGAGAGTTGGGCAGTTCGCGCTGCAGCACTCTTTGGCGTTGATTTGATTTTGGCTTGTCAAACGATCTGTGATGAAAAGCCAACCATCGCTGCATGTACGGAATCGGCTTTGTCGCTTGATGAATTTTCTATCATTGTTGGCGATCGAGTGGACGCCGCATTTGTTCGCAAGAAGGGAAACGTCAGTTCGGCGATCCGAAATCGTCTCAAGCATATTTCTGGTGCTACCGTAAGAGTCGCCGTCATCCAAGGCAAACCAGACTGCGCTAAAGAGCTGATAGACGCTGGAGCGGTTGGATGGTTCGTTGCCGGTGGGGCGCGAACGGATTCAGTCGCGACCAGAGTTGGCCCGGTAGGAGCGTCGACCAAGAGTCTTGATTGGACGCGCACTGATGGCCAGTGGTTGGTGCATTGCACTCGTGCTCCCATGGGGCGGTGGCCTGGTGAAACCGAAAACCAATACCGAGATGAATTGTTACTGCAAACAGATTGTGGCGATCGAACTGCGATGGATTCGCTGTTGCGAATCGTAGAATCCGAATTGCTGGTCGGCAACGCAATCGCGACCGCAAAGGATTGGCCAGTGGTGTGTTTTTCTGAGGTGCCACTTAGCGAACTCCTTGGCCAGCGATGCTATCGTCCACACTTGAGACGCTGGGACTACGAACCGTATGGAGTCGCGATCCGAAAATCGGCTGCCACACGCCTGGGCATGGCTCCCGTGATTTATGATCAACCAGCGAATCGAAAACTGATTGGCGGCGATCAGCAATTTCGTTTTCAGGCAGTCGGCAAAACGTACGACTGGCGAACTGAACGTGAATGGAGATGGCCAGGCAGTCTTGATCTTAGCCAATTCGATGACGACGAAGTAAAGCTGTTTGTCGCCACTGACGACGAAGCTCAACGACTGCCCCAACGCTCACGCCACACAGTCTGCGCTGTCGGTGGGTATCTTTCTAAATCCAAAGAATCAGGCAAAACTTGATGACGCTGTTTTACTACGATCCGATCTTTCTGGAGCATGACACGGGGCAACACCCAGAAAATGCGAATCGACTTCGCGCTGTCACCCAATGTCTGGACAACAGTTCGTTGAACGGTTCGTTGCAACGCATGACTTGGGACCCTGCCACGAGTGACGAAGTCTGTTTGGTTCATCAACCCGAAACGTTTGACGCGATCAAGTCATTCGCGGACAAAGGTGGCGGACAGATCGAAGCCGATACCGTCGTCTCCAAGCGTTCGTTCGACGCAACATCCATGGCAGCCGGTGCTGCTTGCGATGCAGTGCGACAGGTGCTTTCCGGAGTCGACAAAACAGCATTCTGCGCGGTCAGGCCACCTGGCCACCACGCGTTGCCAGACCAACCGATGGGGTTCTGTTTGTTCAACAGCGTGGCAGTAGCAGCCCGCCTGGCAACTCAGAAACTGGGCTGCGAACGTGTATTGATCGTGGACTGGGACGTGCATCACGGTAACGGCACCCAAGATATCTTTTGGGAAGACCCCAGTGTTGGATTTCTTTCGATGCACCGTTTTCCGTTTTATCCTGGCAGTGGACGTGCTGACGAGGTTGGCAATGGCGCTGGCAAGGGGACGACTGTGAATTTGCCGATTGCTTTTGGAACATCACGCAAAGACCAGCTTGATAAGCTGCGCGGCGGCGTGGAGGACTTTGCCGATCAATTGAAGCCAGACTTGGTACTGATCAGCGCCGGGTTCGATAGCCATGCAACCGATCCGGTCGGTTCGCTGGGGCTGGAGACAGAAGACTTCGAGGAATTCACAAAGATCGTATTGGATGTGGCAAAAGCTCATGCAGGTGGCCGCGTGGTTAGCCTATTGGAAGGCGGCTACAACCCTGAAGCGTTAGCCGAAAGTGTCGAGTGTCATTTGACGCAATTGGCAAAGTAACACGTGGTCTTTGCGGGGGCTTTTGCTAACACGACGATCTGGAGAGTCGTACACGCATGCCGTTGATTTGTGTGGGCCGACAACCGTTTTGACGGTGCCATTCCGATCAACCTGCATAGCTTTACTGATAAAGACGACCGTTTTTTCTGCTATGCGCCGATGCCTGTACCCAAAACGAAGCGTATGCTCGTTCGGATTCACAAGATCAGACCAATGCACAAAGACGATACAACGATAGAACACTTCTTGATCGTTGTTTCTTTGCTAGCGAGGTCGTTATGCGATCGTTCTCTATCTCATTTGCCTTGATCGTTTGTTGCGCCAGTGCTGCCCTTGCGGCGCCACCAGTTCAACACAACAAGCTACAACGGCTTCCCAAGAGCAAGCTTGCTCAAGCCTTCGAAAAGAAGTTTCCCAAAGACCTGTCGCTAAACGATTCGGTCAAAAAAGCTCCCGTTCAAGGCGCGTCGATTCGCAAAGCATGGGACAAACACTACCAGCGAAAGAACGAACGTTTATTGCGAGAGCAGCGGCGTGGTGAACTGGGTGAATTGCTCTATCAGGCGCACGAACAGCTTACCGACAAGGTCACCAACGACGCGCTCCTGGCCGAACAGGAACGCATCGCTCTGCTCCAGCTATTGAAAGTCGAGAAGCGCAAAATGATCGAGAAGACCGTTCAAGAAATGCTGTCTGGCAATGAACAACATCACATCATGGCGGAAGTCCTCGCGGATATCGACCCAGACCTAAAGCCTTCACCACACCGGCTGGGGGCTGTCGCCAAGTTGCGTGGTGACCGGGAAGCGTTACGGAAACGCATCGCTGCAAGTATTCATGCGGAACAGGCAAAATAGACTGAAATTGTTGATTGTCAGTCTGCAGATTTTTCGCGCAGCGAACTTCCGCTCAGACGGCTGGTTAATCTGGCTTGATGACACGACTCTTGATTTCGCCAAGATGCAGCTTGGTTGTGATTTCGTCACCAACGCGTATGTGATCGGGCGACTCAATCGTTTTACCGTCTGCATCAAACGTCATGCTGTAGCCGCGCGTTAACACGCTCAGTGGAGACAATGCGGACAGCGATGCTGCTCCAGTCGCTACCCTCGATTTCATACGCTCGATTGATTCGCGGATGGCTCGCGTGGCTTGGTTCTCCAACTCTTCCAGATAGCGAGACTTTACGTGGATCATTTCAGTCGGCTTTCGGATCACAGGTCGTTGTGACAAGTACGACAATTGTTCGCTACGTTGAGAAATGATCGCGCGCATGCTGCGGTGTAATCTGGAAGTCAAACCGCGGATCGATTCGTCAAAAAAGTTGCCGTCCGGAATGACCTTGGTTGCTGCATCGGTTGGAGTCAATGCACGCACATCGGCGGCCAAATCACAGAGCGTAATGTCGACTTCGTGACCAACCGCAGACACAGTGGGCACTTTCGATTTGGCAACAGCACGTACCAGTTTTTCTTCGTTAAAGCTCCACAGGTCTTCTAGGCTACCACCACCGCGTGAGAGAATCACAACATCCAATGCTGGGCGAACTCGATTTGCTAGTCGCAATCCACTGACTAACGTCTGGACCGAACCGGGACCTTGAACTTGAGACGGGATGACAAAAATCTGAGCACCGGCCCAGCGTTCCGCAGCCGCTTGAAGAAAGTCTCTTACCGCAGCGCCACTGGCGCTGGTCACGATTCCGATGCGTTTTGGGAACGCAGGCAATGGCCGTTTACGTTCGGCGGCGAACAGACCCTCTGCTTGTAGTTTCGATTGTAGCTCCAAGAACGCCTGTTGCAGTGCTCCGATGCCTTGGGAGCGGGCCTTGCGAACAACCAACTGGTAGGTGCCACGAGCAGCATAGACTTCCAGCCCGCCGAAACAGTCGATCTCTTGTCCGTCTTTCAGGTCCAGCTTTAAACGTTCCGCAGTGCTTCTCCAAATCACACAACGAATCTGAGCAGTATCATCTTTCAACGTGAAATACTTGTGACCACTGCGCGGTTGCGAGAGTCCCGAGATTTCGCCGTTAACCCAAACAGGCGGAAAGGTACCTTCGACAACTGCTTTGATGTGGTCCGTCAGAAAACTGACAGAGATCGCTTGGCCTGGCTCATCCAGCATAGATTAGCGATTCCACTGGCCTGAAAAGACTTCAACCGCGCCGCCAGTCATGTGCACATTGTTGGTCGCTTCGTCCCAGTGCAATGTCAGATCGCCGCCGCGCAGGTGGTTCAAAATTTTGTTTTCCGTCTTGCCGGTCAAAACTCCTGCAACACAAACGGCAGATGCACCTGTCCCGCAGGCCCAGGTTTCGCCGGAACCGCGTTCCCATGTGCGTTGCCTGACTTCTGTAGGAGAAATCACTTCAACAAACTCGACGTTGACCCGTTTGGGAAATCGTTCATCGACTTCGATTTTCGGCCCCAATTCCAAGACCAATTCGTCGGTAGCTTCGGGAACAAATACAACACAATGCGGATTGCCCATCGATACACACGTGACACAAACGGCTTGCCCATCGACTTCGATTTCTTGGTCAACCACTCGGCCCGTCGGCTGAATCGTCGTTGGAATGTGCGCGGCCTCCAACTCGGGCTCGCCCATGTTGACGGTGACACTTTCAACCAAACCATCTGTGCCCGTCGATAGCTTAAGACTCAAGACACCGGCGCCGGTCTGGATTCGCATTGCATCTTTCTTTGCGATTCCGTGGTCGTACACGTATTTGGCAACACAACGAATTCCGTTGCCGCACATCTCTGCTTCACTGCCATCGGCATTCAGCATGTGCATCCACGCATCGGCCTGTTCGCTTGGCCGAATCAAAATCAATCCATCGCCACCGATTCCAAAATGTCGATCTGACACTTCTTGAGCCAAGCCGGGAATGTCATCGGGAACGGGTTCATCAAAGCAATTGACGTACACGTAGTCGTTTCCGGCTCCGTGCATTTTTGTAAATTTCATCATTGGTTTCGCATCTGTCGACGTTTCAATCGCCAACATGATAGCGGAGGAAGTGGGGTGTTGGCAGAGGGAATGCCGGTATCAGGATGAGGAAGTTCGCGGTAGGTGGTTTTCCTGACCACTACCGATTACTCGCTCTTTCACTTCCCTTGCTTTGCCCATTCTCGCATCAATCGAATATTGTTTTCCATGGTTTCAATGTGGTCAGGCGACTTGTTCCGCTTCTTGAGGTTCTCGACATACAACTGCATGTCGCTGTCGAACATCTCGGCTGGTTCTGGATTCACGCCCATGTCTCCCGTATCCGTTTCCCATTTTTTCAGCCGAGTGCGCATTGCTTCTAAATCTTTGGCGAACGCAGGGTTGGAAGCCAAGTTGATTGTCTCGTGTGGGTCAGCCTCCAAGTCATACAGTTCTTCGGGCGGTCGCGTGGGAGCAAAAATTCTGGACTGAAGCTCGTTCAGTTTACCTTCTTGGTGTAGTTTCCGAAGAGACTTCACAATCGCCTTTGCATCCTTGTAAGCGTTGGGTTGCATGTGTGATCGCAGGTTCAAGTAATTGCGAATGTACTTGAATCGTTTTGTGCGAACGGAGCGAAGATGCTCGACCGTCTCATCACATCGATCTCGCGCAGAAAAGACGGCATCACGCGCTTGGTAGTTCGGCGCCAGAATGTCTTTGGCCTGCATCGAGTCTGGGATCGCGATGCCAGCCAACCCAAGCGAGGTCGCGGCAATATCAATGTGTTCAACCAAGTCATCTCGCACAGCATGCTCAACGCCAGGACCAGCAATGACCAAGGGGACGTGGATGCCTTCTTCGTACAAAAATTGTTTTCCCCGAGCATGTGAAATCCCGTGATCCGTCATGAATATGATCACTGTTTTTTCAAAGTCGCCATCTCTTTTTAGTTTGGCAATCACATCGCCCACCATTTTGTCGGTCAATCGGACAGACTCCAAATAGGCAGCCCAGTCCTGTAACAGCACATCATTTTGGGGATAATACGGGGCAAGTTTTATCTGTGACCGATCGACAATATTGCCAAATGTGTTCTTGGCTTGGGCGATCAATTTTTCGGCAGCTTCCGGCGTCGAACCGCGCATCTTGCCACCAAGAGTCTGGATTTGCGCGAAAAACGGCTGCCCAGGTTTTCGGTCATCCCAGGTCCCGCTGTCGTAGGCTGACGCGTCCCATTCGAAGTTGTAGTCCGTCTTGCCGAGTCGTCCCTTTCGGCTGCCCGGCCAACTTTGAATACTCGTGTGGTATCCCGCTTTCTGAAACAACGTCGGGACAAGTTCAACGGATTCTGGCAAGCGGATTTTTTGTTTACCGCGGCCACTACGATGATGATGTGCGCCGATGCTGGTTTGATACATACCAGTGATGAACGCCGACCGGCATGTCGAACAAACCGGTGCGGTCACGAATGCTTTGTTGAACTGAACGCCTTGTTTCGCCAGAGCATCAACGTTCGGTGTTTCTATCAACTTCTCTCCATAGCAAGAAAAGTTCGCCGACATGTCGTCCACGATGATCCACAAAATATTCGGGGCCTCGGCCGCCTGCACTTTTGCGGGAATGCCCAGTGCCATCAGGAAAATGAACAGACCAAGTAATCGGAGTTGTTTTGTCATCAGTGTTTTTCTTTGTTGTATGTGATTCATTTCGATTGCTCGCTCACCCATTTCTTGACGCGTTTTTCTAGTAGTGGCAATGGAATCGCACCGACCTCTAACACGCGATCATGAAACGACCGAATGTCGAATTTGCTGCCCAGCTCAGCTTCGGCTTCTTTTCGCATACGGCTAATCGCAAGCTCACCGGTCTTGTAGGCAAGTGCTTGGCCTGGCCATCCGATGTACCGGTCGACTTCTGCAACCACATTGTGTTCGCTGAGTGCGGTGTTCGCGGTCATGTAATCGATCGCTTGCTGCCGCGTCCAGCCCATCCAGTGGATACCAGTGTCCACCACCAGCCGGCTTGCTCGCCATGCTTCCATGCTCAGTCGTCCAAAATCCTGATACGGATCGGTATAGAATCCAATTTCTTTGCCAAGCCGTTCGCTATACAACGCCCAGCCTTCGATGAACGCCGTCATGCTGCTTTCACGACTAATTGGATGTAGGTTTGTTAGCTCAGCCTGGAGTGCCAATTGCAAGTGGTGCCCAGGGACAGCCTCATGCAGCGACAAGGCTTCTAGTTGGTAAAGCGGCCGTGACGAAAGATTGTAGGTGTTCAAATAATAGTTCCCGCCGCGAGAACCGTCGGTTGCAGGCGGCCAATAATACGCGCTGGTTGTTTGCGGCGCGATGTAGGGTGGGATCTCTAGCAGGCCATAGGGCGTTCGCGGAAGTTTACCAAAGACCTCGGGCAGGCGACCGTCGGCGCGTTTCAAAATCAAAGCTGCCCGCATCATCAATTCTTCCGCCGTCTTGGGGTAAAACTTTGGGTCAGTTCGCAGGTGTTTTAGAAAGGCCGGCAAGTCTCCTTCGAATGAGACCTTTTCGCGAATCGCTTCCATCTCCTTTCGGATGCGAGCATTCTCTTGGATCCCAATTTCATGCAATTGTTCAGGAGAAATATCGATCGTCGTAAAGTACTTCACACGGTCAATGTAAAACTCACGTCCGTTTGGTAGTGCCGAAGCACCGATTGTGCCACGAGCTGTCGGCAGGTACTCGGTCTGCAAAAATTTTGCGAATCGCTGGTACGCTGGCACGACTTCATCCACGATTGCTGCGCGAATGTCTTTCTCGATTGCCGGCCACTGGTCACCAAGCTTTTCGCGGACACCATCCTCAATCTTTTCCAAAAAGATTGACTTGGCGGGGTCTTTGACGATCTGTGCGTTGGTTTGCCCCAGGCTACCACGCAGAATGATGCTAGGCTGAGTCAGTCCAGCTTTTGCACCCAAACGTAGGAGTTCAATTTGTTGCTCGGCGTACTTGCCAAACGCGTTCAATCGCGAAACGTAGTTTGCAAAATCCTCTTTGGTTTGAGGATTCATCAGTTTGGGAAGCTCCGGAAAATCAATGTGAAAACCTGAGCGGTTGCTGATTGGAACGAGGTGCGTGCTGAATTTGAAGTCAGCTATTTTGCTTGCCAGCCGACGCTTCAAAAGTTCATGGTCAACTTGCTGCAAATCGTTTAGCTTTCCCAAGTCGATTTTGTTCAACCGATCGAGGAACTCGACCTGCTTTCGATGACGACGTTCGATGGCTTTTATGCTTTCATCAGCCAATCGATCTTGGCCGCGCGGGTCGCCGACGTTTGTCGCCAACTGGGGAAACTCAGTCAGTTCAAAATCCCAGACATCGTCTAACAAAGACTTGAGCTCGGAGGCGGTAGGACTGGCATCCTGGGCCACTACAAAATCAGAGGTGGCAAAAAAGCCGAGAAAACAAATCAGATATTGAAACAAGCGATTCATGGGCGTTCTTGAGAAAAATCGGGAGTCGTTGGACGCTCAGTATAGCCAACCATCCTTGCGATCCTGGGTTCTACAAGCCGCAAATAGATAGCAAGGCAAACCACTGCAATTCCGGCTTGTGAAACTTACTCGCCTTTACTTGGCGCACACCCCAGATGTACTGTTCAGGACTTACTCCGAACAGTTCTCCTTTGTGAGCCGACAATGGCTGGACAGACAAGTCTTCGCCTAGCTGCAACCCACACGACCATGTTCCTTTTCAGCTTGGCAGTCGGCTGTTTAGTAACCACTGGCAGTACTTGCGCGCAAAATCCTGCTGGCAGCAGTGTCGATTGCAAAGTCCGGGTCGCATGGTCTGGCCAACAAGCCTCCCACTGGCAAATCCGTGTCTCGCTCTTGGACGAATCCCCCGCATCCAAAATTTCGCGGGTAACCAACCGCTGTGACAATTCAGCAGCGACGGGAGCGTACCATCTAAGTCAAAATTCGCGAACGCTGACGGTTGCTCCGCGCGAAGTCCTTACCGACGGTGAGTTCGACTTGAAATTGAATTGTTCAGCCGACGCAACGCTGCAGGTACAGGTCGTCAGCTTGCCGCGTTTCACGAAAGCCTTGGAGCCAACGAATAATCATTGGCAACTGAAAACCGATCGCTTGGCAATCACTGAAATTCTGTCTGGAAAACCTATCACGGTCGAACCAGTCGCTGGTGCCGATCAAGTCACCGCAAAGGCAACGATTACACGCGTAGCATCCGACGCACTGCGTCTTTCTGGATTTCATGATCCACCACTGTACGATTCTAGTGAACGTGTGCAATTCACTGCGCACGTCAACGCACTGACACAAAAGTCATCAGCGGAACTAATGCTCGCGTACGAAATTCGTGAAGCAGTCTCTGGAAAAGTAGTGGCTAGTCACGAGAGTCCGATACGCACAAACGTGGCGGGCAACGCTGATCCAGTTAGCGTGGATGTCGCTTGCCCAAGTCGACCTGGTGTGTACCAAGTTCGCTGTTTCATCCGAGAAGCCAACGAGAAAGCGTTCTTGCTGTTGAGTCGCAAGGGCGAATTGTTGGTATCGCGAGATCAGCCATTGATTGTTTTGGCTGAATCTACCAGCGACTCGGAGCCGTGGTCGCAAGTAGGGCTGATTCAGCCAGGAAAGAACTCGGATTGGCAGATTTCCAACTGGCTTCCAGGAACCAGCAAGAAGATCTTGCGCCGGATTGATCTGTATCACGCACAGGAATTCGAGAAATCGAAATTCCAAGGTCAGTCGCTCGTGCGCCTGCGGCCTTCCCGCAGCTACAGCACACCAGTACCCAGCAACACTGCCCATTTGCCACACAAGGTAACGCTTCGATTCAAGACAGCGTCACAAAGCAGCGTTCGGGTGGAGGTGTCGCATAACGAAAAGTTCAATCAAATCTCACGTTCGTTCACCTTGGTAGGTGAAGACCAAGCCATCGATGCCAGTGACTGGATGACACAAACCTTTGTGCATTATCCATCCGGCGACGACGATTTTCTGCGCGTTACCAACACGCACCCATCGGCTGACTTTGAGCTGGAATCGATCACGGTTGAAGCTGGCCCCAGTGCATTGGCGCAGCGAGAAAACGATGCGGTCAAGCCTGTGCGGACAGCGGTTCTGTCATTGCCAAATCACGAATGGGTCCATTCGCTGTCGTCGGACTTCAACCTTGACGATGCCTTTGGACAAGTGTCCGTTGACGCGTTTCGGTTTCATGTCGCGGCTCAGCGAGTCTGTGATTACGCGAACGCAAGCGGATACACTGCAATCAAGATCCCGGCCTTGCAAGGTGCCAGGGCATGGTTTGAAACAAACACGTTTCTGCCCAACCGCAAATCATCCGAACTTGACCAGCACGCATTGGTCGTGCTGGCAAAAATCTGTGAGCTGAACGAAATCAAACTTTTCGTTGGGATCAACCCACAAGTTCAACTGACTTCTCCTGAAGCAATTCTATTTGTCGGTGAAACCCCCACTGCGTTCTTTCGGAAAAGAGGTCTGCGGCAAACGTTGTATAATCTTCGTCATCCTGTGATCCAAAAATCGCTTCAGGAGATGACGCGTGATATTGAAAGCCAATTGTCAAGCCAACCGAGTTTTGCAGGACTCGTTTTACAGTGCAGTTCACGTAACCATTTGGCTCCGCTTGATGTGCAGGATCTGACGCCAGAGTTACTCGCTGATTTCGCAGTCGCCGCGGGCAGGCAAGCAGAGCCATTGGCGACCGTTGCAAATTGGGCGCGAACCGAAGGCAGTGCGGCGGTTCGAAACTGGATGCGATTGCAATCCGACCAAATCTATCAGCGAATTGTCGAACGCTCAAACAAACAAACATTGTTCTTGATTGAACAATCTGGAGTCGACCTGAGTGCGACCTCAAACGGACGCAACCCAACGATTCAGGACAAGCGACGGGTTTCCAATCATCAGATTTCACACGTCAACCGCGCAGCCTTGCATGCCGAACCAACCGAAAGACAAGCTGTCGCGGTTGCAGTTGGCGGACGATTTGATCAGGGATCGCATGGCTACCCTAGCCGCCTGCAATTGACGGGCGCGGAACTTTCTGATGTCACCATTGGATTGAACCCTGAAGTCCTGATGGTTGAAGACCCTTCTTCGGCATTCGAGCTGAGCTCTGATGTTCAATCAAAACTGATGAACTTCACAGCGATGCCCAGCAAGGGCTTTGTAGAATTGCCAAACGCTGGCGATACAGAGAAAACTGTTCGTGTACGATTTGTTCGGCGTGATAATGTGGGTGTGCTAAGTATTGTGAACTTGGCACCCTGGACTTCGGATGTGCGGATTGAGTGCACTGAGGCACTTGCATGGACGCCACTGGGAGGGCTGCCCAGCGAAGCGACCTGGTCTGTTGATGGAGCGATCATACTCGCCAAATTACCAGCGAACAAAACACTAACGTTCTCTACCAAATCAAATATGGGCGGGATGCCAATCGCGCAGTGGCAATCACAAATCAGCGGCGGTGCAGCAGCTGCCAAAGAAGTCAAAGACAAGGTAACGAAAGTTGTTGAACGCATCGGTTTGCTTTCGGATCCGCTTAGCTATCAGCAACTCTCCAATGGCAGTTTCGAAAAGAACGGTGGGGTTGGCATCGTCGGTTGGATGCACACGCAACATCCCCAAGGTGCAGTGATCGTTGTGCAAAATGAGTCCACCGATGGAAATAGTTCTGTTCTGTTGTCCAATAGCAATTTGCAAACCGGTCGCGCCTGGCTGGTCAGCGAGAATATTCCAACGCCATCATCTGGACGACTCGCTGTTTCGCTCGCTTGCCGTGGTGACAATCAGGCAGATAAAGAACCGCTGCAATTGCGGGTTTCGATTGAAGGCATACGAGATGGCCAATCGTTCCGTCATTCTCGCCAGTTGGAAATTCCTCGCAACGGACAGTGGCAGCCACGAAAAATTGTATTGGAATTGGCGGAATTGAACCGCGACCAAGTGCCATCGGTGCGACTTACGTTGGACAGTCTGTCGGAAGGGAAAACGTGGATCGACGATGTTCGAATTCATGATTGGTTTGCGACTTCGTCTGAGCGAGATGTGCTACAAAACGACACGTTCTTGGCGGTCAAAGGAATCCAACATGGCGATTTGACCCGTGCAGCAAGGCTTTTGCATAACTACTGGGCTGGATTCTTGGTCCGTTTGAACGAACCATCAGTGAAAGTCCCTGATCGAAAGGTTTCTGAGAACGAAAAGTCAGCAATGGGCGTAGGAGATAGAATCAAAGGCTGGATTCCTCAACCGCTTCGATTCTAAGTTCCCGACGCCAATCACATCTCACATAGGAAAGAGCATGCTACGATGGTTTAAACGCATCGCGATAACTCTCCTGGTTGTTGGTGCCATTGGTGCCGTCTTTGCATGGTGGGCATATCAAAAGACGAAAGAAGTCCCTGAGTTTTACGCTCGTGCGGTTGAGTCCATTCCCGAAGACACGAAGGAAGCGGTCAAGCATGTTGAGCGAGAAGTCGAAGAGCTTCAGAAGAATGTCACACGGCCTGGTTCTTGGCATGCCGTTTTTAGTGCTGGCGAAATCAATGCGTGGCTAAAGCAAGAACTGCCCAAAAAGTTTCCCAAGTTGCTGAGACAAGGCGTCCAAGATCCACGGCTGATGATCGAAGAAGGACGCTTGCTGATCGCGGCTCGCTACAAGGATTCGCGTATCGACACCGTCGTTTCGTTTCAAATTGCACCTAAGCTAACAGACCTGCCAAACGTGTTGGCACTGCATGTCAGTGATTTGCGCGCCGGTGCACTCCCGTTACCTCTTGATCAGTTTTTGCAAAAGATCAGCAAGGAAACCGCCAAAGGCGATGTGGATGTGAAATGGGAAATGACAGACGATGGTCCAGTGGCACGAATCAGCGTGCCCAGTGAGCATCCGAACTATGTCGTCAGCCCCGTCATCGTTGAATCGATCATCCTGCGCGATGGGGAAATCGAAGTCGAAGGACACAGTGGGCCAGACGCGCGTGAATCATTTCACCAGCGACTCAATTCCAACTCCCATATCGCTGAGTCGCAATCCAAAGAATCAGCGACTGTTGTGCGGTGAAATCTGATAGCAGCGCTGTTCTCTGTTTCGCCACTGAGCCATGAGATTGACGCACCAAATTCACTGCTGGATGACAGAGTGATGTTGCAATTGCCAGCCAGCACGCGCTGGACAGTTCCGCGTTGCCCGCTGACAGGCCCTTCGTAATCCAAGTAGCTTTGGCGGTGGTCGACCAATCGCTGTGCTGCGATTTGTATCGTTCTGGGAAACGGTACGCGGACTGGTTCAGTCGCCCAAGTTGCTAAGCCATCGCCCTGCTCGAACATCCAATCGAAATGGACTTCTGACCCGCGCATAGAACGCGGGCCGGGCTGATGACGCAAGACAACAAATCGCGACATGGCAAATCAAAAATGCTGTTCAAGCGTTACGGGCGAACTACTTGGGGCGACACTGTGCTAACGTGAGCAATGCGTACGCTGTTACCAGTTGTCGATCCCCTTCCATCCATCGGTCGTTCTTTTTGTTCACCCAAGATCCATCGCTCTGCTGTGAATCGATGACTTGAGTACCCAATTCGCTGCGCCAAGGATGCGGGTTGCCTTTGTCATCATCCAGCACTTCTACTTCGGCAACGTTCAGCGACTTGGCGAACGTGTGATAGTAGTAGTAAAGACCGGCTTGGCCCATGCCTGGGTTTTCGGTCAACGAATAGTTTTTGCTAATGAACGTCATTGCAGCTTGGACACGTGGGTCATCTTTCGAGAGCCCAGCGTAAATCATGCTCTTAAGTCCTGCGTAGGTCATCGATCCGTAGCTACGAAGTCCACCACCGTCGTCTTCGCCTGCTTGGCTTTGTCCGCCAACTGCCGGTGTGTAGTAAAAACCTCCATCACCAATTTTGTCAGCGTGTTTGGTGTCATTTCCATGACCGGCCAGGTTCTGTGTTCGCAGTACAAACTTCAAAGCCTTTTGGATCGATTCATCATTCGAATCATTGCCCAGTTCCTTTAACGTTTCGACCAAGAACGTTGTGTTGGAAAGATCCGGGCGTTCATGCTTGCCATAGCCGGCTCCTCCAAACGCGGTGTCAGACGATTCGATTCCCTCGCCTTCGTCCCATTGGATTCCTTTCAAGAAAGCTTCAGCCCGCTTCAGCGTACTGTCATGCTTTCCGTCTTTGTTAGCACGCAGCAGCGCAAGTGCGCTGACCGATGTTTCGTAATTTCGATACTTGGACCCTTTGGAATAAATCCCGCCATCACCTTGAATGTGTTGCTCGATGAACGCGATCGACTTTTTCACCATTGGCGACTCGATCATTTTGGGCTGGCTTTCCAAAATTGCTCGCGTGCACAAAGCCGTCACGGCCACACCGGTTTCACTGCTGAACGAGCCATCTGCGGCTTGCCCGCGGTTCTTCAAGAATGCGATTCCACGTTCGATCGAACTATCAATTTTCTGTTGCAGCTCAGTTGGTGTTGGCGCATCTTCAGCATTTACCAGCGGACACGCTGCGAAAATCGAAAGAAAAGCAGCCAAAGTCGAACGGAGAATCATCACAGTTCCTCGCAAAGATTTACGTAAATTAGGTTCAGGTTCCATTGTATCCACATGGCTATTGGCGATGCAGATGCTAATCTCCGAAAACAATTCAACAAAAAATTGGCTAGCCGTACACCCGGCGGAAAAATCGTCGCGCGATGGCGGAAAAAGCGGCGGCTGATTCGGTTCAGGCCGTAGCCGGAGTCGCCAGACTTCGGTTTGTTTTCACCAATACGCCTGAATTCTGGCGAATTCAGCTACCCAAAAATTGAATCCTCCGAGTCCACCTGAGTCGTTACTTTCTCTTTCCCCTCGCCGCAACCGCCCAACGTAAAGAAGCAAATTGACAAGGCAGGTAGAAGTGAAAAACAGCGACTCATCGATAACACCCCGAATTGGGAACTGTTGAACTTTGATAGAAGATCTAGGAAATCCGGATGGCGATTAGTCTATCAAACAACGAGGCTTCCATGTTCAAGGTGGACTAGGTGCCATCACAAAACTCAGGTAGAGCCCAGCCTACGCTGCCCTGAGATTGTCGCAGTGGGATTCCAGCAATTCGCAAACAGTTTTCACGCGGCCACCCGACGCAATGGAAATTCGCTTGGCGATTTCGGGCGCAAGTGTTTGACCGGTGGCGGCACACTTTCTGAGGATGAAAGCTTCTGTTTCTTGCAACGACATTGGCTGCAGGTCGACCGTTCGTTCATCCTGCCACAAGACAGTCGGCGCAGTGAACTGGATACTAGCGATGACGCAGACACCTGGTGTGTTTCCAACCATTTTTCGTAGGGCAGAGAGCCTGATGGCGCTGCATTGGTCAACGATCCAAACAAGTCGTTGCTCAGACTGCACACAAGCGATCGCGTATTGACGCAGATAACGCGGGTTTAGCCCAATCAATTTCGCTAACTCCTTTGCAGGATCGCGATATGAAAATGATGGACCAGCCGAGTAGTGCACTTGAGCGGGATGATCGTTGATGCCGCTCGATTTCGCAACCGAATCAAGGATAGTTGTGGCGCCACAGCCGCCTGGATTGCGAATGACCGTTAGCGGCTTGTTTTCGACGATCGAAGTCAGGATTTCGTTGATTGCCCAATTCTGTGACTGTGTGAACGAAAGTGGCCGTCCTGGTCTGGAGCAACTTGGAAATGGATTCCGATCTGCTGAAGAGAAATTCATGAGAAAAAGATCGTGGACGGAGGTTCCCGCGAAGCTACCTTGCCTATTGAATCGTCTTAGGAAACGGCCAGACGACAGGCAGATCTCTTAAGCGTTACCATCGATTCAATCTGTGCGAATGGAAATTCTGTCGAGGTGTTGTCGAAGCTCGCTATACTGGGGGCATGTCAACTTCCGCGCAATCTGATTCTCAATCCAACAGTGGCTCCGATCACTCGTTGGAATCGATTATGGCAGATTACGTTGAACGAATTGAGGCGGGGGAAGAGCCGAAACCGGCAGAGTATTTAGGCAATTTTCCAGAGCACGCGGATGAGCTGCGTAGCTTTTTCCGGAATCATCATTGGCTAGCCGAAGGCCCCGCGCCGCTGTCTCCGACATTGGTTGGTCAACAAGTCGGTGCCTACGTAATCGAAGAAGAAATTGCCCGCGGCGGAATGGGTGTCGTGTATCGCGCGCGACAAGAGGGGTTGGACCGGCCTGTTGCTCTCAAGCTTATCAGTAGTGGTGTGCTTGCTGGCGAAGAAGAGCGTCAGCGTTTTCGCATCGAAGCGGAAGCAGCGGCGAGGTTGGATCACCCGGGCATCATTGCCATCCACGAAACCGGTTCGTGGCAGGGCTACGAATATTTTTCGATGACGTTGATCGAAGGCAACACGTTACAGCAGCATGTTGAAAGTGAAAAGTTTGATGACTTCATGGCAGCCAAGCTCGTGCGCGAAGTCGCTGACGCCGTTGCCTATGCGCATGAATGTGGAATTGTGCATCGGGACTTGAAACCCGAGAACATTCTGATCAGTAAAGAGGGACGCCCGCTTGTTACTGACTTTGGGTTGGCAAAATGGCATCGTGATGGATCTGTCCTCAGCAGAATTGGGATCACGCGTACTGGCCAAGTCTTGGGAACGCCGCACTACATGAGCCGTGAGCAAGCTGCGGGGCGAAGTGACTGTGGGGCGTTGACTGATGTGTATTCGCTGGGCGCGATTCTGTATGCGATGTTGACCGGGCAACCACCACATGCGGGCGCTTCGGCGGCGGAAGTATTGCGGAGCGTACTGCAGGACGAGCCACCAAACCCGCGCCAGTATCGTCGTGAGATCCCATCTGATTTGGAAAATATTTGTCTGAAGGCGATGCGCTCGAATTCGATAGAACGGTATGAATCAGCGCAAGCACTGGCGGACGATCTGGCGCGTTTCTTGGCCGGCGAAGCGACTCGCGCTGCCGGCAGTGGGCTGTTGGATGTTGTGGCTCGCGAAATTCGGCGCGATCAACACCAAGATAATTTTCAACATTGGGGAATGACGCTTTACATTCTGGGCGTGATCATTTTTGTAGCTCACGTCGCGATGTTTTCGCTGGCCGAGACAGAGTTTTCTTACTGGGCGACCTACTGGGTTCCAAGGAGCTTGATGCTGCTGGCGATCGTGGGGGTTATCTATCGAGCGAGGGGCGGGCAAATGATACCGCGAACTGTCGCTGAAAGACCCATTTGGTCGATCTGGATCGGATACTTGGCTTCGCTCGGAATGCTGAATCTAATCATCATCATTTGCGATATTGAATCAGCGCTGTTGTTTCCAATCGCCGCAGCTCTTAGCGCTTTTGGGTTCATTGCTATGGGTGGTCACGTATGGGGATGCTCGGCACTGTTTGGGTTTGGATTCTTGGCAGTCAGTTTGTTGACGGCGATATTTCCACGGTTCGCGCCGCTTTTGTTTGGGGCAATGTGGCTGATTAGCCTGCAATGCCTTGGCAGCCACTATCGTAGTCGCGCGAGAAGTGTGACCGATTGTTAGGCAAAACTCGTAGCGGAAGTCGC
>CAYNNP010000118.1:0-19644 GCA_964398215.1 uncultured Pirellulaceae bacterium | reverse complement strand
TTTGCTGGAAATGCTCGATCGCCAGTTCATAGAAACCGACAAAATGTTGACTCACTTGGGCATCGATCACGCCAGATTGAAAGCTTACCTTGACCAATAACTTTCACCACTGACGATGCCAAGCAGTTGGAGAGCGCGTCAGGTTTTCCGGCAAGCGCACAGCCGAATCGTCAATTCGATTTTGCCAGCTTCAGTACAAGCTGTTCCAGCAAGAATCGGTCACGCCCGTCAGTACTATGAGTCCCTTTGAGCCGTAAATCAGCGTCTAGCAACCAGGGCAACAAATGTTTTGCTCGATCGCGACCGATTCCTTTCAAGTGAGATGATGCGCGGCGAATTTCGTCAGCACGACGAAATCCAGCGCTGCTGAGCACATCGTCCAACGTCCACTTGCGCCCCGATTTTTCTCTGTGAATGACAACGGAGGTTGCCATTCCCAGTCGTCGCAGTGACCACGCGATTTGTGGCAGCAACGCGATTGGACGCTGGCCGCCTGTCATCAATTTATCAAGCTGCTTGAGTGCTTCGGCTGCATTGCCACTGGCGATTGCATCAGTAATCTGCCAAACCGTTTTGCCTTGCCAACCAGCAACGACATCACGAACCAAGGCTTCATTGATGGATTCGTCTTGTTCGCAATACAACGCGAGCTTGGCGATCTCGGTATCCAAAAATCCGATGTCTTCACCCAGCATTTCAATCAGTGCGTCAGCAGCGGAATTCTCTAACTTTGTCTCGTGCCGTTTGGCAACAAACCCAGTCAAAAATTTCCGCCGTGATGCTGCGGTGACACCCAGTTTCTTGTCCGTATTTGCATTGCATGCGATCAGCAAGTGATCCTTGTGCAGCGCCTTGTAGATTCGAGTGTTCGATGCAAGGCTCGAGAGCTCCAAGATCAATCGACTTGCTGTTCCCGGCTTGGCAACATAGGCCTCGATTTCGCTTCGATGTGAAGACAAGAACTTGTCTGCTGATCTGACAACGATGGATCGTTTGCCGCCCATGTCAAACAGAGATGCCGTGGCCAAGTCGTCGCGCAGGTCCGACCACTGCACGCTATCGCCTTCAAACTCCGTCAAGTCACCTTGTTCTGTGATAGCCGCCAGCGTCCAGCACCGTAGCGTTGGGTCACTTCCATACAGAGCCGCGACAGCTGGTGATTGGCCAGCTTCCTGCGCGTCGGTCAGTATTTCGAATGCATGTTTGAGTGCCATGCGTTTAAAATATCGAACTCGCGGCAAATTTGCGATGCCTAGCGAGAATGTGCCGCAGATCGCTGGTTTCTTCGAGCGTAGTGATAGCCCGGAATGAAAAATCCTGCCGCAGCCGTTGCCCCGAAAATCAAATGTGCATATTGGGGATACGAAGCCATGAAGAGGGCGGCAATCAAAAGAGAGCCGGCTTGGATGTAAAAGATCCCACTCAGCATCCCTGCTTTGACCACAAAAACCATCGCAGCGATGACTCCCAACAATGGAGACAGCGATAGCACGGGCATTTCCATCCACCATTCCAGTGGAAACAACATTCCTATCGCAATCATGCTGGCGCCCCACACGTGGGCAACCTGTCGTTCGATGAATGTGACAGGTCCCATGCGTTGACGCATTTTCCAAAACACGGCAGCCCATGCGCCCAGACCGACTGTCCAGAGTGTTCCATAAACAAGCCTGTGTTGTATTCCCCAATAGTCCAACGACCAAGTCAAAACGCTGGCGGTCAAAAGCGCTAACGAGTGCCACATCCAAAGCAGCCCCCAGTTTTCTAAAATCTGCGCGTGGTGTGTTTCGCGAAAGACGCGGGCGACGACTTGGCCCATTCGGCCACTACGAGCAGAGACTCTTTCATCAGCCAAAAAGGCATCCAAGTCGTCGGCAAGTGCTGCGGCAGATTCGTATCGCAAGTCAGTTGGTTTTTGAAGACACCGCGCTACGACCATTTCCAAGTCGCGGTCGATCGATGGCCGTAAAGCCCGCGGCGGAATCGGATCTTGTTCGATGACCAGCATTACCAAGTCCATTGGATTTTCGGCAACAAATGGCGAACGACCTATCAATGCGAAGTACAAAACGCATCCTAGACTGTAGATGTCAGTCGGCGGACCGATGGCAGATTTACGACCAGCAGCCTGTTCCGGAGACATGTACGCGGGCGTTCCCACCATCAAACCACTGCGCGTCACATCGACTTTGTTGCCCAGTTGTTTGGCCAATCCAAAATCCATCACAACAGGCTTGTCGTCTTCTGTGATGATGATGTTGCTGGGTTTTATATCGCGATGCAGGACGCCTTGCTGATGTGCAAAGTCCACGGCGCGGGCGACGGCGGCTATCAACTCAGCGGCCTTGCGCGGGTTCATCGGACCACTCTTTAGTTTTTCCGCCAGCGTTTCGCCTTGGACAAGCTGCATACTAAAGAACGGACGGCCATCAATGTCACCGACTTCGTAGACGGGAACGATGTTCGGGTGTTCCAGTCGCGCTGTCGCGGAAGCTTCGGCCAAGAATCGTTGCAAGTCGGTTTGGCTGGCCAATCGACCTCGCAAGATCATCTTTACTGCGACTTCGCGCTCAAGACTAATTTGTTTCGCACGAAAAACGACTCCCATTCCACCACGTCCAATCTCTTCTTGGAGTTCGTAGTCACCAACGATGGTGGGTAGTTCCAAGCTCTGCCAGCGCCCTGTTGCACCTCCGGACCTGGGTAGTTGACTGTGCGCGGCGCCAGCTGCGTCTGTCACCAAAACAGCACCCCAGAGTTTCCGCAGATCGTCTGCCAAATCTGGATGTTGCGCGCAAGCGTCTTCCAACGCCACGGGTTCACCGCGGCAAACCGCATCGGTCAATTCCGCAAGCACTTCGGCGAGGCGATGTTCGTTATCTGACAAGGGTCGCAGGATGGGAATGAGGAGGCAAAGACGAGCAACTAGGACTGAGATTGGCCCGAAAATTCGTCGTCTTCTTCCAAAATCTCTTTCAACCGCCGAACAGATCGTAGATATCGCATGCTGGCCGCTGGAGGGTTCAGCCCAAGAACTTCGGCGATCTCCTGATTAGAAAGATGTTCGTAATGACGCATCAAAATAATCTCGCGATCCTGTTCGTTCAGTTTGTCGATAGCGGCTTCGACATGGACAGCAATTTCTCGCTGCGTTGCAAGCGCTGCTGGCGTCAGTGCTGGATCGCGCAGCTGAATCGCAAACTCCATAGTCGATTGATCGGGGCCCGCGCCAACTGCCAATGGTTGCTCGCGATCCATGTTGCGTTTCGCACTGACCCGGTGGCGACGATAGGTATCAATGATTCGATCCCAGGCAATCTGCCGCAGCCATAAATGGAACGCCATGACCGGGTCATCCAAGTATTTTTTCAGCCGCCCGTTGGCTTCGATCATAACGTCTTGCACCACGTCGCTCACATCGACGCGCTGCTGGACCTTGCGGTCCAACCTCAATTCGACCAATCGGCGGATGGGCGCACGATGTCTTTCCAACAGACGATTCACAGCATCATCACTACCCTCACGCGCAGCGATCAACAGCGTTTCTGTCTTATCGTCAGTGGGCCAAATTGACTTTTCCATTTTGTTCTCCTATCTCCATCATACCGCGACCGTGCGTTGACGACGTCACAGCAAGACTACTTCTTTTTTGCGGGCGACTTGCGTTTTGGGCGAACCAAATCGCTCGCAAAAGGTGGCTTTTCAAAAATCACGTCATTACTGACTCTTGGATCACCCGTTTTGGTCAGCTCTGCCATCAAACGGTCGTGCAATTTTTGTTTGACTGCGGTCATCGATTCTTCATCGGCTAGATTCTTCAGACAATGTTCATCCGCCTTGATGTCGTAGAGTTCAAATTCGGGTGCGCGTCCCACCGCGTATTTGAATGACGCTGGGTCGTCATCACGGCGAGTAACCACCCACGCTTTTGTAGGACTGGCGTCGTAATCTGCGAAAGCGGCGAACGTATTTTCACGCAAGACTTCAAAGCTAGGCATCGCTTTTTCGGGCCCGCCAAAGCCTGGACCTGTTCCCATTGGCCAGCGTTCGGGCTCAAAGTTGATGATGTACAGATACTGATCCGTTCGAATCGCCCGCTGCGGGTACGGTTTAAAATCTGTCCGAGCGCGAGCCACATGCCTTTCGCGACCAGTAAACACAGCGTCTCGCTTCGCGTCGACTTGACCTTCGGCTTGGCTACTAAAAATTGGCACCAATGACTTTGCGGTCATGTGATCTGGAACCGATGTGCCACTCGCTTCCAAGAACGTTGGTGCTAGGTCTGGCAATGTCACGAAATCCTCAATCACTCGCCCCGCCCGATTGATACCTTTGGGCCACCGGATCGCAAGCGGCACCTTGGTTCCAAAGTCGTACAGATTGCATTTTCCTCGGGTGAAACCGGGGGCGCCATGGTCGCCGCTGACGACCAAGATCGTGTTGTCATACTCACCGATGCGTTTTAGTTCTTGAATGATCACACCTAGGCCGGCATCGAACGCCATCGCTTCGCCCAAGTAGTCGGCAACGTCTTCGCGAACCACGGGTACATCAGGCAAGAACCCCGGCAATTTTCCTTTCAACGAATCGGGATCAACTCCCCATAGTTTCTTGCCGCTTCCTTGAGTCCATTTGCGGTGGACATTCGTTGGTCCAAACCAATAGCAAAATGGTTTGTCGCCATCGGCTTTCTTGTCATCGTCGGCATCCAAAAAGGCGCGAGCATTCTTGCGGACTTCGCTCAGCAGCGCATCCTTGGACTCGTCATACTTTGAATTCTTCATCGCGTTCTGCGAAAAATTATTGAAGCGAGTGCCAGCCTTGGTGTACGCGCGATCGGCGCCGCCATGTGGCGCATTGAACGGGGAACCGGGACTCCAGACTTTATAGGTGTGTCCAATTCGGTAACCCTGCTGCTCCAGCAACAAAGGATACGCGGGGATCGAAAAATCCCATATCGCTCCCTGCAAGATCGATGCTCGGTTGCAGCGCCAAAAGTGCTGGCCAGATAACAATGAACTCCGGCAAGGTGTGCACGACGGGGCACTCACGAATGCTCGTGTGAACAGCAAGCCTTCTGAGGCGACTTTATCGAAGTTGGGAGTCGAAACTGCGTCGCTGATGCCGCCAGGTTTCAGCTTGGCATAGGCACTTGCATACTGGCCCCAGTCATCAGCAAACGCCATCACGATATTGGGCCGTTCGTCGCCGCGCAGTGGAACCGACATTCCAATGCAAACCAGTACCAAGCCAATCGGCCGAATCAACGAATGCATCACAAGGAATCCTTCAGAGGAAGTTTCAAATTTTCAGGGCATTCATTCTAACTGGCAGCGTGGATCGACGTCGCTCTTTCAGATTCCCAGGCGCAAGATGAAGCCGAAGTGCATTGAATGCCAGCCAAACAGCTTCGTTTGATCAGGAACCACCAAGGTTTGGCGTTGGATACGAAGATCGAATCCTGTGGAACCAACGATCCAAGGCAAGCTGGATCAATGCAAGACGACTCGCAGTGAGTCCGTTTCTCTATCCGGCAAGCCGCTCGATGCGCACAGCGGATGCTTGACCTTGCGGTGTGAAATTCAGGCTGATGAAACTATCGCCGGCTGATTCTTTCCCAGTGGAAGCGTTAATCGGGCACAGTGGATCGGCTTGGGTGTAATTGCGAATTGGGAACAGTTGTTCGCCCAACGCCAATATGCTGGCAACAATTTCGATCATTCCCGAACCGGCACCTAGGTGGCCGATATTTCCTTTCAGTGTCGTCACTGGTGGTTGAACCGAAGCATCACCAAAGACTTTTGCGATCGCAGCGGCTTCTTGTTGATCGCTACGCTCGGCACCAGTTCCATGAGCGTTGATGTGTCCGATCGATTTTGGATCTGCATCGCCCAAAGCGGCTTTCAAAACGTTGACACAAGCCGTTTGCAAATGGTCGTCTCCTTGCCGCGGCCCGACGCAGGTGCTGGCGAACCCAACTACTTCGCCCAAGATCTTTGCGCCTCGCGCCTGTGCGTGCTCGAGAGTTTCGCAAACGATCGTCCCAGCACCTTCACCCAAAACGCTGCCGTCGCGTGTTGCGTCGAATGGCCGGCACATGTTTGATGAATCTTCACAGTCGCTAGCAAGTGTTTCTTGCATCGACGCATGCAGACTTCGGACATGGTGGATCCGCGTACCCGTTGCACCAACCAACAACACATCGGCGTGACCACGTGAGATCGTTGAGTGCGCTTCCATGATCGCGCAGCCAGGGCTCGCTTCACGCAATGTGATCGAATTGTTGGGGCCGCGCAGGTCGTTGTAGATTGCGATATGGCTAGCAGGCATATTGGGCAGGTACTTCAATAGCCACAATGGATTGACTTTATCCAGGCCAGCAGTACCCCACTTCTCGAATTGGAAATTGCCGTCATCGTCCATGCATTGCTTGACACCGTCGCTCAATTCGTCTGGCACCGACATGATGTAATCGGTTCCGTAGGTGACGCCGATGCGGCCGCGCGTTTCCTCGGTTGACTGAAGCTGTGAATCTTGCAGGGCAAGCTGAGCAGATGCAACTCCCATTTCAATGTCGCGGCACATCATCTTGCGCCCTTTGCGAATCGCTTTTCCGACCTTCTTGTCGATCTCACCATAGTTCGCGATTTCGCCCGTGAAGTCGAGCGCCTCTGCGCCATGGTTGATACTCAAAACTTCTTGCGGCACTCGCTGCAACGGGTTGATTCCGCTATCGCCCGCGCGCAGGCGATCGACCATCACTCTAGCATCCAGTCCTAGGGGGCTGACGACGCCGACTCCGGTGATAACGACACGACGTGAATTCGATGACATAAGTTGCTCGGGGACCAATTGAAAAACGCTTCCGTCTTTATTTGTGGTTCAACCAGTACAAAACAGTACTATTGATCACTATTCAGGTAGCAATCAGTCTACACATTGATCGATCTTTGTTTGAAGGGGGAACCCAGAACGGCAGACCAAAGCAAGCAAACAAATCCAGACGCTTCTTGCGGGAGAAGCTTGTCCACGAATTCTCTCGATACTGGTTGTGAGTGCAAAAAAACCTAGGATTCCAGTTTGATTTGCAATCGGCGGTGGTCATTGTCCCAGCCCAAGATGGTGCCGCGGCCCGACCACAAATCCCGGCCAGCGTGTTCGAACTCGTCAGCCAAACTGTGAGGAACGTACAGCACCAGAGGCAACGGAGGATCGGTGTGCTTGGCCCAAACGGCGTACCCGTCATCAAACACATGGGGGTCTTCTTTGCCCGAATAAAGCAAGCGACGTTCCACGTAAGCTTCTAGATTTAGCGACAACCCGGTCACCGCAGCAACCAGCGCATCAACTTGGTCAGCGTCATCACGAACTGCCCACAGGTGCGAGGCTGTTTCGGCAAACGTGATTCCACCTGACGGTGCGGACGTGGTCGATTCGTCCGGCACAGCGGCCGCCGCCGGAGTGATTGGCTCGCCACTTGGAACGACCAGAATTTTGAGCTCTTTTGTCCAGTCAGGCCAGCGCGGTATATCCACACGAAGACTGGTTGTCCAAGTCACATTGTTGTCGCTCAAGTCGATACTGTAAGGAGCATCAGCAGGCAGAGCGACGTTGATAGGAAATCGATGTTCTACCCCTGCTTGCAAGACAGTTGCTTCCTGCAATAGCTCGTTCTTTTCAAAGAATGGGTTGCGGTGAGTTGTACGATTCGAGCCGCTGCCACTGACACAAACTTCTTGTGCTGAAAACAACATTGAAATGCCGTTGATCGAAACATTCTTCTTTGGTCGCACATACAATTCGCCAACAATCTGTTCACCTGGTGAGAATTTTTCACCAACGAGTTCACACTTGACTTCGCCCAGTGCTCGTTTGGGAAGAAATACTCTGAAGAACCAAATGCCGCCTCCAATCAGAACTGGAACCATAAGGAATGGCAAAAAGAATAAGTTACCTGATGCCACTGCCAAAACGCCAAAGCATAGAAACACGCAGGCGAAAACTGCACCGATGATGCATCCAATTTTACCAGCCACCTGGTTCGCGCCTGAAGCGGCTACTTTCGCGCCGTCGGGCCCACATGTTGGCTGCATCAAGAACGGCTCAGACGCTTTCGGATCAAAACCCCAGGGAATTTTTGCGCGCGCTTCCACGTAGTGATCAATATTGAGAAACCCACCATGGTAGCTTGGCGGCCATTCGGCGATCTGCAACTCGAATGGATACTCTTCCTGTTGGCCAGCCCGCCACTGGCCAGCGAAAACAGTTTGCGCGTCGGCTTCACCCATCGCCACGTTACCGCGGCCGTGGGTCCGCCAAACCGTTTTGATTTCCAGGCCCTTGCAGTTCACGTCCTTGTCAGCGTTCACACGCAACACCCCTGCGATCTTGCCTCCACCAAGGTGCAACGTTTTCGCCTGATCCAGTTCAATCGATAAATCGCATTTGGCCATTTCCATTCACCTGGGTTTGAACCACGTCGTACAAATAACTTTCCATTGCCCGAATATTGCTACCGAATTTTCGCGACAATTGCTGCGCGTCTTCTACAGTCAATTCAGGAACCGCATCACAAGGATTTAATGCCGAGGCTTGGATGCGACGATTCATCGCCGTGTGTACCAAGCTTGTGTCGTTGTTGGATCCGATGCGCATCGTTATGACTTGGTAACCAGCCCGGCGCAGCGGCCATGTCAGATCGCGGTGGGTTGCCAGGATCAAAGGAATGCCGGTTGCGAAAATGGCACGCCGCACACGACGTGGCAACCGCTGAGCTTCATCGATCAAGACAGGATTGCCTTCAGCGATCGGCGGGCACGGAGCATCCTCGGGCAGATAGACATAAGACGAATCAGTAAATTTTCGATGAATCGCCAACATTCGTGTCGTCTTGCCACGGCCACAACCGCCAATCATCTGCACAGCCGTGTGATCCTGCGTGGCGTGTGTGACAAACGGCTGAAGATCAACCACGGCCAAATCGGCACGTTCGGTTCGGGTCAATTCGCCAAACGGATTTCGCCACAAATTACACCATCCAAACGGCAACCAATCTGCGCTGGACCGCAGTCGATCCGATTGGTCCTTTGTCGCTTGTGGGTTCATCAAAATCCAGAGAGCTTTCGTTGTTGATCAGAAATTAGCGATTGCGTCTTTCCAAAAATCAAACTGGCGACGACATTATGGTGTGCATCGACGGCCAGAAGCAACCAGATGAACATTCACTTTTTAATCGAGTAAACCAATCCGATCCATTCGATTTTTACTGCCTCTGACGCTAGTCATTACTGGCGCCAGCATCATCTTGGCCGGCTATCGAACCGAGCACCTAAAGACATGGCTCGAAAGCGCGGGACAATGGGCGCCAATAATGTTCATCGGAATTGGCATTGCTCTAATGTCAATGATCTTGCCGAAAACGGCACTTTCCTTGGTCGCTGGCGCAATGTTTGGGACGGCGGTTGGCGCAAGCTTGATGTTCATCATCGCCAGCGTTGCTGCTGCAATGAACTATTTCATCGGTAGGTGGTGGCTTTATCGTTCGATTCAAATTCGAATTTGCAAAGAAGAATCAGGGTCGATTTTAAAAGCAGTTTCCCAAGTTGGTCGTGACGCCGGATTTGGACTTCATTTTTTGATCCGCCTAGCGCCAATCCCGACTATGTTGATTAGCTACACAATGGGTGCCGTCGGGGCTCGATTCGGTCCGTTTCTGTTGGCGGCTATCGTCGGAGGGGTTCCTCAAATTTTATGGGTCCATAGCGGTAGTGTGATGTCGGATGTTGGCGCCGCAAATCAAAACCTCCTACGACTGATCAGTGGAATCGTTGCCCTGGGGGTAGGGATCACGATTTCTGTGATCGTTCCCAAGCTAGTTAGCTCGCGAATCAAAATGACAAGCCACCAGACTGACAGTGAAGAGATGGGCGACACCAGTTATAGTGACTGATGTCAGAAAAGACCGAAGGCTTCGACCGAAAAGCAGATTCATGAGTTCCGTCCCGAACAAACTTGGCAAAACACGTACTGGCGAAACCTACAAACACAGTGGAAAAGTCCCTGCCAAGGGGATGTTGCTTGTCGCGTTCGCTTTGATCCCATTCGCAATTGTGATGGGAGTGTTGTACTCGTTTGGCATCGTCTACCTGCCCTTCATGAAAATCCGTGTCGTCGTAACTCTGTTTTTCGGCGGCGCCCTGGGTGGTCTTTCCGCGATCGTTTGCCACAAAGCAAAGTTCCGCAGTCGACTAGCAGTTTTTTTGGTCATTCTGCTGGTCAGCGCTACCAGTTACTACGCATCTTGGGCCGTCCATCATACGGCGTTCGGACTTCGCAAAGGCGCGCTGAATGTTCCCAACGCGGCAGTGGACGCACTGGAAGGATTCGCGCCAAAGAACATTTATCGTTGGGCGAAGATAATTCACGACAATGGAATATGGTCAGTCGGCAAAGGCAAGAAGCTGAAAGGAATAGGTGTTTGCATTTTGTGGGCACTGGAGGCTTTGATCATTTTTGGTACAGCCATTTCATCACGCGGCAAATTCGGCAGTGCACCTTTCTGTGAAGACTGCGATGAGTGGACCAACGAGACAGTGGATTTGGCAAACCTACCTGTCGCGCCCGATGATCCCGCATGGGACAAATTCTCTACCGGTGACTTGGACGCGGTCAAAAAACTGCAACTGGTTGTCGATTCGATGCAGTACGTTGAACTACAAGTTGCAACCTGCCCCACATGCGAGAACAGCGATTTTGTTTCGGCAGTTGGCGTCGTGTTGAAGCATGGTAAAGATGGCGAGTTCGATAAAAAAACGAAGCCAATCGTCCGTCACTTGCGCATCAGCCGCACACAACACGATGAAATTCAAGCCTTTGCATCGGCCATGGCTGAAGCCGTTGCAACGATGGACGAGGAAATGGATATCGATGACCTGGATGACATTTCACCAATCGCCGAAAGCACACCTGAGGAACCAATTTGAACACGATGACCAAGGTGCCAATCGACTACGTTTATCCGTCCAAGGTTGATGCATGGGTCGCCGCAATGATCGCGATCTCGCCGCTGATGTCTTTTGTTCTTGCATTTGTTTTTTGGCAACGCGGGCAACCAGGAGATGCATTGACACTTCTATTGGTTGGCCTGTCAGTTTTCTTATTCACTATTCTGTTGGTTTACCCCTGCAAGTACACATTGAGCGCAGAACAGTTGTCGATACGCGCAGGTTTGTTTCGCTACCGAGTTGCCTACAAGGACATCGTTAGCGTGCAAAAATCATCCAGTCTTCGTAGCGGTCCGGCTCTCTCGATGCACCGGCTATTGATCACGACGAACCGAAGAAGCCATTTGATTTCACCGATTCATCGAGAGGAATTCATCGAAAAGCTGCAGGACAAAATCATGGAAGCAGATCAATCCTCTGCAACCTCTATGGAATGAAAGATCAAACGCAGGTTGCGAGTTTGGATCGGGCCAATCGCTCACGCCGGTGTCATTGACTTGACAATAGATCCATCAGTCGCTGCGCAGCGATTTCGATCGAGTGCTTTTCTCTCACGTTGCGTCCTCCATGTTCGGCAAGTGATTTGCGGGTCGCATCGTCAGATTTAATACGTACTATCTGTTCGCAAAATGCCGATTTACTTCCGGCGTCAAACAGAAGCCCACCTTGCGTCGATTCGATGAGTTCAGGGAACGCGCCATGATTGGGCTGGACGACCGGCACACCCGCTGCCAGTGATTCTAAAACGAACAGCCCTTTCGGTTCTTCGTATTCCGTTGGCACACACAACACATCAAACGAGCGCACCAAATTGACCTTGCCCTCTAAGTCTGGGCTTTCGTGGTAAGTGAATCGCTGAGCTAGACCCGCCGACGCAAGTCTATCTTTTAACGTTTGAAAGTAATCTTGATTAGCTGCTCCTAGCCAACCGCCAGCGTGCAACGTCAGATCCTGATGCTCGGGCTTGGACGCAAGTTCAATGAACGCATCGACCAAGAAATGGAGTCCTTTCTCAGGCGCAATCCGAGCAAAATACCCCAAGCGAAATTCGTTTTCGGTGCGCTGGACCTCGTCTAAATCTTGAAAAGGTGCTAGGTCGATCGAAAGCGGATGGACGTGAAGTTTTTGGTCAGGGATCTTCATCAGTCCGCCCATCTTGTCTGCATAGAATCGACTGTTGACGATAAAGTCATCGACATCGCAAACCAAATCCTGGCAGCACTTGATCGCCTGTTCCCGATACGGCTCCATCAAATGGTCTAAGAAAATATCGTCTCCCTGAAGCACAACGGACACACGAATATCTGGCAAGCGCCGGCGGATCTCGGGAATGGCTCCGCCGATCAAAAAGTTGCTCAATACAATCGCGTCCGGTTTGATTTCGGTTTCCAACCAATCAACAAACCGTTTGACTTCGACGCGTTGTCGGCCGCGTTTGCCTTTTAGCATCGAAACGGAAAGCCGACCAAGTTTTGATGCGTCCGTGGAATGCGCTCGCTTTGTAGCCCAGCCAATCAGTGGCGGCCAATCCAGAACGCCACGTATCACGCGCGGAACACGCCGCAACCAGGGCATCTGTTGCAACAAATAAATATTGATGCCACCAAAGAAAACTTGATCGTCAGCAACGCTTTTGGAATCGGTTCGAATAGGCGTGTAGACCGGTTGCAGCAAGCAGTCCGCACCTTGCCGTCGCATTTCGCGTGCGAGAGCGTTGTCATGCATGCAACTACCGCAATACATGCCAGCAGCGCCAGCGGTCAAGAAAACAACTTTCATGTAGACGACTCGCTGTCGATGACGGTTCTTGGCTGCAAATCGATTGGAAAATGTTCGTTGTGGTGACTGGAGTTCATTCCTATACTCACGAACTTTCTCTGCCCCATCTCATCCAACAATAACAGTGGATCGATGTCCAACAACCCAGTCATAACCAAGGCGGTGCAAGCAGTGAAACCACTGTTCTGGGGTATCGATATCGGTGGAACGGGAATCAAGATTGGCTTGGTGGACGATTTGGGGCAATCAATTTTCTACGACAGCATACCAACCCAGGAAGCCCGTGGTCCTCAGGAGGCTGTTGATCGTATAGCAAAAACAATCCTGGATGCAGAAGACAATCTTGGCGTGTCGGAGTCTGTCGTCGCTGCGGGACTTGGTACTCCTGGGCCAATGGATATTCCAAAAGGTCTGTTGGTTGAGCCGCCACAACTGCCAACATGGAAAGGATTTTACATCCGCGACGCAGTCTCCCAATCAATCGGCCGCCCCGTTGCGTTCCAAAATGATGCCAATGCGGCTGCCTACGGCGAGTTCTGGCTTGGCAGTGGAAGAGACGATCGCTCGATGACGTTGCTGACTTTGGGAACAGGAGTCGGGGCGGGAGTGATTGTTGATGGAGAATTGGTTGACGGCGTGAACAGCTTTGGTGGCGAATGTGGACACATGATTGTCGATCCATCGCCTGATGCGCGACTGTGTGCCTGGGGAGGCGGCCGCGGACAACTCGAAGCATACGCATCGGCCAGTGGAGTCGTCGAAAGAACAAAACAAAAATTGGCCGACGGAAACAAAAGTTGCTTGGACCGAGAATCGATTTCTGCCAAGGGTGTCTACGAAGCCGCTATTCAGGGCGACACTCTGTCGCTGGCAATCATCGACGAAACGGCCATGTGGCTGGGGATTGGCATTACGTCGATCATCCACATCTTAGACAGCGGTAGTGTCGTTTTAGGGGGTGCGATGAACTTTGGGGGACCCGAATGTCGGATTGGGCAGCGGTTTTTATCGAAAGTCGTCGAAGAATTCCGTGGTCGCACCTTTGAAAACGTCTTCCAAGGAACGACGATATCGTTTGCCCAACTCGGCCCCCATGCGGGATACTTGGGCGTCGCCGGTTATGCCCGTAAGGAATACATGGCGGGCAATCTCACAACTCCGGTCATTTGAAGCAACGAAAACGAAAATATATGTCAACTGAGATCAGAAATTTTTGCATCATTGCCCATATCGACCACGGCAAAAGCACGTTGGCCGACCGATTGCTGGAACACACTGGAACGGTCAGCACTCGTGAGATGAAAGATCAGCTGCTGGATGATTTGGAACTGGAACGACAGCGAGGCATCACGATCAAAGCCCGCGCTGTTGCGATGCAGTTCAAACGCGGTGGCAAGAACTACGAATTGAATTTGATCGACACGCCTGGTCACGTCGATTTCCAATACGAAGTCTCTCGGTCGCTGGCTTGTTGCGAGGGTGCGCTGTTGTTGGTGGATGCCTTCCAGGGCGTCGAAGCTCAGACGGTTGCTAATGCGTATGCCGCCATGGAACACGAGCTCAAAATCATTCCGGTCATCAACAAAATTGATTTGAATCACGCACGTCCAGACGAAGTTGCCGAAGAGATGATGAATTCTTTGGGAACCGACCCCGAAGAATGCGTCCGTGTGAGCGCAAAAACAGGTGAAGGTGTCGATGGTTTGATCGATGCAATTATCGAACATGTTCCATTGCCATCGGGTGATGCCGCAGCGACTTTGCAAGCGATGGTGTTTGACTCAAATTATGACGACTATCGCGGTGCGATCACTTACGTCCGCGTGATGGCAGGAACCGTTCGTAAAGGACAGAAGATCCGGTTCTTGCGTGCTGAGTCGAATCATGACGTTGTTGAACTCGGACGTTTTGCGCCGCAACGTGAGCCCTGCGACGAGCTACGGGCCGGACAAGTCGGCTACCTGATTTGCAATATCAAAAGCCTAGGTGACGTTCACATCGGTGACACTGTCAGTGTTCCGGGTGACGATGCCGCACAGCCACTGCCAGGCTACTCGCGACCAAAACGAATGGTCTACTGTGGGCTGTTTCCCAGCGATGGCCAGGACTTTAGCGAATTGCGCGACGCGCTGGAACGCTTGGCGGTGAACGACCCCAGTTTCGAGTTCGAACCGGAAACCAGTGACGCGCTGGGGTTTGGTTTTCGCTGTGGTTTTCTTGGGCTATTGCACATGGAAATCATCCAACAGCGACTTGAGAACGAAGCCGATATCGATTTGGTCCAAACAGCGCCAAACGTGACTTACGAAATCACCAATAAGCGCGGCGAGATTATCAGCATTCACAAGCCGCAAGATGTTCCCGATCCAGGTGACATCGAAGAATTCCGACAACCGATCGTGCGATGCAACATTATCGTTCCGGATGAATTCATCGGATCAGTGATGAAGCTGTCTCAGGAGCGCCGCGGTATCCAGAAAAGCCAAGAGTACTTGGGAGCAAACCGTGCGATGTTGACGTACGACATCCCGCTCGCAGAAGTCGTTTACGATTTGCATGATAAAATCAAAAGCTGCACGCGCGGCTACGGGACATTGGACTACGAGATGGTGGGTTTCGAGCCCGCGAATCTTTGCCGAATGGATATCATGGTCAATGGCAAACGTGTCGATGCACTTAGCATTGTTTGCAATCGAGCCGATGCTGACCGCCGCGGCCGAGCGGTTGCAAAGAAGCTTAAAAAGGAAATCGAGCGGCACATGTTCGAGGTTGCGGTTCAAGCAGCTATCGGCAGTCGCGTGATCGCTCGCGAAACGGTGCCGGCAATGCGAAAGAACGTGACTGCCAAGTGCTATGGCGGCGACATCACGCGAAAACGCAAACTGCTGCAAAAACAAAAAGAGGGCAAGAAACGCATGAAGGCGATCGGGAACGTCGAAATCAGCCAGAAAGCGTTCATGGCAGTTCTCAGTGATGATGAACAAGGCTAACTAACTACATTAGTGGTTTAAGAGTTTGCCGAAACAATGCTCTTGGCTGACTATTTCTGTGAGCCGCTGGCGCTAGCCACGGGCCTCGAACGGTTGCGTTATCACCGCAAGGCCCGCGGCTAGCGCCGTCGGCTCAGTAAACAAGCTGTTGATGACTTCCACTACGCAGGTACTAACTTGTGCGCCGTTCGCCTAACTAATATGCATATCCAATCGGTAGCTTTTTTTGCCAGCCTTCTTGTGTGCGTGTCTGTATCCGCACAGCGCAGTGATGACACGCCCAAGTCCAAGCCGCGGATCATCGTCCTGACCGACATCACCAACGAACCGGATGATCAACAATCGTTGGTGCGATTTCTGGTGTATTCCAACGAATACGATGTGGAAGGAATGATAGCCACAACGTCCACGTGGCTTCGTGATAAGACTGTTTCAAAGAACATCCATCGCTGTGTGGATGCCTACGGCAAAGTTCAAAACCAACTTGCCAAGCACGCCAAAGGGTTTCCAACCGCACAGTATCTGCGAGAACGCGTCAAAGACGGCAAGCCAAAGTACGGCATGACCGGTGTCGGCGAGGACAACGATTCAGAAGGCTCACGCCATATCATCAAAGTTGTCGATGCTGATGATTCGAGACCGATCTGGGTCGCTGCGTGGGGTGGAACGAACTGCTTGGCACAGGCATTGTGGCGTGTAAAAAAAGAACGCAGCAAAGAAGAGCTTGATCAGTTCGTTGCCAAACTGCGCGTCTACACAATCAGTGACCAGGACGATTCCGGCGAGTGGATGCGGCGCACATTTCCAAAGCTGTTCTACATCGTCAGCCCGAGCGGCCAAAGTTTCAAAGACTACCACCGAGCCACCTGGACCGGCATCTCCGGCGACGATTTCTTTATGAATGGTCCGGGCTATCGAATGGATCTTGTCGGGAACGACTGGTTAAAAAAACACGTTCGCGAAGAACATGGCCCGCTTGGCCAAACGTACTTGCCCACTGAATACATCATGGAAAGCGACTCGCCAACGTTCATGATCCTGATCAACAATGGACTCGGCAATCATATCAGTCCTGGCTATGGAGGCTGGGGCGGTCGCTACGAATTCAGAAAAGTAGCCTCTGGTAACGGTCCAATCTGGACCGATGGCCGCGACGCCGTCACGCTTCCCGACGGAAAGATTCATGCAAGTGCTCAGGCTACAATCTGGCGCTGGCGAGTCGCCTACCAACACGACTTTGCGGCGCGGATGGATTGGTGTGTCAAAGACCCCGCCGAAGCGAACCACAATCCGGTGGTTGTCGTCGACGGTAACAAGACAAAGCAAGTCCTTCGCCGCAATGTCAGCCCAGGCCAGCGCATCAAAATTAGCGCCGCGGGAACAACAGATCCGGATCACAACAAACTCACGTACCGCTGGTTTCACTATCCCGAAGCCGAGTACGACGTCGCTCACAAACGTCGATCATGGTCCGTCCAACTAACGGGCGCAGATACAGAAGAGGTCTCGTTTGTGGTTCCGAAAGCGCGCTACGATCACGACAAGATTCACATCATCCTGGACGTCAGCGATGACGGCGAACCAAGCCTGCATGCATATCGGCGAATCATATTTACCGTGCAAGATTAACTTTCAATGCTCGGGTTCATGCCATCAAACGCCCATGAGACTCACACAACGCCTAGCGCTGTTTCGATAGCCTCCGCAAGCTCATGCAAGTTCAGCGGCTTGGTCAGCCAACTAACATTCATGTCCGCGCGCGACTGATCGTCATCGACTGCAGGGTAGCCGCTCATTAGGACCACGGGCATCGTCGGTCGCGATTCCTTCAAGCGAGCAAGTAGCTTGAGCCCATCCATCTTTGGCATCACGATGTCGGACAAGACGAGGTCGAAATCCGAATCATTCTGAAAAATCTCAATCGCCTCTTGCCCATCACTTGATAAAACGACTTGGTAATTGAGGTAACTAAGCATTTTGGCTACCGCATGGCGCACGACCGGCTCGTCTTCTACTAATAAAATTCTCTGCCCGCCTCCCAGGCGTGGGGCTTCAGCGTCGATCGCAGCTTCCGATGGCGTCAAAGGATTGCTGTGCGGCGGAAGGTAAACCCGAAATGCCGTACCATTTTTGGGACTGCTGCTGACTGCGATATGACCGTCATGTTGATTCACGATTCCCGCAACCTGCGCCAACCCCAGACCCGATCCTTGTCTAGATCGATTCAATGTAAAGAACGGTTCAAAGATCCTTGGCAAATCTTCGATCTCAATGCCGTGCCCCATGTCAGCAACTTCCAAACGCACCCAGTTACCAGACAGATTCGCCTGACAAAGTGCGCAGCGCTCTTGTTCGTTATTGTCGATCGTCACTTCGCGAACCGAAACCGACAGCTCCCCTCCGTCGGGCATCGAGTCACGAGCGTTGAATATCAAATTCGTAAGTACCTGCTGAAGCTGCGTCGCATTTGCGTGGACGCTCTGATCGTCGTCCACTTGCAGTCGCAACGTAATGGTGTCTGGAATAGAGCTGCGCAAAAAGGCTGCTGACTCGTGTACCAGCGCACCAAGATCCACCGCATGACATTCTGAACTGGACTGGCTGCAAAAGTCCAGCAACTGGCGAATCATACTGGCCGCTCGCTCCCCCGAGCGAACAATCACGTCTACGTCATCCTGCTGTTCGTCGGTCAAGTTGTCCGACAATTTCATAAATTCTGCCGTCGTCAAAATCCCAGTTAGCAGGTTATTAAAATCATGAGCGATGCCGGCCGTGAATTGGCCGACCGCTGCTAGGCGCTCTCTCTGAACAAGTTGTTTCTGCGCCAACTGCAACTCCTTTAGAGTCCGTCCTAGATCGTTTTGCTTTTCCTCCAACGACTCGCTGATTCGATTACGTTCGGTGACGTCGAACACGATTGAATAGAGCAACCGTGATTGCTGCCAAGTCACCGGTCCGGAAAACACCTCGACATCTCTGACTTCACCCGATGCCAAGCGATGTCGGAAATTGAAAAACAATCGTTCCTCTGTTCGCGCGAGACTCATCTCCTGTGCAATCTCCGAATCGGACAACATATTGATGGCCGAGATATTCATCTGCTCAAGTTGCTTGCGCGAGTAACCATAGAAACGCGCCGCAGCCTGATTGGCTTCTTGAATCCGTCCGTCGGCAGGGTCGATCAACAACTTGACGGCGAGGTTCGTGTCAAAGATCTGTTGATACCGGGCTTCACTTTCCTCACGCGCAGACTCGGAATGATGAATCGCATCGTGCGCAAAAACAAACGTACGGTAGCTGCCATCAATCGGGCCAAGACAGCTTTGTGCATGAACCCAACGAGTCAGATCATTGGGAAGCAACAGACGAAACGCTTCATGCCCAACCGTCCCGGGTGCTTCCTGAATTTGCCCCAGTTCAAGCATGAACCTGTCACGATCCTGCGCAGCAATGAACTTCGAGAGTGACAAGTTTTGCGGAACGGCTTCACAGCCAAGCAAACCCGCTACATTGGCAGACACGCACGTCACTTCAGGATCCGCACCTGGAGTCCAATCAAAAACGACCACCTGCGCTGACAGAAAATCAGACATCTGAGCGTCGATTTTATCTTCCTGCATGAAAGGCTCTCGAAGGCGCCAAAGTAAACAGAGTATTGTACATACAATTGATATGCCCGGCGAAGATTCTGCAGAACCAATCCACACTGGCTTTCCTCTCCTTCAGTTCGCTGAACTTTGCTGGCCCCAGGGGTTGTCACTCTTTACTTTTGCTCCTCTCCCTTCTGGCTCCCCTCTCCTTCAACTTGTTGAAGGAAAGGGGCTGGGGGTGAGGGAGTCGAGCGAATCCAATCGATCATCAATTGCCGATTC
>CAYNNP010000117.1:7083-20094 GCA_964398215.1 uncultured Pirellulaceae bacterium | reverse complement strand
TCTCACGCTTCGGGTTACCAAAAACCAATGCCTGACGTAAAAGCGCAACTCCAAACAACTACTGGCGAAAGCTACTTCGTCTTGCAATATTGTTTGCATGAAGATTCTTGCGTTGGAACCATACTTTGGCGGTAGCCACCGAGCGTTCTTGGAAGGCTTGGCGCAAAACAGTTGCCATGAATGGACTCTGCTGACCGGGCCTGCTGTTCACTGGAAGTGGCGAATGCGATGTTCGCCGTTGGACTTTGCTGAAAAGGTCAGCCAGCATATCGAACGTGCTGGCTTGCCCGACGCTATTCTTTGCAGTGACATGCTAGACGTGCCAGGGTGGCTGGGATGCATGGCGGCGCAAAATCGACTTACAGAGATTTGTCAACTTCCGATTGTCACTTATTTTCACGAAAGCCAATGGACGTATCCGACGTCACCTCACGCTCGGGTGGATTTCCATTATGGCTACACCAATTTGCTGACGGCGCTGACGTCACGCGAAAATTGGTTCAACTCCAATCATCACTTGTCCTGTTTTCTTGAGCATAGTGAATCGTTCGTGCGGCGGATGCCTGACAGCAAATCTGTTCACGACTTTCAGCTGTTGCGCGACAAGTGCCATGTGTTTCCGCCGGGCTTCGAACCGCCCCGCGATTTGCCACCGCGCAACGAAGCGAATCCTGAGCTAACAATCGGATGGGTCTCACGATGGGAGTATGACAAGCGGCCCGACTTGTTTCTCCGTTTGCTAGAGACGCTGGTAGAACGTGGGGTTGCGTTCCGGCTGGTGTTGCTTGGCGGACGGCAAGAATCGTGTGCTGAACTTCAAGCAGTCCGTGCAAAATTTCAGCACTTGATTAGCGTTGATCAATACGCGGAAGATCGTGACAGCTACTGGCAGTCGCTTGGCAAAATGGATGTGGTTGTTTCAACAGCGGACCACGAATTTTTTGGGATCGCTGTTTGCGAAGCGATTCATGCTGGCGCGGTACCTGTCTTGCCGAATCGGTTGAGCTATCCTGAGTTGGTGCCGAACGAATTTTTGTACGAGACGATCGACGAAGCAGCTAGCCAGATCCAGGAATTGCAAGACGAGCATGTACGGCGTGGTCGTGCATCGATTGCGAAAGCCAACATTCAGCCTTTGCAATTGTCAGGCACTGCAAATGCGATCGACCAAGCGTTTCTGCGCTTGGCGAAACGTTGATGGGCCAAGGTTAGCGAGCCGTGACGGCTTTGGCTGCGATGCGTTTTTTTGGCCACAGCGGAATGCGCTGGCCCTCGGGCAGCAGTTTTCGGTTGGCCCTTTCAGGGTCACGCTGCGACCAAGTCTCCCGCATCTTCGGAGCCCATACTTGGCGTAGCATATCTTTCTCGTGCCAAGTGCATTGGTAGCAGTCTGGATTCCAGTGCTGCGTTGGGAGATGCGACGGTTTCTTGATCAATTTCCATGCGCGAACGTGGAACCGTTTATGCGTTTTTGACCAGTCATAAAAAATGACCTGTTGAAACACCTCGCGCCCTTCTTCGTCGACAAAATGATTCAATTCGATCATGTCAACGCGCTGCCGAAACAACGAATCAGTGTCGTCGCCGGGAGCGGCAGCAATCAACAGTAGAGCTAAAAACGAAGTGCACATCACAACTCTCCGAATAGCGGATCGATCGGCTAGCAAAAATCGTTAGAACACTCCAGCAATAACAAGGCTAGGACCGCGGTGTAAAGACAGATGCTGGTCTTTTTTGTGGCCAAGTTTGCGTCATAGCAAATCGGATTCTCGGTAAAACACGGTGGGGATGTCGCCAAGACTTTCGGCAATAAGGCCAAATCCGTTTTCGATTCGCGGTCATTTTTGGTAACCCGACGCGTGAGTTTTGAAGGTGCGATTTTCACCAGGAAAAACGAATCTGAATAAGTAAACCACCAAGGTGAAAACGTGACATCAGATTTCACTCTCCCGCTTGCGGGCGAGTCGGGCGAGTCGGGCTCTCAGGCCCGGAGAGGGCCCTCCCCGGCCGCTACCGCGTCCGACCCTCCCGCAAGCGGGAGGGTGGCGGAAGAATCGTAACTTCAAGACGCGTCGGGTTACCATTTTCCTCAGACATCTCAGCTTGAAACAACGCTTTGCCCTGTGGCTGTGGTGTTTGCTGATGAAAAATCTTTGCATTTGAGTTACAATCAAGGCTCCCCATCCCGCTTGCAATGCCTGCAAGTCCCGCCACCAATTACGAGAATCTCTTGTGATCGATCGATTGATCGTTCTGTTGCTTGTTGCCAGTGTCGCACCTGTCGCCATTGCAGATGACGCTCCCGATAAAAACAAAGGGCGATGGGTTACAGATGGCTGGCCGCTGATGCAAAAGTTCTGTGCAGACTGTCACAACGCCGATTCGCAAGAAGGCGAACTGAACCTTGACACATTCGCAGATCTGTCCAGCAGCGAAAGTCGTTCTTCGATGAAACGGGTTTTGGACATGGTTCGGTTTGGTGCTATGCCGCCCGAAGATTCCGATCTGCCAACCGATGACGAACGCAAAAAATTGGTCCGCCTGCTCGAAGACGCTTTGTATTCAGTGTCTTGTGACCTGACCCCACGACCAGGACGCGTGACGGCTCGGCGAATGAATCGTGCTGAATACAACCACACGATTCGCGATCTGTTCGGTCTGGATCTAAAACCGGCAGCTGATTTTCCATCGGATGAAGTAGGCGGTGGGTTCGACAACAACGGTGATGTGCTTTCACTGACACCAACGATGATCGAAAAATACTTGGACGCTGCCGAATACGTGGCTTCGCGAGTTATCATCGATCCAAAATCGATTGCCAGACTGGATACAGAGATTCCAGCCGAGCAGATGGCTGTGGTGGGGAAATCACAAACCGGTCGATTCAGCGGACGGTTCCTGGACGCGAAAAGTTTTGTCTGGTTTGAAATCAACGTTCCTCATCCTGGTTCCTATCGCTTTAAAGTTCGTGGTGGCAACTCGGAAAAGAATCATGAGCCATCGCGTGTTGGAGTCTACCAAACTGATGGACTGTTGATTGGCAACGGAAAATTGATGTACTACGGCGGTGGCGGTAGTTCCGTCCGGTTCGAGTTCAACGCGGAACTCAAAAAAGGCAAACAACAGATCGTCGTCAAAGCGTCATCCGAGGACACCAAGCTCGTTAACGGTAAGTCACGGATCGATGTGAATGCAAAAGACATTGACGGGACTCGCAAGCAGATCGGAGTACCACTGAAGGTAGCGAAAAGTCTTGATACCAAACGCTTTTCATTCATGATTCGCGAAGTCGAAATCAATGGCCCGAAACGTATTCCCCCGGAAGCGTATCCGCCCAAGCAATTCGAGATCCTGAAACGGCAATCGTATCGTGCGAACGATGTTGAACCAGCTGCTCGCGATTGCCTGAAGCCGTTATTGCGTCGAGCGTTTCGGGTAAACATCGACGATGCAGATGTTGAGCCCTACACTCGATTGGTCAAGGAGGTTACCGATCGTGACGAATCATTTACTCGTGGCATGCAGGTCGCGATTAGTGCCATGCTTTGCTCTCCGCGGTTTTTGTTTCGCGTTGAATCGCCTCCGAAAGATTGGAAGCCGAAGAAAGGCCAAGTTGACCAACGATTGACTGACTTTCAAATTGCAACTCGACTTGCCTATTTCATTTGGTCAAGCACGCCGGACAATAGCTTGCTAAGCGAGGCACAGCGTTCGCGAATCGACAAGAGCTTGGAATACCAAGTCAGGCGGATGATCGACGACAAACGTTCAGATGCGTTGGCGACTCAGTTCGCAGCCCAGTGGCTTGGACTACGAAACTTAGAGGTCCATGAGGCAGACACGGATCACTTCAAAGATTTTGATCCAAAACTGCTGTCGTCGATGCAGCGCGAAACAGAAATGCTGTTCATTCATAGTGTTCGTAAAAATCGCCCGGTCGCTGAACTACTAACGGCGGATTTTACTTTCGTCGACAAAGCACTTGCCAAGCACTACGGCATCAAACATTCCGATGGGTTTCAGCGGGTGTCGCTGGCCGGTACAAAACGCCGCGGCATTCTCTCGCACGCCAGCGTACTGACACTTACCAGCAACCCGAATCGAACGTCGCCAGTGAAACGCGGCAAGTGGATTTTGCAAAACATTCTTGGCACGCCGCCACCGGATCCACCACCGGGAGTTCCCGAGTTAGAGGAAACGAAAACGGCGTCGCAGCACGCGTCACTTCGCGAGCAGTTGGAGTTGCATCGTGCTTCTGCCACTTGTGCTTCGTGCCATAAGGTCATGGATCAATTGGGTTTTGGCCTGGAGCAGTATGACGCGATTGGCCGATTCCGCCCCGATGGAGTCGATGCAACGGGTGTGATCCCCGGCGGAAGAAAATTTGACGGCGCTCTAGAGTTGAGTGAGATGCTAAGCAAAACCGAGCAGGATGCATTTGCAAAAACGACTATTGAGCGTCTGCTGACTTTCGCGATTGGGCGGGAGTTGACGCCTTTGGATCGGTGCACCGTCGACGAAATTGCAGATAAAACACGTAAAAAAGGCTATCGCTGGAAGGATCTGATTCTGGAGATCGCGAAGAGCCGACCTTTTCAGTATTACCAGCTGCCGAATTCAGGGTAGGATTTGAGTATGACCAATACGAAAAAACAAAGTGGCATGATCTCCCGTCGCACGGTTCTTCGTGGTGCCAGTGCATCGCTGGGATTGCCGCTACTCGAAGCGATGACGCCGTACGCAAAGAGTGCCTTTGCAGCAGAGGCGACCAGTCGACCTGTGCGCATGGCATTTGTCTTTGTTCCCAACGGTGTGATCGTTCCCGACTGGAAGCCGACGGGCGATGAGCGAAATTGGCAACTGTCAAAAACGCTGAAGTCGATCGCGCCGATCAAATCCAAGGTGAATGTGGTCGAGGGTCTTGCCCACGACAATGGGCGATCGCATAAAGATGGTGCCGGAGATCACGCCCGCTGTGCGGCACCATTCTTAACTGCAGCAAGGCCATTGAAGTCCAGCAGTAATATTCAGCTAGGGATTTCTGTAGATCAAGTTGCCGCAAACGCGTTGGCAAGCGAAACCGCATTGCCGTCCATTGAACTTGGGCTAGAACCCAGTCGCAATGCCGGTAGCTGTGATTCAGGATATAGCTGTGCGTACTCGTCCAACATTTCCTGGCGCAACGAGACGACACCGATGCCAAAGGAAACGACGCCGCGCGCTGTTTTCGATCGGATGTTTGGGCGAGGCGAAGCGGGTGAGCGTCGAAAACGAAACTTGGTACGAAAAAGTATCTTGGACGTTGTCCGCCGCGATGCGGAAAAGATCATGGGCCGCGTTGGAAAGTCGGACAAACGTAAACTTGATGAGTACTTTACAAGCGTCCGTGAAATCGAAAGGCGAATCGCTCGTGTTGAAACTGAAGATCAGGCGGCTTTGCCGGACATCGAGATCCCGTTTGGGCGAGTTGAATCGTTCCGCGAACGCGCGCGATTGATGTTCGACATGATGGCCGTTGGATTTCAAACCGATACGACACGAATCGCAACATTCATGCTGGACAACGCGGGCGGAAACCGTCGCTACACCGAGGTTGGCGTGAAGGATGCCCACCACTCGATGAGCCATCACCGCAACAAGAAGGATACGGTTAGCAAAATCCAAAAAGTCGATGAGTACCTTGTCGAGCAATACGCATACTTTCTGCAAAAACTCGATTCGATTTCTGATGGTGACGGCACGCTGCTTGACCAATCGATGGTCTTGTACGGCAGTGGGCTTAGCGATGGAAACCGGCATCGCCACGATGACCTTCCCATCTTGTTGGCGGGTAACGCGGGCGGCAAGATTGAGACGAATCGATTGATAAAGTTGAAAGACGAAACGCCAATGGGCAACTTGTTCCTCTCGATGCTGGATGTGATGGGAACGCCCATCGATTCTATCGGCGATAGTAAAGGCCGATTGACGCAGCTGTAGTCAAAGCGCGTAGCGAAAGTCGTCAAACAAAGTTTGAAGTGCCGGCTTTAGCCGGAAAATTCCGCCTTGATGGCGGCACTACGAACACAAGCCACTAGTGATGGTTTTTCTTAGGTGGCAGTACCAGCGCCGGTCAATTCTTTTAGATCATCGTTGATATAATCGGTATGTACACCTGACCCTGGGCGATTGAAGACTGCCGTAGCTGCGCAAACTAAAAGTTTGCTGGATACGGCCTACCATTCTCGTCTCTGATTGCCTGTAGCGAAGATATTCCGTCATGAACTTTCAAAAACTGATCATTGCTGCGCTGGTTGCAACGCTTTCGTCCGCTGCGATTGCCGCCGACCGTCCAAACATCGTTTTAATATTGGCTGATGACTTGGGTTACGAGACCGTTGGTTGCTATGGCGGAACGTCCTACGCGACACCACGGCTTGATCAACTGGCAGCTGGCGGGTTGCGATTCGATCATGCCTATGCGATGCCGCTTTGTACGAATACTCGGATTCAATTGATGACGGGCAAGTACAACAATCGCAACTGGAAATCATTCGGCATCTTGGACCCGAAAGCCGATACGTTCGGGCATCAAATGCAACGCGCAGGATACAAGACTTGCATTGCCGGCAAGTGGCAATTGACCAGTTACGACCCGCCAGATTTCCCCGGCGCAGAACTCAGGCGCAGCACCGGCATGCGGGTGCGGGACGCCGGATACGATCAGTATTCCTTGTGGCATACCGGCCACACCGAAGTCAAAGGTTCTCGGTATGCCGATCCGGTTATCTTTGAAAATGGAAAATTGCGTACCGACACGCAAGGCAAATACGGTCCCGATCTGTGGGTCGAATTCATCGGCGATTTCATGCAGCAGAATCGCGAACAACCGTTTTTTGTTTACTACCCGATGGCACTGCCGCATAACCCTATGGTGCCAACGCCCGATAGCCCCGAGTGGTCGGATCCAGAACGCCGACACAGTGATGAAACGCCTTTTGCTGCGGATATGATTCGCTATACCGACAAAATGGTTGGCAAAGTCATTGATAAACTGGATGAATTGGGGCTTAGCGAAAACACGCTCGTACTGTTTTACAGTGACAACGGCACGAACAATCGCGTGGCGTCCATGATGGGCGATCGTCGAATCCGCGGCGGCAAGAGCTATGGAACAGATTTGGGCATCCGTGTGCCGATGATCGCGCACTGGAAAGGCAAGACGCCGGTTGGCAAAGTAAGCAAGAGCTTGATCGACTCGGTTGACTTTCTGCCGACGATCTTGGACATCGCTGGGACTGCTAGCGAAGTCAAAGAGCCTATCGATGGCATCAGCTTTGCCGCGGAGCTAACAGGCGGCAAAGCATCCACCCGCGAGTGGGTTTACGTTCATCAAGATCCAAGGCCGGGCTGGGACAAAGATCGTTTTGCGCTAATCCGTTTGGCCCGCGATCGCGAATTCAAATTGCACGAAGACGGGCGACTGTACAACACGCGTCTCGATCCATTCGAAGTGAATCCGATCATGCTCGCAAGCGACGATCCATCGGCTCGCCGATCACGTCGCAAGCTACAAGCGGTGCTGGACAAAATGAAACCCTACCCCATCTTTGACCCATCGGTGATGCCTCGCGCAAACCCGACGGACAGCGTTCGAAATAACGAATTTCATGATCAAGGTGGATTCATTGTTGCAGAATCAGAACTGCTGCCGACACCGCGCGACGAGTCATGGCTAATGGAAAACGCGATCGGTGGATACACGGGAACAGGTTACTTGCGAGCGATCCGAGACCAACCAGAGTCGCCCAAAAAAGGAATCACAGCCGTTCATTTCAATGCGCATACTGAAAACACATGGATGTTGGCCGTCCACTGCCGCTCGGACCACTGGAACGGCGCTCACGAGCGAGAATATTGGGTCAAAGTAAACGATGGCGATTGGATGATCGGCCAGATAGGTGCCGATCGCGCATCTGGCCAATGGCTATGGACAAGCCGTTTCATCGATACCGCTGGCAAGACAATCACAGCCGATTTCCATTTCAACGAAAAGCGAAACACGGTTTTGATCGCGCCAAAAACAGCGAACTTCAAGATCGATCGAATCGTCGCATTCGAGTCCGACCAACAAAAGAAAGCAACATCCACTTCGACACCAGTCTCGCCATTCCACCCATGGGCCAGCCCCTAATGGCCGCTAGCACCGCAACTACACGGCATTGTTCGACCCCGTTGGGGTCGCCGCGACGGCGCCGTTGCATACCCGGGATGCGCTGCGCGATCCCGGGCTTTGTTGTTAAACGCCTTCGGCGTGAAGAGCACCGCGATCACGTGCGTCTTGGCTGCGGGGTAAACGGCGGGCTGATAGTTTTTCGCAAACTTCCGATACCACTAGTTCGTGGACTATCGCTGGAGCGCTTGATGGATTTTGGTAGTCGCCGTTTGGATTTGTTTCAATGCGTCTTTGGTTGCCAGATCTGCGAGCGATAATTTGGTTGGATAGTGTTTTTGGATGACCGAGCGGAGTTTGTTATCCAATTCTTCGGTCCATCGACAAGATTGTGGGATCTTTCGGATTTCCAGCTCTGTTAGCGGGACACGTAACCGCAAACACGCTGGCCCTCCGCCGCCTCGCATGCTTTGGCCAAGATCAACAAAGTGGACTTCCGAGAATACGCCTTCGTTGCACCAGTTTTGCACAAGCTTGTTGGCTGCCAAATCGTGCTTGACATGAACAGGGCAAAGAATCTTTGGCGGAGCACTGGGCGCATCGCCGCTAATGATCTGGCTGTTGAACAGATAGGTCGCAACCGAATCAGCTAGCGACAAATCCGTTTCACGAACTTCGATGATGTTCAATGGTTGTTTGAAAATCGAATCGTAACGCTCGGCGATCAGGGCGAGTGTTTCTGGACCGTTGGCGAAAGCGTTTTGGTGATGGATCAACAAACCTTGGTGGCTGGCTGCTACGACATCATTGTGAAACGCACCCGCATCGATCGCATCAGGGTGCTGCTGCAAGAAAAACGTGTTCTCGGGCGGAATCTTGTGTGCTCGAGCAATCGCTTCAAAACTCATGCGGCTTTGGCGAGGCCAGAAACGTTTGGGCCGAGGTTCGCCGTCGCCAACGACAAAAACGTGCAGTCCCGCTGTTTCATCCGCCGACCCCAGACGCATGTGGTTTGCGGCGCCTTCGTCACGCATCGCGGCACCACCAGAAAGAGCAGGAGCCACATGCGCGAACGGCAAACAATGACGTAGGTCGACCAAAGTTTCTTGTGATTCCAAATCGCGGTGGATGCTGCTGGAAAGATTTGCGACCGTTAGCGATGGTTTACCATCTGCATTGTCGACGGAGGCTGACGCCGTTGCAGCATTTGCGGTCCACATTGCCGAGCAACTCATGGTTGCGGACAACAAACCGGGAGCTTGCTGGTAACACGACTGCAATACAGTTTCGTCGGCACCAGTAAAACCGAGTGACCGCAAGAACCGGAGGTTTGGACGTCGGTGCGGCGGCACGATCAACTGCACGGCTCCTTCCATGGCAACCGTTCGCATTTTGTCCAGGCCTTGCATCGCCGCCGCTGCGGGATTCGACACCGATCCTTCGTTTGACTGCGAAGCGATATTGCCTACGCCCAAGCCTCCAAAGTGATGGCTTGGCCCAACGATTCGGTCAATTTGTACTTCTGTTAGACTCATTTCACGACACTCCATGGATCGTTGCTTGCCAGTGTCGTGTCTTCGAGTGAGGCAACCGGATCGCCACAGAAATCGATCGCAAAGAAACCTGCGGGTTGATGGTTTCCACTGGATCCGAGTCCACCGAATGGCAGCACGCCAGCAGCACCCGTCGTCGCGCGGTTCCAATTCACGATGCCCGCGCCGACTTCGTTCACAAAGCGATCAAACAGTGCTTGATCGCCGCCCAGCAAGGCAGCTGACAAGCCATAGCAAGTTTGTTTTGCGGCCTTGATTGCGTCATCAATCGAGTTCGCTTTTTGGATCACCAGCAGCGGTCCAAACCATTCCATTTCTCCAAGTTCAACGAGCTGCTGATCGCTCAACCCGCTGGCGTCGACGATCGTGGGATGGACAAGATTTGGTCGACGATCATCTTGCCGAAACGGAACCAGAGGTTTGCACCCGAGCGACAACAGCGACTCGTAGGTTGCTTTCAAGCCATTGGCGGATTCGGCGGACACAAGCGGACCTATCTGGGCTAGGTCTTCATCGCCAGGCAAGCCAACTTTCAAGGCGGTTGAACGACTGATCGTTGCTGCGATACAGGCATCAGCGTTTCCACCATCAACAAAAATCGCGCGTCTAGCGCAGGTACAACGTTGTCCAGCAGAAATGAAAGCCGAAAAACTGATCACTGCCGCAACATCATCCGCGGGCAAGTCGTTTGTAATGACAACCGGGTTGTTGCCGCCCAACTCCAAGGCCAATTGGACTTCGTAGCGACCAGCAAGTTGCCGATGAATGGCTTGTCCCGCCAAGCGGCCGCCAGTCAAAAACACACCGCCAACGTGCGGCGAATCAATCGCCGTGACCGCTGGCGATACTCGTCCATAGATCAACTGCAAAACGTTTTCGGGAAGACCGACTGCTTGCCAGGCTCTGAGCATCCAGTCGCCAACCGCAGTCGCATGCTCGCTAGGTTTCATGACGACCGAATTCCCCATCAACAGCGCAGGAATGATCTGTCCGCCGGGTAAGTGCAGTGGAAAATTGAACGGACCGAGAACGAATGTGACACCAAGCGGTTGGTAGCGCACCGTTCGCTTGGGAGGTCCGTCATCCAAGACCGAATCAGCCCGACGCTCTTGGTAGGCTTTGATTGACACTTCTGCTTTTGCGATCGCCGCGTTGACTTCGCCCGCCGAATCCCATGGCAACTTGCCGACCTCTCGAGTGATCAGGTCAGCGATCTCTTGGCGATGATCGGCAACGTACTGCGAGTAGCGACGGACAAGCTCCATTCGGTCTTCAATCGCGGTCTGCCGCCAGGAATTGCCGGCCTCTGCGGATGCCTTCATCACCTGCAAAACCTCTTGCTCGGTCGATTCCGCGCCCGACCAGACGACCGAGTCATCGATTGGGCAAAGGCTCTGAAAGTGTTGTTTGCTGTTCACTTCGATGGCTCCGATGAAAGTTTTTTGCACGAGACAAGAGACCAGTCTTAGCCTTTTGGAGCCGGAACCAGCCAGTCGACGTTGTTTTTTTAGCAAAAAGAGGTTATGACATTAATCCCACCCCAACGCCTGCCCCAATTCCCTGCCATGCACAGACCCCATTTATCTTGGGTGATGCTCATTGTGATTTGTGTCGGCGGTTGCACCAATCTTCGTCATCCTGCTTTTGTTGAACCGATTGATGATGTTGATACTGACGTGTTATCCGATCAGCAACCGACCAACGCCGATGAGCCAACCGAACCCGCCGACGATAATCCATGATGTGAATCGTTCGTTGTCGGCGATGATGAAAGACGGATAAACCCGAATCGTGGTTTGATGGTTCGGGCCCCACGCTGACATAGGGTGCTACATTCTGTCGCTGCCTCGCAGTTGGTTTCTGGTTGTTTCATCCAGTCGATCAAGGCAGTGTGGAGGATTGATGTCAGATTTTAGGGGATTCAGCGAATAAATTCGGCCCTTGCGGTGACTTTGGAAGTGCTCGGTTCTTGTTTTCGTGGCTAGAATTGGTGAGCCACACGTTAAAGAAAAGCATCGATGAACCGTCCAGCCAAGCACTCGCGACTCCCACTTTTGTTTGGGCGAAACTCCAATCGCCTTGAGATGAGCGAGTTGAAGCGTGGACTATTCCCGAATCGGTACCGCGATCGGTCGCCAAATGGCAATTCGACCGACCAAGATCCAAACGGTAACGGTCGTCGGCCCAAAAAAGTCCGCAAGAAAAAACGGAAGAGGAAACGACGTGTGACGTTGGCTGTTCTGCCAACTCTGCTGACTTTGGGCAACGCAGTTTGCGGGCTAGCGGCAATCGCGGTCATGATGGATATCGATACGAACGTTGCGGGCGATCAGCAACAACGATTATTTATTGCCGGGATCCTAATTTTTGCTGGAATGCTGTTCGACGCCTTGGACGGTTCCGCCGCCAGGATGACTGGTCAAGAAAGTAAGTTTGGCGCTGAACTGGATAGTTTGTGCGATGCAATTACTTTTGGAACTGCACCGGCTGTGATGGTCTGGCGGATCAGTGCTGGCGATGTGCTGCCAAGGCGATTGACGTGGAGCATTGGTGTGCTGTTCACGTTGTGCGTCTTGATTCGACTTGCGCGATTCAACGTTGAAACTGACGAAGACGATACGCATGAAGGGTTCGAGGGCCTGCCAAGTCCCGCTGCAGCAGGAACATTGGCTGCATTTGCGATCGCAATGCCAGAGCTTAGGCATCTTGCCCAGAACGCACCGTTTGAGTGGGTCAAGGGAATTGCCAATGTGACTCTCGAAACGGCACCATTGTTCTTGCCAGCGCTCGCTTTGATGCTGGCGTATCTGATGGTTTCTCGGGTGCAGTACCCGCATGTCTTTCAGCAATTGATGCGAGGCCGAAAGGCGCCTCACCAAATTGGCCGCGCCTTGTTCGTGATTGTTGGCGTGATGGTACTGCATGAACTGGCGCTGCCTGTCGCGCTGTGCTACTTTGCATTCGCCTATCCCGCCAAAACGCTGGTACAAAGACTGGGGTCGGCGGGACGCGCCAGAGCATTGGCGGTTGAAGCTGCTGGAACTCAGGAGACAACGGAAACGCTGGACGATAACGGTGGCGCGCCCGATCCAGCTGAAGTCGGTCCCGCAAACGTTGACGAATCTCAGTAAGGTGCCGTAGCGAAAGTCGTCAACGGCTTGTTGATTGTGAGCCGCTGGGCGATAGCCGCGGTTTCGAGCGCAACCAGACCGTCAAAAAACCGGGGCTATCGCCCAGCGGCTCATTTGCGCGCCGCTGAATCAACAAGCCCTCGGTTGAATTGCCGTAGCGGCGAAAACTAAAAGT
>CAYNNP010000117.1:0-6983 GCA_964398215.1 uncultured Pirellulaceae bacterium | reverse complement strand
GCCGCTGAATCAACAAGCCCTCGGTTGAATTGCCGTAGCGGCGAAAACTAAAAGTTTGCTGGATACGGCCTACGATTTTTTAGCTTTCGAGGTGAGTAGAAAAAGCGAGAGCCTCGGAAGTTTGAAAACTCCCGAGGCTCAGTAATGCTTTTAGTGACCCCTACGGGACTTGAACCCGTGTTACCGCCGTGAAAGGGCGGTGTCCTAGACCGCTAGACGAAGGGGCCTTGAGAGACAAGCACTCAAAATTTTGCGAACTCTCATTCGCAAGGCGGTTGTATAGCTAGGAGACGGTGACCGCGTCAAGGGTTCACCGAGAATTCGTGGCCAGCAAAGCCAAAAATTATGATTCGACGGGTGCGTCACCCTGCTCCAAGCTGCGCTGAATCGCATCGTATACTTCGCGACGATGTACTGGCACCTCGCGTGGGGCTTCTACACCCAAGCGAACTTTGTCACCCCGAATCTCTACCACAACGATCTTGATGTCGTTGTTGATAACGATGCTCTCGTTCTTCTTTCTTGATAAAACCAACATTTTCTATTCCTTTACAACCAGCCGTTAATCGTTTCACCATCATGGTGATGGTTTGTGCTTTCTTTCCTGTGGTTCAACCGATTGTGAGACGGCTTCTGTCTACAGGGAACTAGGGTCTCCCCTAGTCCATACACTCTAAACTTTAGGCCAAAAATACGACGCGTCAAGCAAATCCGACTTGACAGGATGCAAATTTCGACCTTCTGATTCTGGTTAGGAGGCAAAAATGGCTTCCTGTTTGCGCAAAACTGGTCTTAAAACAGTCATTTTACTCATGTTTTGGGAACTAAAGGCGAAAGGCTGGTGTTACATATTTGACACAGAACCGATTGTGATATTCCTGCGTCATATCTACAGGGAACTGGTCAGGTGGCCTTTTTTTGCTGATTTTCGACTCGTTGGCGTGGTGCAGTGGATCCGCAAAAAACCATCTCCATCATGGCGGGAGCTTTCACTGTGAGCTATTTTCGTTAAAACTCGAACCCGGTCTTTTGACTGCAGCTTTGATTTTGCATCGATATTTTTTACTGGTTAGGCAATGGTACGCGCGTTAGATAACGGCAACGATTCAGCATTTCGGGCTGGCCCGGAATACACTCCCGATATGGCAACAGAGACTCTGCCGTTGGTGCGCAAGATCGTGCGAGACATGATCGCTTTGAACAAAGACATTCAGGCGCAGCGAGAGCAACTGAGTTTTCTGGATGAACGCGAATCAAACATGCAGGATGAGTCTTATCGCGAGGAAGTCCGCGACATCCGCCGAACACTTGAAGACAACGAAGCCAGTTTGTCAGCGTGTGTTAACGAGTTGAATTCTTTGGGCATTCGGCCGCATCAACCGTTTGACGGCAACATTGATTTTCCGGCCAAGCGAAGTCGCCGCGAAATTGTTCTTTGCTGGAACCCGGCCGATGAATCGGTTTGCCACTGGCACGAGGTGGACGACACCTCCGGCAGACGGCACGTGAAAGACTGATCCGGCAATCGCCTGCTGGGAGCAAGCTGCTCTTCATATGCCGGCGTTAGCGTGGAAAGTCTTTGAAGGGCACGGCGGTAAACGTCGCCAGCATATCACTGACGTTGCCAATCATCTTTTTGTCCGTCAGGTTGATTCGTTCGACGAGTTCATATTCCGAACGAAAAGCTGTATGAGTGAGGCCCGATGAAATCGTCAACTTGGTCGTCTTTGGGATCAGCCCATCGATGCTGATTTTTTCGTTCAGCCGCATGCGTCCAAGTGGCGGGACTCCTGTTGGGCGGGCGACGTTCAGTCGTGATGTCCAGGTCACGTACTCGCCAAATTGGGGCGCGATGGTGCTTGCTACTGGTTTCTGAACAGTTGTTTGGTAGGCAATTTGCCCGTACTTCACCGAGTACTCCTCGCTGCTTTTGTCGTAGTCGACTTTTGCATTGACACCCAGCCGTTCAGCAAGCTTTGTGTCGGTTGCAGAAGCACGAAGTTTGGCCGTCAGTCCCACTAGGCTTGAAGTTGCGATGTCGGAGCGCTGTTTTGAGTTTCGGTCAAGCAAAATGATTCGGTCACGTTCCTGGTCAATCACAACGATCTGTCCTTGGTCGTCCGAGGAAACGCCATAAATCATATCGTTGTCAAACAGGATCAGGTGTTCGGCAATCTGTTTTGGCTTTGGCGAATTTTCGTCAAACATTTTCACCAGCACGCGAAATCGAGTTGCTTCGATCGTCTGCGTTTCTTGGGCAGGTGTCCTTTGCAGGTGCTGGATATTTTGAATGAAAAATACGCCGCAAAAGGCAGCTAAAACGAATACAGCGGTCCGTGCCATACCAATGCTCATTTCAAGATAAGACGAGAACGTTGCCGCCTGCGACAACGTGTGTTCACAGGCGGGGTAGACTCCTAAAGTTGTTTCAGCATAGAAAAGATAGCATCGGAGCGTCTAGATCAATGATCTAATAGGTGTCAGAAGGCATCTTTGGCAACTCCGCCGGCACGATTCTGATTGAGCACGCATGCAAAAAACGCTTCTGTTGATTCCACACGAGATCGCTGGTTTGCCAGTATTCGGTTTCGGCTGGGTATTGATTGTGATCGCCATTGGTTTGGCAGTTCGCTTGATTCTGCTGCGAAAGCCTGATTCAACGATCTCGCAGGTGCTGGCCGGCGAGGGGTTGGTTTGGGGAATCATCGCAGCGGTCGTTGTTTTTATTTTCCCAGCCGTCGAATTGGTCAATCGATCCGGTCAGCCTGTTGGGATGGCGGTCCGTGGATACGGCGTCATGCTTTTGCTTGGGGTCGTTTCAGCGGTTGCGCTGTCGGCGCACCGCGCGAAGTCGCGAGGCATCGATCCCGAGATCATTTATTCGATGGCGCCTTGGGTTTTTGTAGGCGGCATCGTTGGGGCGAGGCTGTTCTATATCGTTCAGTATCGTGAAAAGTTTATCGGCGAAACGATTGGCCAGACGTTGCGGAATATGGTTGCGTTTACCGAAGGCGGGCTGGTCGTCTATGGCTCGTTCATCGGTGGTTTTCTGGCAGCTAGCGTTTTCATCATCAAGAATCGATTGCCGCTTTTGAAGCTTGGTGACGCTGTCATTCCGTGTGTGTTCATCGGCGTTTTTTTCGGCAGGATCGGCTGTCTGATGAACGGGTGTTGCTACGGCGGTCGATGCGAAGAAGGTTGGTCAGCGCTTCACTTTCCACCAGGCAGCGCCGTTTACCATGACCAGCTATTTGATGGCGAATTGCTGGGGATGAAACTTGATTCAGAATCGTCGAAGATCCAAGAGGTCCAGCAGGATGGATTGGCCGCAGAGGCGGGGATCGCTGTTGGACAAACAGTCAACAAGATGAGTGTTTTAGAAACGCCAGCTGATATGGCTCCGCAAGATGTTCCCAGCGAGGATGTGCGGTACGGTATCGTGGTCAAAGTCGATCAGCAGACGTATTCCTGGACGCCCAGTCAATTGCCTGATCGAGCACGGCCGGTTCACGCCGCTCAGTTGATCAGCAGTGTTTCGTCACTGGTTTTATGCTTGGTGTTGTGCGGTTTGTCGTACGTATTTCGTCGAGACGGGGCGCTGATGTTCTTGGGGTTTGCTGGTTACGCCGTCTTGCGATTCGTTTTAGAGATCGTGCGAGTCGACGAAGCGGGCCAATTTGGCACAACTTTCTCAATTTCGCAGTGGGTCAGCATCTTTGTCCTCGCAATCGCCGTTGGCGGATTGTTTTGGGTTTACCTTGGCCGGGCAAAGGTTGCAAAAGAGCCAGAATCGGTTTCATAGCTGTTTACGGAAATTCACAAAGTCCCCCAACTTCGCTAGACGTCAAAGCCAATAGTCTTTATCGTCAGCGGGTAATCGTCCATTTTGCTTGGTTGGATGATGTCAACAGAGGAAGGGCCCGATAACGGATTCAAAGGTAGCATCAATGAAGATTTTGGTAACTGGTGGCAGCGGTTTCATAGGCTCCAATCTAGTGCGGCATTTGTTGGCCGACACTGAGCACGATGTCATCAACTTTGACAAACTAACTTATGCGGGAAATCCTCAGTCATTGGAGGATGTCGCAGATTCTTCGCGATACCAGTTCGTGCAAGCCGACATTGCTGACGCGAAAGAAACTCGCAGCGTGATCCAGCAGACAGATCCTGACGCGATCATGCACTTGGCGGCCGAATCGCACGTGGATCGCTCCATCGACGGTCCATCCGATTTCATTCAAACCAATGTGGTCGGCACATTCAATCTTTTGGATTCCAGCTTGGCTCATTTCAAGGCTCTGGAACCAAGTCGCCGCGATCGGTTTCGGTTTCTGCATGTTTCGACCGATGAAGTCTACGGGTCGCTGGGTGAAACCGGCATGTTCACAGAAACGACGGCTTACGATCCGCATTCACCCTACAGCGCGACGAAGGCGGCTTCTGACCACTTGGCTCGCGCATGGAAGACAACTTTTGGGCTTCCGGTATTGGTTACCAATTGCTCGAACAATTACGGGCCGTATCAGTTTCCAGAAAAACTGTTGCCGCTGATGGTCATCAAATGCTTGAACGAAGAACCGTTGCCGGTATATGGCAAAGGCGAAAATGTTCGCGACTGGTTGTACGTCGAAGATCATGCGTCGGCGCTACGGACGGTTTTGGAGTCTGGCAAAGTCGGTGAGACTTACAATATCGGTGGCAACAGCGAGCAAACGAATATTGGCTTGGTCAAGACTTTGTGTGGCATCATGGATGAGGTTCGGCCTCGCGGAAATGGTGAGCCTCATGAAAACTTGATTACTTATGTGACCGATCGACCGGGTCACGATTTCCGTTATGCGATTGATTCCAGCAAGATCCAAAACGAACTCGGGTGGACGCCCGCGTTCAAGCTTGAAGACTGTTTGCGAAAGACAGTGAATTGGTATCTAGAGAATCGCGTTTGGTGGCAAAACATTTTGGACGGCAACTATCAGCTACAACGTCTCGGTGAGACTTCGGCGACCTAGGAGAATAGCAGCGATGAAGGGAATTATTTTAGCTGGCGGCAGCGGTACGCGACTTGCGCCTTTGACAACAGCCGTTAGCAAGCAGTTGCTGCCGGTGTACGACAAACCGATGGTTTATTATCCATTGTCAACGTTGATGCTGGGCGGAATCCGAGACATCCTGCTGATATCGACGCCTGAGCATACGCCGCTGTTCAAAGCACTGCTGAAGGACGGTAGCCAATGGGGAATCAAGATCACGTATTTGATTCAGCCGGACCCAGGCGGGTTGGCACAAGCTTTCACGCTGGGTGAAGAATTCATTGACGGAGATACGAGTTGTCTGATTTTGGGAGACAATTTGTTTTACGGCCAAGGGATGATCAAGCTGCTGCAGCGGACGGCTCAAATCAAGCACGGTGCAACTGTGTTTGCCTACGAAGTTCGTGATCCGCGTGCCTATGGTGTGGTTTCGTTCGATGACGAAGGCCGCGCGATTTCATTGGAAGAAAAACCCGAGAATCCAAAGTCGAACTTTGCCGTTCCCGGTTTGTACTTTTACGACAACCGAGTATGCGATTTCGCAAATGCACTGAAACCGTCTGCGCGGGGCGAGCTGGAGATCACCGACCTGAACCGGTTGTACCTTGAAGAAGGCAGTTTGAATGTCGAGGTCTTTGGTCGCGGTACGGCATGGTTGGACACGGGGACGCATGAATCTCTTCACGATGCCAGTAGCTTTGTGGGTGCGTTGGAAAAGCGGACTGGATTGAAAGTTGCCTGCCCCGAAGAAATTGCTTTGCGAAACGACTGGATAACGCCTGCTCAACTGGAAGAATGGGCTCAGCCGTTTCTCAAGAACGAGTATGGTCAGTATTTGCAACGACTGCTGCAAAAACCAATCCGGCACTTGCAACCAACCAGCTGATTGGCTGACAACCTTTCCGCAGCTGGCGTCTTCGTTCAAAGACGTTGCAAGAATCACGTTTTGAGCAACAGGGCAATAGGATCGATAGAATGGACACCACCCTGAACCCAAAACGCGTCGTCATCCTTGGCGCAAGCGGTTTTCTGGGGTCGGCGATGACGAAACATTTGGCGGATGCTGGACATGAAGTAACCGCTTACTGGCGGCAGCCGAATTCGGAGCTTGCCAAGCACTCGAATGTTCGATCTGTGATTGCGGATTTACGTGACACATGGATTCTGGCCGACGTGATCGCGGATGTTGATGTTGTTTATCATTTCGCATCGGCCACGCACCCCAGCCTGTTTTATTCGAATCCATCTGCCGAATACTGGGAAGCACTTCAGCCGCTTTTGGTGATGCTGGAAACGGCTGTCCGCGGAAACGTTGGTAAAATTGTGTATCCATCATCGGGTGGAACGATCTACGCCGACAGTCCTGTAGCGCGAACAGAAGACTCGCAAACGGATCCAAAGTCACCGTACGCGATCTTCAAGCTTGCTGCTGAACGATTGCTGCTGCACGCGGTCCGCTTGGGACAGATTCAAGTCGACATTTTTCGCGTCGGAAATCCCTACGGTCCTGGACAGAGAACACGGCCCGGACAAGGAGTGTTGCCACACTGGATCGATGCGATTCAAAACAAGCAACCCATCAAGGTCTTTGGTGATGGAAGTGCGGAGCGAGACTATATCTACATCGACGATTTGTGCCGCCTGATGTCAATTTCCTGCCAGCGACCTGACGAAAGTGATGTTTTCAATTTAGGAACGGGCAAGGCGACCTCGCTAGCAGAGTTGGTTCAAGGATTGAAAACACATTTATCCCATGACCAGCCCGTCGAGCACGTAGCGGGTCGCGCGGTTGATATTCAGTCCATCGCTTTGAACACATCTCGGTTGTTAGAGTTGGTTCCCGGATTCGAATTCACACCACTCGCCGAAGGGCTGCGACGAACCCTGGCGCACCACGGGCTCGGGCAATAGCGGCAGGTATGTGCTGCAGACGTGTAGCGATGCAGGAGGCGC
>CAYNNP010000116.1:0-20198 GCA_964398215.1 uncultured Pirellulaceae bacterium | reverse complement strand
CGCCTGCGTCGTACTCGTACGTGGTGATCTTTCCGAGAGCATCATGGCTTTCAAGCATTCGGCCGGCCGCATCACTGAAGCTCGTGCTGACACTCCCCTCTGCGTTAATGCTCTTGCTGACCAGCACTGTACCCGTAACCAGCAAGATTCTGCGTGGATTGTTTGCCACTGCAGCTGCGAAACAAGCAAGCATACAAAAACATCAGTGGGATTAGACGCAACATGGGCTTCTTTCGCAGACGGATTCAAGTGTTCAAAATTTAGACGATTCCATGCCCATTTTGGATTTCCGGCGGCTCGGGTTTTTTGCAAGAATCTACAAATCAAGGTATTTGTGTTGTGCTTCTACGTTCAGTGATCGGCCGCCGCTGACGCGTCCGGTTACCATTTCTTCAGGCATCTCAGCTCGAAACAATGCATTGCCCTGGCCGCTGGTAGGAGGAGTTTTCGATTTCCTTTGCTGATCTGCTATACTAATGAGTAAGTCAAAAGGACTTCTTTCTCCTCTTTCAATCGATTAGCCGATGACCTCGTCCGAGAAAAAGTACGAGTTTCTGGATCCGTCTCCTGATTCGGAAAACCTTGGAAAGCTAGGCAGCTACCTAGTGATCGATGAGCTTGGTAAAGGCGGAATGGGTTACGTCTTTCGTGCCGAGGATATGAAACTGAAACGCACGGTTGCGTTGAAGGTGATGAATCAAAAAGTATCCGGGACACCACATGCTCGGAAACGCTTTATTAGTGAAGCTCGGGCGATGGCTGCCGTGCACCATGACAATGTCGCCACGATCTTTGAAGTTGGTGAGCACAGCGGTACACCATTCATGGCCATGGAGATGCTTAAGGGTGGCACGCTTGAGCAGTTTAAGAAAGTCAGTGAGCGTCCCGGCTACGAAACGATCATTCGGATCGCCAAAGAGATGGCCGAAGGACTCGCTGCGGCTCATGAAAAAGGCATTGTGCATCGCGACATTAAACCGGCAAACATTTGGGTCGAAGAAGGCACCGAACGAATCAAAATCTTGGACTTCGGTCTCGCGCTCGCGCATTCGCCAGTTGACCAGCTCTCAGGGCGAGGTTCGGTGATCGGCACGCCGGGTTACCTTTCGCCTGAACAGGCTCGTAGCGAACCGCTGGACGATCGAAGCGACTTGTACTCTTTGGGCGTCGTCTTGTATGAACTGGCTACCGGAAAACTGCCGCTTCAATCCAAGACGGTCGCCGGTCAACTGATTGCGATTTTGGCGCACACACCTCAATCCATCCGCGAAGTGAATCCTTCGATTCCCGAACCGTTGGCAGATTTGATTCATCAACTGCTGCGAAAGGAGCCTCGGAATCGAATCCGGTCGGCGGCTCACATGTTGAAAGAATTGAAACGTGTGGAAGTTGAAAGCGAATCGAAATCGGAAGTCGCGCTGGCGATCAACAAATTGCAAGCTGGTTTGGAACAGGTTGTCAATAAAAAGAAACAGCCTGCCGAGCCGGCCATCCCAAAACTGAATCTACCTCCAGCGCCATCAGTGCCGGCTGCCGATCCATTTGCGAATCTTCCCAGTGCGGCAAACGTACCGGTGCATGGGTCATCGCCATCTTTGCCGGTAGCAAAAAAACGTCCCGTGAATCCGGCTACCCGAAAATCATCGCCCGGTAGAAAGTCACCTGCGGGCGCCAAGAAACCGGCCGGAAAGAAGACTTCGCCGCTGCTATTGATCGGGGCGATCGCTGCAGGCGTGTTGCTGATCGCCGGGCCGTTAACTTACTACTTGGTCACAATGGGCTCAGGGACACCCGAGGTCGTAGCGCAGAATGACAATACGGGTGACAGCAGTTCTGCTGCACAGCCGGTCAGCAACAATCGCACCGACCAAAGCCGTTCAAAACAATCTCAGCAACCGGCGAATCAGCGTCAAAGTAACCAGAGAAATGATCGCCAGTCGAACCCAAAAGCGCAGCCGAGGCGGGATTCTGGTGGCAACAAACAGGGTGGTAGGAAGGAAAGCCAGCCGAGCCCAAACAAATGGGGCATTGTCGATGTCGATGCCACACCGGTTTCCACTGCTTATGTTGACGGCGCGCGTGCTTTGATGAGTTCAACGTTGGCCAACGGTTCGTTTGAAGACACTAAGTCAAACGTTCCCAACAGTCCCCTTGAAGGTCGCGGCGGCAAGAAACGGATTCGCGGTTGGAATAGCATTCGAAAGCAAGGGGGTGTTTGTGGTTGGCGGCGTGGCGAGGCGCAGGGCGTAGCCGACGGATCTATTTGTGCGTTTGTTAGTGGCAAGGGAATGCTTGAATTGATTTCCGACAATATGAATCATGTCACGAAACAAGGCGAAAAGTTTCGGATCACCTGTGACATTGGTGGTTTGAATTCAGGTTCACAAGCAGGCAAAACCCAGTACAAGATCATGCTTGGGTTTCGAGAGCCTGGAGAACAGTCCGGCGACCGTTTCAAACTGGCAGATTTTACAGACGATACAGATGCCAACGGTGGCTTGCGAACAGTTGGCTATGAATACACAGCGACGGCCGCCAACGCGAACAGGCATCCATTTTTAAAGCTGGTGATGATTCAGAAAGATGGCAACCGGCAGATCAGTTATCTGGACAATGTGCATGTGACGACAATTGGAACGTCATCCCCATCCGGTAGTGACTTGGCAACGAATCGATCGAATCCGAAAGCGCCATCTGATTCGCCTAGAACGAATCCGCGGTCCCCAGAAACCATGAGTGAGCCCGACCCCGCCAGTGATCCTGCGCCCAATTCATCTCAGCAACCTGTTGATGTTGTTCGGATCAGTAGTCTGGATGGGGCAGGGGCTGATTCAACGGTAAAGAAAACGGCGAAATCCAATTCGTTTGGCAAACAAGCAAAGTTGTTCGTGCAATCGCGAAATGGCAAAGAGTTGCAGCACACGTACGTTCGATTCGACCTTTCTGCTATCAGTTCTGAAGAGTCCAACAACGGTGGTCGAGGCGGCCGCGGAAACCGTCGGGGTGGCAACCAGAACAATCAACGAAACGAACGGAAGATCCGCAACACAAAGCTGGTTCTACATTGCCCAGATCAATCTGCGGTCAACTGCAAACTACGGATTTACGGTGCAACGAATCCAGAATCCTTGGTGTGGATCGAAGAAGGACGCAATGCGATAACCTGGAATCGCTCGTTTTCAAATACTGGCCTTGAATCACTTTCGCTGTTGGCGGAAACCAATGTTCAGTCATTGGACAACGGGCGTGTGAGCGTGACTTCCCAAGAGTTGTCTGACTACATTCGTACATTGCCACTCAGAGGTGCCACTCTGGTCATATCTGGTAGCAAGGGAGATGATTCGATTACGTTTTCAAGTCGTGAATCGGGGGCTGATGTCGCACCAGTCTTGGTGATCGAACGTTTGTAGTACAATGGCTGCATGACCAGTATGAAAACATTACGTCGTTGCTATGACATCGTTCAAGCAGAGTCGCTGCGCACACGGCTGGATGCCGCCGGTATCATGGCAGTCGTTAACGGCGCTGAGTCTCATACAACGCTAAGTTACGTTGGCGGGGCGTTAGGTGGGATCAAGCTGGAAGTGGCGCCAGAGGATTACCAACGCGCGGACGAATTGCTTCATGCGGACGCTTTGTTGGCAGCTGAACTAGGACCTTGGATATGCAACGACTGTAAAGAACACAACGAATCAACTTTCGAGGTGTGCTGGCACTGCAGCAAAAAACGTGACGACTCGGATGTCGCCCCCGAATCGACGACATCTCTATCGGATTCCGCAGAAGCTTATGATTCGTTGACGTCCGATGTGTCCCGAAACGAGACCATCAATGACAGCGAGAATCCGTATCGCGCTGTTCATTTGAACGAAGGCAAGCCAAAGAATCGCCTGTATGGGAAACCGACGGATAGTCAGGGAAACGATGACCTACACAGCATCGTCGACCGAGCCTATCGAGCATCGGTGTTTAGCTTTGTACTTTTGCCACCGTTGCTGAATCTGTATTCGCTCACTCTGTTATTGATCAATCCGTCGGTGCATTTTGTACCCGCCTACCGTAGCCGCGTTCGATTGACCTGGCTTATCAACTTGATTGTCATCGGTCTTGTCGCCATGATATGGCGCTTTCTATGGCCAGGAGTATTCTCGTTTTGGTCATAGTGCCGGCGGACGCAAACATGGCGGTATGACATTGGTCGCCAACTGCGGTTTACAAAATCGCTGTGTGAGAAAAGATGGCAGCAGGCGATCAATTTAAACACTGCAGAAGTCAGTTATTCACCAATTTACATCCATGAGGAAACGCTCGTGATTCGACGCACCTTTTTGACATTACTAGTCACCACGATCGTGGTATCAGGACAGATGCTGCACGGGCAAGAGAAAGGAGACCAAAAGAAAATGTCTGATTCTGTTTTGTTGGAGCCTTGGAGCGGCCCGTTCGGTGGCGTCCCTCCGTGGAAGCAGGTTCGCACAGAAGAACTTGAGCCTGCGTTTGAGGTCGCAATGGAAATGGCTCGCAAAGAAATCGAGCAGATTGCAAACCAAGACTCCGATCCGACTTTTGAAAACACCATTGTCGCAATGGAAAAAACCGGTAGGGCACTTGATCAACTGGACTCGATCTTTGGTGTCTACACATCCAATCTGAATACCGGCCCCGTACCCGATATTGAGCGTGCGGTCGTTCCCAAGTTGACCGAATTTCAAGACAGTGTCTTTCAGAATGCCAAGCTCTTTCAGCGAATCGAAAAGATCTACCAAAGCGATGCGGCCAAGCAACTGACGACCGCCCAACAACGGTTGGTTGAAGATCAGTACAAAACTTTTGTCCGCCGGGGTGCGAAACTGAACGATAGTGACAAGGCAAAGATGTCACAAATCAATAGTCGGCTCGCGCGTCTGTACACTGATTTTAGCCAAAACGTCTTGGAAGACGAAAAGGGTTGGATCACATGGATCGATGACAAAGCTGATTTGGATGGTCTGCCGGAAAGCACGATCGCAGCGATGGCCAATGCAGCCAAAGAACGTGACAAGGAAGGCCAATGGGCTGTGACCAATACCCGTTCGTCAATGGATCCGTTCTTGACGTATGCCAAGAATCGTTCGCTACGCGAAACGGTATGGCGAAAATACTACAGCCGCGGCGACAACGGTGATAAGCATGACAATAACAAAATCATCACCGAGATTTTGAATCTCCGTACCGCGCGAGCGAAACTGCTGGGATACGCTTCTCACGCACATTGGCGTTTGGAGGACACGATGGCCAAAACGCCTGAACCGACCATGGAGTTGATGCTGAAGGTTTGGCCGAAAGCCATCGCGCGCGTCAAAGAAGAAGTCGCTGATATGCAGGCCATCGCCGACAAGGAAGGCGCGAATATCAAAATCGAGCCTTGGGATTATCGTTTCTACAGCGAGAAAGTACGCAAAGCAAAATACGATCTAGATTTCAACGAAGTCAAACCGTACTTGCAGTTGGAAAAGCTGCGCGAAGCCATGATGTGGGCCGCTGGCGAACTGTACAACTTTGATTTCAAGCCCGTCACCAACGTGCCAGTCTTTCACCCAGATGTTCGCGTTTGGGAAGTCCTCGATAAGACGTCGGGCGATCACATTGGCCTGTGGTACTTGGATCCATACGCACGGATTGGAAAACGCAGTGGAGCTTGGATGACGGCGTATCGCATTCAAGAAAACATGGGCAGCCCGCGCACGCCGCTCGTTTCCAATAATTCGAACTTTATCAAAGGTGAAGCTGGAAAGCCCGTTTTGATTTCTTGGGATGACGCAGTGACGCTGTTTCATGAGTTTGGGCACGCGCTGCATGGATTGAATTCCAAGGTGAACTATCCATCCCAGGCGGGCACGTCAGTCGCTCGTGACTACGTGGAGTTTCCGTCGCAACTGATGGAGCATTGGTTGGAAACGCCCGAAGTGCTCAGCAAGTACTGTGTGCATTACGAAACCGGTGAACCGTTGCCACAAGTTTTGATCGACAAGATCAACAAGGCAGCGACCTTCAACCAAGGATTCGCCACCGTCGAATATTTGGGCAGTGCTTTGATCGATATGAAGTTACATATGTCGACAGAACTGGATATTGATCCTGACAAGTACGAGAAAGAAACGCTTGCCTCTCTTGGCATGCCCAGCGAGTTGCCGATGCGTCATCGAACGCCGCAGTTCATGCACATTTTTAGTAGCGATGCATATTCGGCCGGCTATTACAGCTATTTGTGGTCGGATGCTTTGACGTCGGATGCCGCCGAGGTATTCGAGGAAGCTGGTAGTTTTTACGACAAGAAGACTGCCAAGCTCTTGCACGATTCGGTGATGAGCGTCGGCGACACAATCGATCCTGGCGCAGGTTTTCGACGTTTCCGCGGTCGCGATGTCGATACGCGAGCACTGCTCCGCAAACGCGGCTTTCCAGTAGAGTAAGCGCGAGAGTCGGCCTGTCCTTCACCCTCCTGCGCAGCGGGAGGGTCGGGATCTAAAACGCGTGAGCGAGGGACAACGTGAATCTCTTGCTGACGTGCTGAGTGTTCTGTACCCCGGTAAATTGTAAAGCTTCATGACAGCAACAATTCACGAGGCTTGTCGTCGCGGTGAGATCGATACCGTGCGCAAGTTGGTAGCGAACGATCCGTCGCTGGTAGATGCGGATGACCAACACAAATGGCGACCGATCTTCCACGCAGCTCTTTGTCGGCATACGGATATCGTGCGTTTCCTGATCGAATCGGGTGCCGATCTGTCTGCTCATGATGGCTACGCATTGCACTACGCTGGTGAAGTTCCAGAGAACAAAGAAATTGTTGAATTGCTTGTCACCTATGGTGCGCTAGATGCGCACGTACGCCCGACGGATGATCTTTCAAGGCAATTTCTTGCCGCGCTGTTCATCGGTAATGAAGCCCGCGTCGCTGCGATGCTTAGCCGAAACCCAGAACTGGCGACACGCAAGGATGGCCGTGGCGACTATCCCATACATCATGCTGCACGTAACGGCGATACTGCAATCGTTCGGCTGCTGATCGACGATGGGGCTGATGTGAATGCGACTAACGAACGGCGCCATACCGTTCTCTACTGCGCTGGCGGGCACGGACATATTGAGACCGTTCGCCTATTGCTAAGCAAGAATGCTGATGTTGACGCGCGATTCACTGAGGATGGAAAGACATTGCTGGAGTGGCTTGCGCAGTATCCAGACGACCAGCGTTTCGCGCCGATTACACAACTATTGATCGAACACAATCAATAAGCCTATGCCTCCGCGCGAGCGAATTCACGCTGGAGTTTCGGTCACGCATGAAACATGTGTTGCATCACTTCCTCCGCAGACATCAGCCGGGAACCATGATTGACTTGTTCAAAGTAATCATTCCAGCCGATTGCTGCGGTGCCTTCTTCGATTTTTGTGATGTGCGATCGATCGGTCGCACGCCAAACCGCGCCATATTGAAAACCACCGTGCATGTGGGTGTCATCGTCGGTGACGATGCAGCCAACCAACTCGCATTCGTCCGTCATCAAGCTATCTACAAGCGGCTTTAGCTTTGCCATGAATTCTTGACGTTCTTCTGGAGACAAAGCTTCCCACGCTGGCTTGATCTTCCAAGTTTCCATGTACCAATACATTCTGACTTACTCCTAAAATGAATTCTTTGACATTAAAGCGACATCAACGCAGCGACCAAGTCATCGGGGCCAATTTGGTTACCACCAATGTTCACTTGGTCAAAGTACTCATAGAAGCCAACCGCAGCAGTGCCATCGGCGACCGCTTTCACAGCTGATTTATCCTTCAGTTTCCATACGACCAAGTAGGCATAATCTGCGCGAGGCATTGTATCGCCCTCATTCACACAACAGCCATAGACTTCGCGGTCTTCACCCATGATGGACTTCAGAAATTCGTCCACTTTTCCCATAAACGCTTCGCGCTCTTTCTGTGGCAAACCTAGCCACGCTGGCTTTGCATTCCACATCTCAACGTACATATACATTCAATCACTCTCCCGTGCTTGAGGTCTTGGTTGGTGTTTTGTTTAGTCTTTGCCGCAGTGCACGGTCAAAGAAGCCCAGTAGCTTTTCCAGTCGCTCTCTTCGTTGTCCCCCATTTGTTCCATGCTTACGCACGTAAACAAATGCGTACCCGGTTTTTCAATTGCGAATTGGACGTGGCCGAGGGCGTCGGTTCGAGTGGCGACTGGATCTTGGTTGTCACCCTTCTTCTCGCAGATCACAAGCGCACTTTCGAGAGGCTTGCCATTTTTTAAGAGCTGTAGTCGCTGCGCACTTTTTGGCGATGTATTCGCAGGGTTTGAAGTTGGAATCAACTCGAGCGGAAACCCCAGCTTTTGTTGATAACCAAGCCCCGTAGGTTTGCCAGCGTTCACAATCGCTTTCGCACAACGCACAAACGACTCTCGTCCTGGTTGTGCCGACTGGCCCGCGTTTTCTCGGGCGACAATCACGTTGTCCAAGCCCTTTTCACGAAGGTAGCCATGGAATTCTTCTGCCGGCAATTTGATTCTTGAAGGCTGACTCAAGTACCCAAGCACGTAGATTCCTGGTTTTGGCAGCAACGTGAATCCGGCAGGCTTGTCACCATCTCGGCCCGATACATCCTTGGATTGCTTTTCACAGGTAACGGTGAACGCCGCGATGTGCTCACGATTTCGCGGAAACGGTTTGCCAGCGAAATGTTCTCCAACCAGCAGGTTCACAAAAATTAACTCTGATTCGGCCGCACGAAAAGTTGATGGCTGAAGCCAAAAATCATGCGCCAGAACCTTGCCACTGCAAAATATGCAAATCAAAAGTACAGAAGTTTTAAGCATGAAAATCAATCGTGAGTCTCTAGGTTGCCAACGCTCAAATATTCACGCACGCGCGAAATTCGATTGTCGGTCACTTCCCAGCAATGCGTCACGTTTAAATCAATGGCTTTGCCGGAACCTGTGTCAACTGCAGTGATCTTTACAATCGCGGTAACAAAACTTCCCTGAGAAATCTTGCGTTGGACTTTCAGGTCCTTCAGCTTATAAGCGTTTGACAGTTGTTTGAAATGTTCTTTGACGCCGCTGGGCCCTGCAAACACACCGCTGTATTCTGCATCCGTTGGCCCAAAGCATTCCCACTTTACCGTTGGGGAGCACGCACTGGCGACCGCGTCAATGTCATGGTCACCAATCGAATCGTACATTTTATCGATCAACTTGATGATGTACTCGTTCCGTCCGCTCTCTGGATTCGCAATGGGTGGCGCGGCGAAAGGAAAATCCTTGCTTAAGTTTTGAGGGTTCTTTTCTGGCAGCCCGCTGGGTGATTCCATAAACGGATTAACGTTTTTGACCGTCCAATAAACTGAGTCATCGTAGAGGTTTCGCCCATTGGGATAGGTGCCTGGTTTTGATGGGTCGTACTGCAAGATATCTGGAAGGTAAAAATCAGCGAGGCTCTCGTCAGCCTGCAATGACTTTAGCGTATGGCGAAACATCTTTCCGTAATTGGTGCGATCATCTACCGGTCGTGTTGTGTTGTATTTCTGTTTGAAGGTACCGTAGGGATATTCTTTCGGGTTCCGCCCGGTGGCTGGGTTCGGCAGGAAGACTGCGGTTACCGATGAGCGACCGCAGCGATCAACCTGTTTTCCATCCAAGGCTGTTGTTCCCCACACACCAAATTTCTCGCCGTCAAGTTCCGCGACTTCCAAAACCAACAATGTCACGTTGGTTGGCCCAAATGTGTTCACCCAGCTACCATCGCTGGGAAGACCGTCCGCGCCCAGAGCGTATTGCAGCATGAGAGCGGATGGAGATTGAACGCCCTTGAAGTTGAAGAAGAAGGGATCTTGTCTAGGTCCGACAAATAGCCGAAAGCCATCGTCTTTATTGATGGTCGTGCTTTTCGCAGTACTCGACTTACCCTTCAGGACGATTTCGCCAGCGACTTTAGTGGCAATCGCGTCAGTACCAGTTGCACGACGTACGACAAGTTTCTGTTCTTGCTCCAGCCCCTCAACGGAAATCTTGTATGCCAAGTCGGCCACGTTGTCTCCGTCGGTATCAATTTTGAATTCATACAAAACATCTTGATCCAGCTTCATTTGATCCATCAAGGTTGGATCGGTCAGCGGATTGAAGCTGGCGGCAAAAACGATACCGTTGTCGGTTGGGAACGCCCAAATATCGCCGATGTCAGCCTGCGGATGCTCGTCGATATACTGTGAATCCAAATGGTCCGATGCAAACACGGTGGTCGACATCAGCAACACAAAGATCCAACCTGAGCAGCTCGATCGCATGGGAATTTCCTTGTCGTGTTTCGTTAAGATTGTTAGCGAAGTTCGTTGGTTTCAATTGCTTGCGTGACCGTCTTTTGCAAGACACCGAAGATCACGTCAAAGAAGTTGCCAGACCCATTGTCGGAAGGTGTCGAGTCAACCCAGGGATCCATCACGACGGATCGGTTCACCTTGATTGTGTAGTCCTCGGCCTTAGGCGTTTTAATGCCCATTCGTTCCAGGTAACTGTCAATGAATTCGTGGCCGTAGTCACCAATGCTCATCTGCGTCTGCGTAATCAAAAGATCGTATTGGTTGACATCTTTTCCAGCGTCGACATGAAGTTCTTGGTAAACCGCAAAGTTCAGTTTGTTCATTTCCTTCAAGCTCTTGTTTAGCGAGTCATCGCTGTGCTTGAAGTTAAAGGTGTAGTCGACAATTTGTTGATCAGGTCCGATTTCATTGAAGAACGCCAGGTCTTCCTTGGTCGCCGTGGCGATGAATTCATCCACCCCTCGTTGATTGATCAGATCGGCGACGCGAAGCAGCTGATCCATCGCGCTGCTGCCCTGGGTAGCCTTGGGCAATGGGGCAAGCGGAGTAACGGCAAACGGACTGTCGCTATCGGCCATCGTCCACAAGCGAATCGAAAACAGCTTTGCATTGACCAGCGAAGCATTGATTAGTTTTCCGTAACCCGATTCTGATGGGCGAATTACCGCATGGCTTAACCAAACCGCCGCCGCTGACGCACCTGGTTTGCTGCCTTCCAACCCGAACTCACCGACCGATGGTTGGGTACCGGGTGAGCCAATCACAGGCGCGCCAAAGGTGACCAGATTCTTGAGACGAGTATTTCGGTACAGAATTGCGCCCGCTGGATATTGAATGTAACCACACTTGTGCGGATCAACGGTGACTGAGTCGCAATCGCGAATACGTTTAAATTGCTCTTTGGTGTGCGTGTTCAAATGCACTTTGGAGTCATCCTCAATGAATGGGTTGGGATCCATTGCGGGCATCTTTTCGTCCATTTGCTGGAACGAAAAGTCAGGCTCATCAAAGTCTTTGCGGAGCGTGGAGATTAGGTATCCGCCCCACGCGGCGTCGGCGTGAACGTTGAACTCCAGCCCTTTTTGTCGGTACTCTTCGCGAATTTCCAAAATGCCATCAAGCGGGTCGACCGCACTCTCTTCCGTGCTGCCCATCACTGAGACGGTCAACAAGACGGGGGTCTGGTTTTCGACGCATTTGTCAAGACTCTCGCGAAGCAGGTCGAGGTTCATACGAGCGAGAGAATCAACCCAGATGTTTTCTGTTGAATCAGGCCCACATCCCAATCCCATCACAGCACCCGCTTTCGGCCAAGAGTAGTGCTTGGTCGATGGTGTAATGATGACGGGAGCATTTCCAAATCCATCCATGCACATTGATGAAAACTTCAGCCAACCGTGGGTATTCAACGAGTACTTGTGCAACAAGTCTTGCCAAACATCGGCTTCCTTGCGGCCAACATCGGACGCGACATTCACTGGAATTTTCAGAATGTCATCCATCTTGAGATTCAATAGTTGCCAAGTATCTGCAGAAACAATCGACTGCGTACTCCCATCCAGAAGTGTCACCTCCACTTTGGATGCTTTGCTGTAGTCGGGGTCGTTGATCAGGGCGTGCCTAATCGCAAGCGGCAGATATTTCATCTCTCGCGTTGCCCATACGGCCTCTGAATTTGCAAGCGAACCATCGGCGGTAATATGGCCCCAAGGTTCAACTTTTCTGTTGTCGAAACCCATCATGGCACATAGGTCTTCACCAACAACCATTCCCAAGAATGTGGTCAGGGTTGCCGCCTGCACCGTCACATTGTTTGGATTGTGCAACATGGTTGCAAAGTAGCCGAGCATACCAGGGAGCGTATTGTCCCAAAGCATGTGACCTTGGTAGCGCAAGCTGGCATACGGTGTCGTGAACTCGTTCAGCTTTTGTAGCAGGATATTGAACTGGTATTTCAGGGTTTCGACGGAATCAATGTACTCTGGCGAGTTCTTGGATCGTTCGGTAATCGCCGGCCGATCTTCAGGGTGAAAGTACCGCCGATAGGTACCGGCAGCATCAATCGCGTCTTGTACCAATTCTTTAAAGAGTGATAGGTTTTCTGCTTTGGGACCAAGAAACCATGCGTCGTAGCAGTTGGATCCACCCGTCCGAATGTCTGGCAAACCGCTGTACTTGCCCCAGTTAATCTTGCCATCATTGCGATCGAATTCGCTGTACCCCGGCGTAGGTTGGTGACGCTTTACCATCTTGTTGCTCTGTCATGTTGTGTTGTGCGGTTTCAATGCGTGCCTCGAATCGCCGCCGCGACAGAGGTCATGGTGGAAGATTTTTGCCCATCTCGGCCAAGCCCTTCAGGTGCTAGCTTCCATCCGCCAACATGCCATGTCAACAATTAACTATTAACATGATGCCGATCGCAAAACAGGATGGTTTACAGACTTACAGTATCGTACACGCGTGTCTACTTATCAAAGCCTTGCTAGACTGCCAAAGGTGCCTCGCCGGCACGCAGTGGCTATAGGTCCACTGTACGCAGGGACAGCACCCAAGCTGATTTTGGACTAAGAGAGAGTTAGATTGTGCTACGATTTTGGCAACTGAAATTACAAGTATTTGTGTCAAAGCCATGTCAGTGCAATTGTCTGAAAAAGAACGTGCGTGGGTATCGAAGAGCAGCTTGCAAGCAAACAAAAGTGGGTGGCTCTATCTAACGATCGCGGGCGAACCATTCGAACGAGGATTTCAGCATGGATATCAACTTGCTGATGCGCTTGCGGCGACGTTGCGTTCTAACCGATATTGGTCGCATTGGTTAACGGCACAAGATTTCAGTTTTTTTATCGACGCCGCGAACGATATGTATTTGCCGCTTATCGATGACGAATTCAAACAGGAGATGGAAGGGATTGCGGCGGGCGCGAAAGCCAAGGGAGTCGACACAAGTTTTGGAGAGATTCTGGCGTGGAACAGCTTTGTAGATTTGGTTTACTCATGGTGGCCGACAGAGAAAGCTAAGATTCGTCCCAACCAATCATCTCGTCATCGCGACGTCGGTCATCGTTGCAGTGCATTCATTGCAACTGGATCTGCAACTTCAGATGGCCAGATAGTGATGGCACACAACACTTGGGATGCGTTTCTTCAGGCCCAGCACTTCAACGTGGTGATCGACATTTCACCATCAAGTGGCCAGCGGATGGTGATGCAAACGGCGCCGGGTTGGATAGCGAGCATGATGGATTTCACTATCAATTCTGCGGGATTGATGGTGACCGAGACGACGATTGACGGCTACAGCGGTTTTGATCCAACGCAGTCACCCGAGTTTTATCGCTCGCGCCGCGCGTGTCAGTATTCGGAATCGATTGATCAGTGGGCTGACATCATGTCGACGGACCGAAACGGTGGCTACGCCAATAGTTGGTTATTGGGCGACACCAAAACGGGTGAAATCGCCCGCTATGAATTGGGGCTAAACTACTCCAGCCCACTGGAAAAGAAGACCGATGGTTTCTTTTGTGGTGAAAACGTTCCCGCAGATTTGAAAGTTCGAGTGATGGAAACAGCTGATCCTAGCGCCTACTCGGACATTTCGGGCAACGGAGCCCGGCGTGTGCGTTGGAAAAAGCTAATGAATCAACATAAGGGCAAAATCGATGTTAATCTTGCAAAGCAAATGATCGGTGATCACTACGATGGTTACCTCGAAAAAGACAACCCTTGCTCTAGGACTTTGTGTGGCCATATCGATGAAGACAACGGTCAAATCGGTAGTGCGCACGGTCATCCCCCGTTTTATCCATGGGGAGCCGTCGATGGCAAAGTTGCGGATTCCAAGTCCGTGCAAGAGTTTGGATTCCACGGGCGTTGGGGACGCGCTTGCGGACAGTCATTTGACGCAGAAAGATTTTTGAAAGAACGCCCTCAATATGATTGGCTTGACGGCTATTTGATTAGCCGTCCAAGTAATGATTGGCAGCGTTTCGGTGAAGTGACATAACACCGAGTCCCGTCCCCACCAATGCCCCAGCACCGACTTAACGCACCGTTCGGTGTTCACTGATTTTCACGCAATGAAGTTGCTTTGCCCCGACTGTAACCATGAGTTCGATTGCGCTGAAGGTACGCCATGTCCAAAGTGTGGGCGGAGCATTGCAGCGGAATCTCCAACATTGCCCGTCAACACAAGTTTGGAAGAAACAGGCGAGTGTGACTTTACCGGAAACATTCCTTCGACGCGCCCGGGTGCTCCAGCGACTGCTAGTGAGCCGCCAGAGCAGGTTGATCGATACATCGTTCGCAAACCGCTGGGCCAAGGTGGTTTTGGCAGCGTCTTTCTTGCGCTAGATGAGGAGTTGGGGCGGTTGATTGCGGTCAAGGTCCCCAAGAATAGTGACAACTTTACCGAGAAAGAGACAGAGCGTTTTCTGGACGAAGCACGAGCGCTGGCAAAACTGGATCATCCGAATATTGTACCGGTCTATGATTTGGGCAAGACCCAGGATGGACTTTGCTACATCGTTTCGAAATATATCGAAGGCACTGATTTAGCACATTGTTACCGGGAAAAATCGCTCCATGAATTGATTCGAATTCTGTATCTGGTTGCTCGCGCTCTTTCGCATATCCATGACAATGGAATGATTCACCGGGATATCAAGCCGGGCAACATACTTTTAGATCAAGACGACAATCCGTTTGTTGCTGATTTTGGGTTCGCAATGGACGAGGACGCTGCGAAAAATCAGAGAGTGAAAATCGCAGGCACACCAGCGTTCATGAGCCCCGAGCGACTTCGCGGGGAAGGCCATCGGGTCGACGCAAGATCAGACATCTATAGCTTGGGAGTTGTACTGTATCTGTGTCTCACGGGAAAATACCCGTACAAGGCAAATTCGTTTAAGGCGATAATCAACCAGCTGGCTACGTCTGATCCAACGCCCCCTGTAGAGCTTAACGAAGCGGTGCCACTGGAGTTGCAGCGAATCTGTCTGCGGGCAATGAGCCGCAGGACGGTGGATCGCTATCAGTCAGCTGATGAGATGGCAGACGATTTGCGACATTGGCTGGAATCTCTTTCTGGCGAGCAAGACTTTTTGCCGTTGAATCTATCCACGGTCCCAACAACTACAAAGAGTATGTCGCTGATGTCGCGCGTTCAGAAGGAACACGCTGAAACCAGTGCGACAGGAATGGTTGTGAAACCAAAAGGGTTGCAAAGCTTTGGCGCGGAGGATGCCCAGAACTTTTTGCAACTGTTGCCAGGGCCAACCGACCGAGATGGAATGCCCGACAGCATTCGTTTTTGGAAGACGCGAGTTGAAGACACATCAACCAACGGAACATTTCCTGTTGGATTGATCTACGGTCCATCGGGTTGCGGGAAATCTTCGCTGGTCAAAGCGGGTTTGATCCCCAGTCTCAAAGAGCATGTTCGTGTCGTGTACTTTGAGGCCACTCCAGATGATACCGAACAAAGACTGATGCGCGGGCTGGTAGACGCAATGCCAGGCTTGGATCCGGAACTGGAATTGGCGCGGGTGGTGTCGTTGATTCGGCGCAGCTCTGAGCTGTTGCCACCTGGACAAAAACTGCTGGTGATCATGGATCAGTTCGAGCAGTGGTTGCATGCTCATCGTGTGCTAGAGGACACCGACTTGTTGCGTGCGGTAAGGCAGGCCGATGGTGAGCGTGTCCAGTTTGTGGTGATGGTTCGCGACGACTTTTGGAGAATGGCGACAAGGTTCATGCATGGTCTGGAGGTTCCATTGGTGGAAGGAACCAACAGCGCCATGGTCGACCTTTTCTCAAAGCGGCACGCGCGCAAAGTGCTCATCATGTTCGGCAGAGCTTTGGGGCGTCTGCCAATGACGGCAAACGAAACAACAGCTTATCAAGAGTTGTTTTTGAATCGCGCGGTCGAAGGCTTGAGCTTCGACGGAACGGTCATTTCGGTTCGGTTGAGTCTGTTTGCAGAAATGTTTCGCAATAAAGACTGGACACCGGAAGCACTTTCGCGAGTCGGTGGGACCGAAGGAATTGGCGTCACGTTCTTGGAAGAGCAATTTGGTGACGAGGCTCCCGAGAATCATCGACCGTATCGCGAAAGTGTGCGACGTTTCTTGCAAGCGTTGCTGCCGGATTCGACCATCGAAACTGATATCAAAGGCGAGGCGCGTAGTTATCAGGACCTGTTGCGAATATCCAAATGCAATTCGCGTGAAGACTTTGACAAGATGCTAGGAATTCTAGATTCCGACTTGCGACTAATCACGCCGACCGAAGGTAGTCGTAAAGATTTGGAGCCGGACAACGAAGAGCACGAACAGTATTTTCAGCTAACTCATGACTACCTTGTGCCGGCGCTTCGGACTTGGATTGTACGCAAACAAAAGGCAACCCGCCGTGGCCGGGCATATCTCCGATTGAATGACCGAGCGAATGCTTGGAAATCAAAAAAGGAGGCCAAGCAGTTGCCATCGTTTTGGGAATGGCTGAACATTCGCACGTTGACCGAGAAATTGGATAGAACTCCTTCCCAGTCGGAGATGATAAAAGCAGCCAACCGCTACTTTGCAGTCCGAGGAACCATTCTCACTTTGCTCTTGGCGGGGCTTACGATTTTTGGCTGGTCGTCATGGCGTTCAATTCAAAAGGAGAAAAATCAGCGAGAAGCCAAGTCGCTCTTGGCGCGTCTGGTGGATGCGGAACCATCGCAAGTCCCGGTGATCGTCAAAGAAATTGACAAGTATCGCGAGTGGACCGACCCGGCGCTACTGAATATGGTCAACTCTCCAGAAAGCGATGCCAAATCAAGAGTCCACGCAGCCGTTGCACTTTTGCCGGTCGACGCAAGTGTGCAAGAAACTCTGCTGGCGGATTTGCTTGATGGTGCGTCGCAAACTTTGGAGCGATTTCCGATTGTTCGCGATGCGTTGGAGCAGTCGGGAACGGACTATCTTCCGGAGCTATGGAAAGTTGCAAAATCACTTGAGGCTCCCAAGCCAAGCCGTTTTCGAGCGGCGATGGCGTTGGCGCGTTATTCGCCAGAGGACCCACGCTGGACGGACGAAGACATTCAACTCTTGGCTCGCCAACTGGTAAGCTCCAGTCCCGAATACCAACGTGAACTTCGCGACCATCTGAAACTCATGGCGCCGCGGTTGCTGGCCCCGATCGAGGAGATCTTTCGGTCGAACGCCTACGGTGAAACCGAACGTGTCGTCGCTGCCAGTGCCCTTGCAGATTTTGCTTCAAAAGATCCCATTCGGCTAAGTGAACTTGCGGCGATCGCAGAACCAAAACAATACGTGATCATTTTCGATGCCTTGCGTTCCGAGTCGATTGGCCGAGAGGCAGTTGTCGATGCCCTGCAATCGATTGTTTCAGAATCGCCGTCGGCTCAGATGTCTCCTGACAAGCGAATTCATCTTGGTCGCCGGCGCGCTGGAGCAGCGGTAAGTTTGATTCGTTTCGGCAATTTTGCATCCGCGTTGAAAGTGTTTGATGTGGTTGACGACCCTGAGTCATTGACTCAAACGATCGACCGGCTGGCTCGTCGCGGTGTTACGCTGAAAGATCTGCTGGAGTGTCAGGCCCATGCAAAATCGGAAACTCAGCTGTTTGGTTGGTTGTTATCGCTGGGTGAATTTGCTTTCGACGATTTGTCACCTGACCAACAACAGGGCGTCAGCGATTTGCTGTCGGATTGGTACCAGAACGATCCCCGGGCTTCAATCCATGGAGCGACTGGTTGGTTACTGCGTCGTTGGAATTTGCTTGAGGTTGCCAGAAACGTTGACCAAAACCCGATCGCGTATGACCGGACTGGAAAGCGTCAGTGGTTTGTAGACAAGGTTGCGGACCAATATTTGACGTGGATCGTTTTTGCGCCAGCCAAAGTCACCATTGGTTCGCGATCCGATGAAGTCGGGCGAAAGCAAGACGAGACGCTACACCAAGTCGAATTCACTCGTCCGTTCGCCATCTGTCAATCGGAAGTCACCGTGGATCTTTGGGAGGCTTTTCAGGTTGAGACCGATCGCAAAGATGGGTATTTCAAAGAGCATTCAACGAAACCGAATGTGCCGGTGTGTGGACCTACGTGGTACACATCAATCTTGTTTTGTCGATGGTTGTCCAGTCGATCGGGATTGCAAGAATCAGAGCAGTGTTACGTTGATCCAACTTTGGTGCCCGCCAACGAACAAATCGAGCTGGCGGATGGCAGTCGCTTTCCAAGAGAGTGGCCGCTACGTCCGGAGAAATTGGCGCTTCGTTTACCCACGGAGGCGGAGTGGGAGAGAGCTTGCCGGGCGGGCATGCAAACTGCATTCTATTTTGGTAACGATTCCACTTTGTTAGGAGAATATGCTTGGTGGAACGGCAACTCGAAACGGCTCTCTTACCCTGCTGGAACTACCAAGCCAAACTTGCGCGGCATGTACGACATGCACGGAAACATTTTTGAGTGGTGCCACGATTGGTATGGCGAGTTCCCGACGACCCGCGACCCAGTTGGGGCAAAGGACGGAACCGATCGAATCGTTCGCGGTGGTGGATGGTTCAACTCTGCAGTCATTTCCCGTTGCTCGGCACGCCACCACGAACAACCCAGCTACCGTGTTTATTACAGCGGTTGTCGAATTGCTCGCACGCTTCCACCATTTCAACCGGCGGATTGATCAGCTGAAGTAGCGCTGCGAAAATTGCTTACTTTCACCCGGCGCGATAGTTAGCCAGTCGCTCTCAGGCGCAAACAATCTCGCCAGATAAAGAATTTGACCGCAGTGCAAACTCACATGAGAGAGATTTCTCAAGATCGCTTGCAAGACCGTATGTTCTTCGCCTCGAATCGTGACCACCTTCGAAAGATCACTATCTTGTAAAGAATCAAAGGTCTGGAAAAGCACTTCCCACGCTTGCGCCCAGCGAGCCATCAAAACGGTACGCGTGTCGTTTTCGTGGATGATAAATTCGTCATCGCGCTGCCGATTCGCTTTGTTACCATCGGTGGAAAGAAACTCCGACCAACGCGAAATAAAATTGCCACTCAGGTGTTTGATCAGAATTGCAATCGAATTTGAAAATTCGGCCGGTTTGGTATAGAAGTCGTCGTCGTTCAGGTCCGCAATTGCGGCTTCTATGAGCCGTTTGCAGCGATTGTATTCATGCAGAAAACAACGGATTTGATTGTCTGACAAGATTCACCCCCTATGATTTCGTCATCTTGCTTAGCAAGCCAGAACTGTGTCATCGCATAAGTTTAGGATGGGCGGCGATATTTTCGAGACCTGTGCAAATGATAACGGTTTGTGCTGGGTACTCTCGAAGGGCAGGATTTTGCTGCAACTGGAATATCGTAGTTCAAGCCTGTTTTACTCTTGATCCAATTAGTGCGCGATCGCATTGGTTGAGATGGCTTCCAGCAGATCCCGTTTCTGAAAGGGGACCCATTTCTTTTGGGCTGCATCTGCCCCACCAGCGAAGCAATTTTAACCCCCAAACGCGCTGGTTGGCTGAGTTCCGTTGGCCGCTTACGACCCTTCAAACAATCCATGGAGACCCGAATGTCGCAAGTCAAAATTGAAAAATAGGGTGGGCGTGAACCGAGACTTGGTAATCGCGATATCTTTCAAGCCGATTGAGCCCGATTGGGCCAGGGCAAATCCGTTTTTCAAGGTAGGCAACATAGTAGCTCGGCTGTCCCAGCCGAGACCTGCCGATTTCTCGGCTCGGAGAGCCGAGCTACTTTTAGCAGTTTGAAAAACTGCTTTGCCCTGCCCGATTGGGCTTAGTAACTTGCTATAAGTAGGCGTCTGATTTACAGTTGCGTA
>CAYNNP010000115.1:7165-20443 GCA_964398215.1 uncultured Pirellulaceae bacterium | reverse complement strand
CGATACGTGCCGGAACAGCGCAAACGCCTCCATTGTGTCGCAGAGATTACGCTATCAACGACGTCTCTTCTTGCGTCCGAAGTTCCGGCAATTGCAGCGTTTGCTCGGTCCGGCCTACTCCTGGTAACCCGAAGTGTAATGCGCTTTTCACCGTGGAAAACGAATTTGGATAAGTAAACCACGAGATGAAAACGTGTCGTGAGATTTCACTCTCCCTTTGGGAGAGTCGGGCTCTCAGGCCCGGAGAGGGCCCTCCCCGGCCGCTACCGCGTCCGACCCTCCCGCAAGCGGGAGGGTGACAGAAAAAGCGCAACTCCAAAAAGTGTTAGCGAGGGACAATCGATCGTGTCTCGGTCCCTCGCTCACGCGCTCACGCGTCGGGTTGCCAAAAACCAAATCTGGCGGATCTGCCAAGTGATAATCCATCTTAATAGGCGAGGCGATGGATGGTCACGAGGGTGCACACAGATCTACGTCAGAGCTATATTTACATAGTCGAATCGCAAACTTCACAGATGCGGACGACACCCTACAAAGGGCTGCTGTTTCGGTTTCACGCCGCCGATCGAGTTGCAAACTGAAATTCTGTGGGCCAATCGTGAAAATCTTTCCGCAGGAGATAACTGTGCTGCCTCTCTCACGCTTTACACGTGCGATCTTACTTTCGATGCTCGGCTTGGTGCCGCTGGCTTTGATCGGTTGTAACTCAAGCGATGGTCAGGGCGACAAACAGATCGTGCTAACAGGGTCCAGTACGGTTGCTCCATTGGTGGGTGAGATCGCCAAGAAATTTGAAACGCTGCACCCTGGTGTCAGAGTGGATGTGCAAAGCGGTGGCTCTTCGCGAGGTGTTGCCGACGCACGACGCGGACTCGCCGACATCGGGATGGTTTCACGAGCTCTCAAGAGTGCCGAAAAAGACCTGACGTCGTACACGATTGCGAAAGACGGCATTTGCATTATCTTGCATCGAACCAATCCGGTTGCCTCACTGACCGATGACCAGATTGTGGGGATCTACACCGGCCGCATCAACAACTGGAAAGAAGTCGGTGGAGCGGACGGCGAAATCACGGTCGTCAATAAAGCCGAAGGCCGATCGACTCTGGAATTGTTCGTTGGACATTTCAAGCTAGACAATGCGGATATCAAAGCGGACACCGTGATCGGCGACAACGAACAAGGAATCAAGACGGTCGCCGGTAACCCTGGCGCGATCGGTTACGTTTCGATTGGAACCGCCGAATACGACGCCTCCCATGATGTCGCAATCAAGCTTCTACCGCTCGCGGGCGTTGCAGCATCGATCGAAAACGTTCGATCTGGCGAATTTCCATTGTCGCGCCCGTTGAATCTGGTCGTCAAAGGTGAACCAACCGGGCTGGCGGCCGAGTTCATAGAATTCGCTCGATCGCGCGACGTCAACCAGATTGTCTTGGAGCAATATTTTGTCCCGTTGGCGCAGTGATACTGTTCTTGTTTGGTTGCTGCGTGGTTGCGGGTTGCTGACCGGAGCGATCACGTTTGTGATTCTGCAGTTTCTTTTTCTCGAAGCGCTACCGGCGTTTCGCGATGTAGGTGTGACTCGTTTCTTCACCGATCAATCGTGGCGCCCTTCGGCTGGACCGGAAGATGGACAGTTTAATCTAGTCCCGATGATCGTCGCAACGTTGCTGGCAACGACAGGCGCGATTTTGCTGGCGACACCACTTGGGATCGGATCGGCAGTTTTCGCGCACTTTTATGCGCCCTCCAAATTGCGAAAGCCCTACGGGAAAATGATCGAGCTGCTCGCCGGGATTCCTTCGGTCGTCTATGGACTGTGGGGATTGGTGGTGCTGGTTCCAATCGTTGCAAGCTGGCAACCGCCAGGCACAAGTCTTCTGTCGGCGATCATCGTTTTGACAATCATGATTCTTCCGACCATCGCGTTGCTTGCCGGTGCGACTTTCGATAACTTGCCAAGCGAACATCTGCGAGCATCCGCGGCGCTCGGGTTGTCTCGTGGGCGAACCGTTTTCAGTGTCGTATTGCCAGCTTCTCGATCAGGCCTGTTCACAGCGGTGCTTTTGGGCACAGGCCGAGCCATCGGCGAAACCATGGCGGTGTTGATGGTGGCGGGAAATGTAGTTCAAAATCCAAAAAGCATTTTTGAGCCTGTTCGTACGATGACGGCGAACATTGCCTTGGAGATGGCTTACGCGATGGACGGCCACCGCGCGGCGTTGTTTGTGTGCGGGCTGATTTTGATGGCGATGGTGATCGTGTTAGTCGGCTTTGCTGAATGGGTCAGCCAAGGACGGATACATGGCTAAAACATCCACAGCGCAATCGGCTTCGCAATCGGCTTCGCATTCAGTCGCCAACGTCTTGTTTGATGCATTCACAACGTGCATGGTGTGGTCCATCGCAGCGATCGTCAGCGGCGTTTTCCTCTGGATATTGGCAGACATTCTGATTGCCGGTTTACCTTCGATCACCTGGAGTTTTTTAACCGAAGCTCCTCGCGACGCAGGGCGTGGCGGCGGGATCTTTCCCATCATTGTTTCAACGCTGCTGATCTTGGCAGTCGCGATGATCGTCTCGGTGCCACTGGGAGTCGGAACCGCAATCCTACTGAACGAATTTACGCAGGCCGAAAGTACATTTGGCAAGCTTGTTCGTCGTAGTTTGGATGTCCTGGCCGGCGTACCTTCCATCGTTTTCGGCCTATTCGGAAATGCCTTTTTCTGCATTTATTTGGGGCTAGGGTTCTCCATTTTGTCAGGCGGTCTCACACTTTCATGCATGGTGCTGCCGATCCTGATACGAGCGACCGAAGAAGGGTTTCGGTCGGTTCCGAATGACTACCGAATGGGCGCCGCAGCAATGGGATTGTCCCGCACTGCGACGCTAATCCAATTATTATTGCCAGCAGCCGTACCGGGAATCGTCGTCGGATTGGTTCTGGGCATCGGACGCGCGCTCGCTGAAACTGCAGCATTGATTTTTACCAGCGGGTACGTTGATCGTACTCCAGGTTCGTTGTTTGATTCCGGCCGCGCCTTGTCCGTTCACATTTTTGACCTATCAATGAATGTTGCTGGCGGCGATCGGCATGCCTACGCATCCGCATTGGTTTTGATCGCGATGTTGTTGGTTATCAATGCGAGTGCTAGCTGGATCGCAAACCGTTGGTTGAGGAAAAGGATCGTAGTGACATGAGCTCAGAAGACAGAAACATGCCAAAGCGAGACTGCTGCGCGCAAACGTCAAACACGGAAAGCAACGAGTTTACCATCGGACCACTCGATGCCGGACCGCCTTGCTGTATCCCCCAGCCATTGATCGAAGTCGATGACCTTGCGATTCACTACGGTAACTCGCGTGTCTTGGCAGGGATCTCAATGACGATCAATCAGGGTTGTTTGACCGCTTTGATCGGTCCATCAGGATGCGGCAAAACAAGTTTCTTAAGCAGCTTGAACCGCATGACGGACATGATCCCCGGATGCCGAGTGGATGGAAAAATCTCGATCGGCTCGCTGGACATTCAAAAAACAAAGGACGTGATTTCGCTCCGCCGCCGCGTTGGAATGATTTTTCAAAAACCAAATCCGTTCCCGCTTTCGATCCGCAAGAACATCGAAATGCCATTGAAAGAACACGGTATCCGAAAGCGAAGCGAACGCGCAGAGATCGTCGAATCAGTGCTCCAAGACGTCGGTTTGTGGTCTGAGGTAAAAGATCGACTTGACTCATCGGCGTTTTCGCTCTCGGGCGGCCAGCAACAACGGCTTTGTATCGCGCGTGCGTTAGCGTTGCGTCCCGAAGTTCTGCTGATGGATGAACCATGCAGCGCACTCGACCCGCTGTCGAGCGGTGTTGTGGAAGAACTACTGCTTAGCTTTCGTGGCCGCTACACGGTGATTGTCGTCACGCACAACTTGCAGCAAGCGAGACGCATCGCCGATTACGCGGCTTTCTTTTGGGCAACCGACGGCACTGGTACCCTGATCGAACATGGAACAGGCGCTCGTATCTTTGACCAGCCGCAGCAGCCTCTGACAGTCGCCTACGTCAACGGCAAGACCGGTTAACGGCTAGACAGGGTTCTTGTTGTTCAAAAACGTACGTTTCGTGACATCAAGTACAAAACGTGATCAACATTCGTTTTGCCAAGTCGATTAAAATGATCACTCGTTAGTACCTGTTGCTCCCAAGACGGATTCGTTGCCTTGAATGTAGAACGTGTTTTCGCAGCTCTTGGGCTTGCCGTGGCGATACTCGCGCTTGATGTCAGCGCCGCCGATCAACCCAACTTCTTAATCATCATGGCGGACGACTGCACCTTCAATGATTTGCCGCTCTACGGAGGTAAAAATGCCAAGACACCGAACATTGATGCTTTGGCCACGCGTGGGCTGACTTTCAACCAAGCCTACCTGGCATCGGCGATGTGCCAGCCCTGTCGCGCGGAACTGTACACGGGCCAATATCCTTTGCACAACGGTTGTTCTTGGAACCATTCTGCAAGCCGGCCAGCAACGAAGAGCTTGCCGCACTTGTTGCGTCCGCTTGGCTATCGCGTTGGAATCGCCGGCAAAGTTCATGTGAAGCCAAACGACGCTTTCCCATTCAAGAAGCTTGCGGGGTTTGATTCCAGTTGTGTTCGTGATCCAACAAAAGCACATGATGTTGGCGACATCTCCAAATTCATGTCACCGATCGAAAACACATCGCCTTTCTGTATCGTGGTGGCACTTGTCGAACCGCACATCCCGTGGGTGATGGGTGACGCCTCGCAGTACCCACCAAAGAAACTGAAGCTGCCTGAAAACATTGCTGACACTCCGCTGACTCGCCAACACTTTTCCGATTACTTGGCCGAGATCACTTATATGGATGGCCAAGTCGGAGAGATTTTGGACGTATTGGAACGGACGGGCCAAACCGACGACACAGTTGTCCTGTTCACATCTGAGCAAGGCTCGCAGTTTCCAGGTTGCAAATGGACCAACTGGAGCACTGGTGTTCACACCGCGCTGATCGCGTCATGGCCAGGGAATATCGCTCAAGACAAACGGACCGACGCCTTGATCCAGTATGCCGATGTCGTTCCAACGTTGATCGAATTGGCAAGCGGCAAAGCTCCTGACACAATCGACGGGAAAAGTTTCGCTGATGTGCTGCGTGGCAAAAAAGAAACGCATCGCGACTTTGCCTATGGCATGCATAACAATTTGCCAGAAGGTCCAAGCTATCCGATCCGGTCGATCACGGACGGCAAGTTTCGTTACATCCGAAATTTGTCACCTGACGAGATCTACATTGAAAAACATTTGATGGGCGGTGGTCGCCTGAACAATCCCTATTGGGCAAGCTGGGTTGGCGCTGATCCGCTGAAGCAACCTGGCGTGTACCAACGTGTAAAACGCTACATGCACCGAGCGCCGGAACAACTGTACCTGACCAGTCGTGATCCTTTTGAAATGAAGAATCTGGCTGCCGATCCAAAATATGCCGACGCGAAACGTCGACTTAGTGACGCGCTGGATGATTGGATGCGCGAGCAAAAAGACCCAGGTGCAGCGGTTGATACCCCAGACGCACTCAAAGCCGCTCGCAAAGGAATGCATCTTCATGGACGAACGAATTAGCGAGTTGGCGTAACTTGAACGTGCACAAAGAGTACTTTTCCGATGACTACTTTCAGGCGAGGAAACGTTTTCGGGAACAGGCAACAGCGATTGGCTGCCATTTGGAACATCGCGACGTCGATGACAACAACGGGGACCTGAAAATCGACGTTGCCGAGTTTGGCCCCAGCGAATCCGACAACGTCTGTATCGTGATCTCTGGACTCCATGGCATCGAAGGCTACATGGGATCAGCGATTCAGTTGCATTACTTGGCTGAACATGCCGCTTCACCGCAACAAAGCCGATTCGCATTCATTCACGCTGCCAACCCATTTGGATTCGCAAACCTGCGCCGATGCGACGCTGACAATGTTGACCTGAACCGCAACTTTTTGCTTGGGAGTGAAACGTACTGTGGCTCACCGCCTCGCTACAAAGATCTGGATTCGATGCTGAATCCGCCCAGCCGGCACCAGGGTGGCGATTTCTTCACGTTGAAAGCGCTGGCTCGAATAGCTCTGTACGGCATGCAGGCATTGAAAGAATCGATTGCGACTGGCCAATACGACTTTCCCAAGGGACTGTTTTTTGGTGGCAATGAACTCAGTTCAACATCGGCGCTGATCGCGGAATTGATCGCGCAAGTAGCTGGAGGCGCAAGCCGAATTGCGGTGGTGGATCTACATAGTGGACTGGGCGCATTCGGATCTCATAAAGTCATGCTGAACACGCACGATGAAGTGTTGTATGCAAAGTTTGCTTCCATGTTCGATCAGCGATTCGTCGAACGTTTTGGTGCTACCGATGGCGTTGCCTATCAAGCTCGCGGAACACTTGGAGACTGGGTCTTGGATCGATTTGATGATCGACAGACGCTTTATGGCATGCTCGAAATGGGGACTTATCATTCGCTGCGAATATTGAGTTCCATGCGAGCCGAGAATCAAGCTCACTTTTACAATGATCGCGACGACGAAACTTATCACCAAGTCAAAGCCGAACTGAAAGAATGTTTCTGCCCCGAAAATGAGACTTGGCGCAGGACCGCGACCACAGTCGGCTGTTCAGTCATCAAGCAAATCGCTGGTGGTCTTGTATCGCCGAGTACAAGTTCTTGAAAGCCTCAGACGGTTGGCCCAACCGTCCAAGGGACGAATTCATGATCGCCAACGTTCAGTATTTCGCTGGCAGTTTTTTCGCCGCTCGCGACAGCCAAAGCGTACTCAAAGAACCGATCGCCAACGACCTGAAGATCTTCGCCATCGATCACAGTTCCCGCGTTCAAGTCCATGTCTTCGTTCATGGTCTCGAACAACGGAGTGTTCGTTGCCACCTTGATCACCGGCGACGGCTTGCATCCAAAACAGCTTCCGCGACCTGTCGTGAACATGACCAGATTCGCACCACCGGCGACCTTCCCGGTCACGCTTGCCGGATCAAAACCGGGCGAGTCCATCACCACAAGTCCCTTCGACGTGACCGCTTCGGCATACTCGTAGACCGCCTCAAGTGCAGTGGATCCGCTTTTGGAAACCGCGCCCAATGATTTTTCGGTGATCGTTGTTAGGCCACCCGCCTTGTTTCCGACCGACGGATTGTTATCCACCGTGCCGCCATACATCGCCACGTACTCTTTCCACCAGTTGATCCGGTCAATCAATTTTTGTGCAACCTCTGCACTACGGCTTCTGCGGACCAACAAATGTTCTGCGCCATACAGTTCGGTTGTTTCGGAAATGATCGAAGTCCCACCACAAGCAACGATGCGATCCGAAACGACTCCGACAGCCGGGTTCGCGGTCAAACCCGAATAGCCATCGCTGCCTCCGCATTCAACCGCAAGTGTTAGGTGCGAAGCATCAGCTTCTGCGCGAGTGCATTCGTTCGCGCGGTCCAAGATTTCTTCTACCAAAGAATTTGCTTTCGCGATCGTTGCTCGTGTGCCGCCCTCGGACTGCATCGTTAACATAGGAGTACCTGCATCGCGAGTCAGCTTTTCGCCGCTTGGCGAATACAAGTCGACCATGCCATGGTGCTCGGCCAAGTATCCGGACGTTGTTTGTTCGCATCCCAAACCGATCATGAGGCAACCGCCAACGTTCGCGTGGCTTGCAAAACCCGACATGGTCCGCCCAAGCATTTGATGTTTGATACCGTGATACTGCATTGCACATCCGGTCGTATGGGTGGCCGCAAACACCCCGTCGACGTTAGGCCAGCGTTTCATGCGTTCGGCGTCAAACGAATTCGCAACATGATGGCAAACGGTCGCGCTGCAATTGACTGTCGAAAGAATCAAAACGTAATTTCGAGTGCCCACGAGTCCGCCGGGACGATGGAAGCCTTGAAAAGTTCTTGTGATTGGCGTTGGCTGGCTGGGCGGACAAACGGCAGATACATCGTCAAAGACTTCATGGTGGTCCGTCACGTTATGCAGATGCACGTGGTCGCCAACCTCGATGTCGGCCGTCGCCAGCCCAATGGGCTCGCCGTACTTAACAATAGGCTGACCAGTCTTGATGGACTTGATCGCGATTTTGTGGCCCCGTTGGATCGTTGCCGACGCGACCAGACTCATTTCACCAGCAAAGACTTCTTCATTTGGCGAAATCGTTTTGGTGGAAACAGCAACATTGTCTTGGGGGCAAAGCCGGATAATTGCGGCCATGAATAATGCGTCCGTTGGTGTGGTTTCCGAAGCGGGACGATCAGCGTATATTCCAGACTCGGTAGGAAGATCATCCAACCCCGAATAACGCCAGAAAGAATCGATGAAGATCCACGAATATCAAGGCAAAGACCTATTCCGACAAGCTGGGGTGCCAGTCTTGGACGGAATTGTAGCAACGACCGCTGACGAAGCGGTTGCGGCCTACGAAAAGCTGGGCGGCAAAATCGCTGTCGTCAAATCGCAAATCCATGCTGGCGGTCGCGGCAAGGGATTCGTAAAAGATAACCAAGACCAACGCGGAGTTGTGGTTTGCAAAAGTGCAGACGAAGTTCGCGGCGCCGCTGAAGGATTGCTGGGCAAAACACTGGTCACCATCCAAACTGGCGAGGAAGGCAAGACGGTCAATAAAGTCTTTGTCGAAGCCGGCTGCGATATCGCTCGCGAGTTGTACCTTGGCATCGTACTGGATCGAGCCGCCTCCAAACCTGTCCTGATGCTTAGCACCGAGGGCGGAGTCGAGATCGAAAAGGTCGCCGAGGAAACTCCTGAACTGATCTTCAAAGAGCACTTTGACCCAGCTGTTGGCTTGGAAGGGTTCCAAGTTCGCAAGCTGTGCAAAAAACTCGGGATCAAGGGTGCGGCTGCAAAGGCGGCCTTCAAGTTCATGCCCGCAATGTGCCGGTTCTTCGTCGATTACGATTGCTCGTTGACCGAAGTGAATCCACTGGTAATCACCGGTGACGACAAAATGATCGCACTGGATGCCAAGATCACATTTGACGAAAACGCAATGTTTCGTCACAAGGATCTGGAATCGCTGCGTGATCTTTCAGAAGAAGAACCGAGCGAAGTACGCGCCAACAATGCTGGGCTCAGCTACGTCAAACTTGACGGTAACATCGGTTGCCTAGTCAACGGTGCCGGGCTGGCGATGTCAACGATGGACATCATTAAATACCATGGCGGCGAACCAGCCAACTTCTTGGACGTTGGCGGCAGTGCAAACGCTGAACAAGTTACCGAAGCCTTCCGGATTCTGCTTTCAGATCCAAATTGCAAAGGCGTCTTGGTCAATATTTTTGGCGGCATCGCACGTTGCACGACAATCGCATCAGCGCTAATAGAAGCCAGCCAGACGGTCGGATTCACTGTTCCATTGGTCGTTCGACTTGAAGGCACCGAGGTCGAAGAAGGCCGCAAAATGCTCGAAGAGAGCGATGTGGACGTTATCAACGCGACCGACATCACTGACGCTGCCAAGAAAATCGTTGCCGCAGCTGCTGCTGGATAAACCTCGCCGCGGCGGTTTATCGAATTTCATCTAAAACACTTGCACCTATCAATTCATACGTAGATCCATCATGAGCATTCTTGTTGACGGCAATACGAAAGTTATCTGTCAAGGAATCACTGGCAACGCCGGGACCTTTCACTCGCTGGGTTGTCGTGATTACGGGACCAACATGGTCGGCGGCGTCACACCAGGCAAAGCCGGCCAAAACGTCGAAGGCATGCCTGTCTTTGATACCGTCGAAGAAGCTGTCGCAGAAACCGGCGCCAATGCGACCATGATTTTCGTTCCGCCACCGTTCACCGCGGACGCAATCTTGGAAGCGGTTGACGCAGGCATCGAAGTCATCGCTGCGATCACTGAAGGCGTTCCCGTAGTCGATATGGTTCGAGTTTTCGAGAAAGTCAAAGCCAGTGATTCGGTTTTGATCGGGCCTAACTGCCCAGGCCTGATCACACCAGGTTCTTGCAAGATCGGCATCATGCCTGGTTACATTCACCAACCTGGAAAAGTTGGTGTGATGAGCCGTAGCGGTACGCTTACCTATGAAGCCGTTTGGCAAACCAGTGGACTTGGGCTGGGCCAAAGCACCTGTGTCGGACTTGGTGGTGACCCAATCGTTGGAACTAGCTTCATTGATTTGTTCAAGCTGTACGAAGCAGACGACCAAACCGAAGCGATTCTTATGATCGGTGAAATTGGCGGAACAGCGGAAGAAGAAGCCGCTGCGTTCGTCAAAGAGCACGTATCCAAGCCTGTTGCAGCATTCATTGCTGGCCGAACAGCGCCTCCTGGCAAACGCATGGGACATGCGGGTGCGATCATCAGTGGTGGCAAGGGAACAGCGGCAGAAAAAGTAGCTGCTCTGGAAGACGCTGGCATCGTCGTTGCACCAACGCCAGCCGACATGGGCACAGCCGTCGCCGAAGCAATCGCCAAGCACTCATAGTCGTATTCGCCAGAATTCAGGCCGCTTGATGAAAAACCGAAGTCTGGCGACTCCGGTTACGGTGTTTGCACTGCGCGCTTCTTTATGATCAACCATCGATGACCGCTTGAACGCATCAACAAGACAAACAATGTCGAGAAGATGAACGAGACTGTCATCATGGTGCCAAGCCCCGACGTTTCCCGGACTGCCTGAATGTTCGACTGATCGATCAGCAGAATGACCACATAAATGCAGAAGAACTGAAATATCAAAAGCAGTGGATATAGCCACCAGCAATTGCCCAGCAGAAGCACCAACAAGCCAAGCCAAACAACGGCACTGAACAAAACGCTTGCCATGAATGCGACGGATGTGACTTCTTTAAAGCACATACTAGCACCCGCAAACGCAGTCGCCGAGATCGATGTGACAATCATCAACTGCCGGATGCTGGTTTGCGACGAAATTATGGTCGGTGCACGTGAGATTCGCCGTTTCGTCCACTGCCATACGACCAATGGGCCCGCGTTTGCAACCAGCACAAACGAGCCGATTTGGAATAGAACAATGGCCACCGCGCGACAAAAGAACATCAAAACAGCGATGTTGATCGCCAGAGTGATGCCACAACAGATTCGGGGAGCCATGCGTTGCTGTTGGGGATCCTCTTTGTTGGGCAAATCGGCCACGAAAACCCAGGTCAACATCGCGTTCCAAGCGGACACCAAAACTCCGATCGCTGCAGACAAGGCGATCATTGTGTTCTCGTTATCGGCGTAATTGCTGTTGGTACCAACAATCACTCCGACTGCGATTGAACCACCAATCGACCAAACTCCTAGCCAAAACAACAATCGAAAATCCCAGGCACCCCAGTGCCGCGTATCTATATTCATGACGTTTATGGCTTTGCACTTTCTTTCGCTGAATCCGCCGCAACTGGACTCGCGTTTGGCAAACCGACACTTTCACGTCGCAATTGATCGATCGACTTGAAATGCAAGGGTAGCTGGCCATCGCGCCGATCAACCATCTGTTCAAGGACTCGCTGGTCAATCTGGTTGGAAAGGAACCGGATTTCACCATTACCAAACATCGCGTGCACTCCGGCAGGATGCAGACTGCCGATGGAACCAACAACTTTGGGACCTCCTGGGCCAGCTGCCTGCAATGTCTTTTCGATCCCTCCGCCAACATTCCTTAACGTGGCGCGTGTACCACTCAGCCATCCCAGGTCGCCCGCGCGAGTGATCTTTTCGCTAACAAAGATTGTATTGGACAACCCATCGGTTACATCATCACGAGTAATTGGAACATTCAACACGAACGCCCCATGATCCATTTTATCGATCTGTTTCTCCGTCGGATGGTGTAATCCAACATAGTTACTGCCATTGATAGGGTGACTGGTTGCCGAGGGGCACTTAACGTTCGGTAAATTCAAGCTTAAAACTGGTTCATTCACTGTGTCATAGACGCTGGCGCTTCGGTTGATATTGCTGGCAACCACTGGTTGATCCATCAAACCCACCAATCGTCCGATCCAGTTGTGATGTCTGGTTGCTGTATCTGCTTTGGCAACACTTATGATCGGACCGGCATCGGCGATCGTGCCCACAGGAAAATGCTGCCAGCGACTGTGATAACTCTGAATCGCAATTCCAATTCCCATCAGCCGCGACTGACAGGCGGACCGACGCGCAGTCTCCCGCATCGCCTGAATGCCCGGGGTCAATATTCCAATGAATATTCCAATGATTGCGATCGTAACTAGCATCTCAATCAGCGTAAATGCTGAACATCGCAGCCGATTCCTGCTTGGCATTGGTTCGTGCAAGTGCATCACGAATCCCCTTTTTCTTTCGTCCCATGCGATGGCCAACCACGTTGAATGGTCAACCTTGTTTCTTTATCATCCAACAACACTGCCTTGAAATTTTGCAAACCGTTCACATCAGTAAGCTTGGTAACAACAATCGCCAAACCCGTCGACTGATCAACGGGCAAGCGAACTGATTCATCTACTGCAGTATCAATCTCCGCCACAGACTCTATGGCAGATTCTAACATCTGAACTTGGATCCATTTTTGCCACGAACGCCTCTTTTGCGATTCACGACGCGCCATAGTGGTGGTAAACGTCCCAACGATCAATGCAATCACCAACAACAGCACCAACACAGCGGAACCGCCACGACGGTGCCGACCTACTGACCATGAATTCTGACCCTGGATTTCATTCCGCATGATTCTGGTCCTGACTCAATGATGTTGCGGTTGATTGCGTTCTTAAACTAGCTGCAATCAGAATTGGGTTGTCCGTCATCCAGCGCCCTGCAATCCTCCACTGAGCAGTGCGTCCGTTATCCAGCGACTGCAATGTGACTTCGGCATCGACACCGACAACAAAACGATCTTTCGCGAGTGGCACACTTCGCTTGTCTAGAACGATCCGATCAATGGTTGATGGTGAAACCAATTTGTACTGAACTGTTTGTGTGTTGTCGCCACACGTCAACTTCTTATCGTCGGCATCCACTTCCATCCGATCCGAGCGTTTGAAGTCACGTCGCAAGTCACCTGCGAAACGCAAGATTTCTTGTTGGGCGCGAAAATTCTTGTCAGCTTGTCGCGAAGACGTGCTAACAGCCGAGACCAGAGACAACATGCCGGCCAGGAGTGAAGCCAGCAACGATATCACAACAATCAACTCTAACAACGTATAGGCTCGCCTCGGCGCCGATCGAATTCCAATGGAATGCCA
>CAYNNP010000115.1:3316-7065 GCA_964398215.1 uncultured Pirellulaceae bacterium | reverse complement strand
ATCACCGTTACCAAAGGAACAAACCAGGACATTCGTATTCTCCAGCGATTATTTTCTCGGCGATTAATATCGTCGATCAAACTGCCCAGCGCACCACTCAGGTTTCCGTTTCGTTCCGCATTGGTCAGCCAGATCTGTTCACGCTTAGAAACCAAACCCGACTTTCGCATGGCCAGTGGCAGTGTCATTCCGTTCTGCAACACATTGTAGGCAATTTTGCATCGTCGACGAATCCAGCGAACGCAGTTGGACTTCCAACCAAATAAAAACACCTCGTCGACCGGACGTTGAAGCTTTGTCTCCCGCTGGACCCAGCTCAAAACTTCTGTCCGCCATTTTGAAATTTTCCTGGAACCAAACCAGGGAATCCAACGCACTAACCCAACAGGCAAGATTCGAATCACCAACGAAAACGCCAACCAAATAGCCAAGCCGTATACTGCAACATTTAGGTACCAAGTCGCTTCTCGCGAAATTCGCAACCATGGATTCCCTGATGTAGTAATTTCGAATCCAAGACGTAGCATTACCATCAATTCGTGGACGATTTGCCCAAGAACCCGCGTCAAAACGATCAAGCATACCGCGTAGAAGAATTGCTCGAAGGGCATCTGTAGGGCACGAGACGATTCACGCTCGCCGCGATCAATATCTGCGTGACCATGACTTGAGAGGTTCGAAACTGTTGAGAGTTTCGAATATGGCATGCGATCTGCCACGCCATCAGCGTCCGGCTGTTCTGCCCCAGCCTGAATCGCAATCGAAGCCATCGTGTCTGCATCGATCTGCAGACCTGATTTCCTGGCCGCCTTTTCAATGGCCATACCGTTGGTCAACCGAAACGCAAACGCTTTGGACCTTGGACCTACACGGCTTCTACAACTCTCTGCGAACCTTTGTGCTAGATCGGGCACAGGTGCACCGGTTCGAACGCCAAGGCGAATCCAGCGATTCAACGACCGCGACTCCTCTTGGTATCGAAGTTCGCGGTCAATCACCATCACGACGCAACCCAACACAAACATGACCGGAACCAATGGGTGCATCGACGCAAACCAAATCAATGGCAGCATCAAACCAATCAAGACAAATTCAATGATGCCCAGAAGCGTGATCGACCAAGGACGCACTTGGTCAAAAGAACGCTGGGCAAGATTCCGTCGAATCGACCGCAGGGTACCCATCACCAACAGCAGAAAGACAGCGAATCCCAAAAATGTCAAAGAGTACGTTGAGTTGAGCACAATCAGACTAGTAGTATAAGAAGTAATTTGCTCGCATATGGAAGCTAATAAATAATGTTGCAAGAACAAACGGACTACCAGCCAGCGAAACTGAAATCAGCAAGGACCAAAGCGAAACAAACTTGAGACCGCGCTTGAGTCTTGTCTGGAGAACAGCATGGCATTCGGCCGATGCCTCGTGCCACAAATAGACGGAGTCACCAGTGTTTTTTAGACTTGGAATGACAGCGGAAATCATAGCCAATGGTTGGTCGTCGATTGGGGTCGCATTCAGCACATTCTGCACTGATTCTCCTTGGGCTATCCGCGTGCTTGACTGCTTGGCCCAGTGACGGATCGAAGCTTCACCGATTTCGTCCGCTGCCTCACCAAAAGCATCCGCATAAGGTTTTTGCTGAACCACCGAGCGGTAAAGCGATTGGCAAAACTCACCCGCTGACATAATTCGACAAACCGCACCAAACACGGGAGTCCTAGCGGCAATCGGCGAAAGGAATTTGGGCACCCTTCCCACCAGCATCAGAATAACAAACGCTAAAGCCGCGCCAACAATGACGGTTGCCACAAGATAAGCCAAGGCAACGCTGGACAACCAAGCCAGTTCGATCGTTTCCGAACTCAACCAACTGCGGGATGGATCCGGCACATCGTCGACGATCCTATCAAGAGCATGCAACAAATACGCGCCTACCAGCAAGGATGCAATGACATATAGGAAGCCAAGCGTTGCTGTAAACAACATTCGTCGGCGCGCATCAAGACGTATTTCTTGCCAAGTTTGCAACATGGCCGTTTGACCGATCGTTAATCCAGTCGCCTGGATTGCTTTGCTAGGAAATTCTGTCATCTGGTAATCTTGCTGGTCATGTCCAACATCGGTTGAATTATCGTTTTTGCTAAAACGAACATCATCACTAAGATAACGATTGATGAAATCAACTTGGGAACAAACTCCGCCCACCATCGGCGGTATCGAAGCGATTGTTGCCGATAAAGAACCGACAAGCCTCGCAGGTCTTCGGCGATCTGTTCATCGTCTCGCTGGTCTGATGCTAAATCAACAATGCACTGCTGAACCACTTCTGGTGTTTTTTCTGGAATGCTCATCGCCGATGCAGACATAGCACCAGCACGAACCGCCTGGACGGTTCCATCCCAAGATTCCGCAAAGCTCGCGGACACAGCAGTCGACGCTGCCCCAATCGACTTGGCAAGATCAGCCGACGAACCGAGCATGAATGCCATCCATCGGCAAAACGAGCCTTGATTCAGCAATTGATCGACGCGGCGGTGCGATCGATTCAATCCCCAGTACAGAAAACCACCAAACACCCCGATTCCAATCACGGTAGCGGCGACACTTAGCGCAAAATCACCGGCAAATTTTTCATAGATCTCCGACGACGACGGCGCAGAGGCATCCTTGATCGGTTTGCTTTCGGCAACTGCAACCAAAATCTGTGGTATCACCAAGAACAACACAACTGCGGCAACGACAATGTTGATCATTGGATTGATCGAAGCCAACCAAAAATCGCGTTTCGCTTGGGTTTCCTCTCGTATCGTTTCAATCACTTGATCAATCGCCCATGTCGATCCAGTCTCGGAAACCACTTCAAAGGCAACACGGATGGCGGATCCATAACGAGGTGACAATTGCGCGATCGCATCGGTCGGTGATTGTCCTTGATTCACGCGCGAACGAACAACGCGAGCGGCGCGGCCGACTTTTCCCATCGACGCATCATCCAAGTCTGCCAGGGCCGTAGCCAAAGGCCGACGCGCTGCAGTCATCGCAGATACTTCGTCCAGTAACATCACCAGCGATGTTGGATCCAATGGCGAAGACTCCTGTTGCCAATCAGATGCCGTTTTCATTGTTGAGACCCCAGCACACGATAAACCTCGGTTTGATCAGTTAGCTTTTTAGCAACCAATTCTACGGCCTGATCATGCAGTGATTTCACTCCAACATCGACCAATAGGGCATCCAACACTTTTGCGGGCTGGCGATCCACTAATGAATCAAAAACAGACTGGCCTACCGCGGAACCATCAAAAGAAACCATTTGCACGATTGGGATTCTGCCATGGTATCCCGTTCCATGGCATCGAGGACAATCACGCACCGCTGATGAACACTCGTCACAGGATCGACGCAGTAGGCGTTGGCAAACGATCGCTCGTAATCCACTTTGGATTGCAAAAATCGGCAACTGCATTTGCACCAAGCGTCGCAAAGTAGTGCCAATCGAACCAGCATGGATCGATGAAAAACACAAATGTCCTGTCATCGACGCGGACAACACAGCATCCGCCGTTTCCACATCACGAATTTCACTGACCAACAAGACTTCGGAATCTTGGCGAACAGCCGCGCGTAATGCCGACGCCAAAGTCAAACCACTGGCGGGTTGCAACTGGCTTTGGTTGACCGTATCAATGATCGACTCGATCGGATCTTCGATTGTCAGCACACTGCGACGATGCACGCTCGAAGCGATC
>CAYNNP010000115.1:0-3216 GCA_964398215.1 uncultured Pirellulaceae bacterium | reverse complement strand
GCAGTGCAGGCAGCACGTGAAGCCGCACGAAGGATGAGCTGCAGCAACAACATGAAACAAGTGTCGCTGGCGGTAGCGCAGTATCACAACGCCTTCAATCACTTGCCACCACACGGTACTGGCACCTTCAGTCATGCCAATGCCCCAAGCAACACGAATCAGTTTCGACTTAGCTTTCTGGTTTCCATTACGCCGTTCATTGAACAAGCCCAACTTTGGGAATCCATTTCATCAAGCCTTCCTGACCCGATGGGGCCGGCACCGCATCTTAATTCGTACACGCCCTGGATAACTGAAGTTCCCACCTTTCGATGCCCATCAGACCCTGGGTACGGATTGCCATCACTAGGCAGAACCAACTATGCGGCTTGTTTGGGCGATGCAATCGAAGGATTGGATCAGGGAATGTGGCGACATCAAAACGGCAAATGGTCTCCTAGTGGCGAACAACAGATGCTTGCTTCCGGGCGGGGAATGTTCGTCCCTCGAATGATCACTTCATTTGATGATGTGAGTGATGGCCTGTCCAACACGATCATGCTGGGTGAAATTTGCACCGGTCTTGGTGACGGAGACATTCGGACAATTCCTTCCTTGAACAACGGTTGGAATCCAGGTGTGTTGATTGATCTTAAGACGTGTGACAACCAGCGCGATCCAGAACGACCAAAGTTTTGGAGTTCGAGCAATTCTGTTGGTAACACCCTGCCAAAACTTCCAGTCAACACTGAGGAGCGAGGATATCGATGGGCCGATGCGATGCCGTTGATGACCGCTTTTAACACAACCTTGCCTCCAAACGCAGAGCTCTGTTTTGGCGGTGACGAAACTACAATCGGGACTTTGACAGCCAGCAGTCGCCATCAAGGAGGCGGTCATATTGCAATGGGGGACGGATCAGTCATTTTCATGACTGATAGCGTCGAATGTGGCTATCCTTTGGGTGGCACGGTGGTGCTGGGCGGAAAGGGACTGAGTGCTCCTGGTAGCCCTAGTCCTTTTGGTTTATGGGGCGCACTTGGCACGCGGAATCAACACGAATTGATTGAGGAGCAACTCAATCAGTAACCAAAACTGCTAGCACGATCGCGTTACAGCAAGAGTGGATTACAACGCCAACCAAACACCATTACCACGATTACCATGTTGGCGACGGTTCGAGCGGCCAAACAGTCGTCAATCACTTTGTCGATGGCGTTGAAGCAGCAATGCACCGGACGACCTGAGATCGTCGGTGCATTTTTTTATTCGGCATTTATTGTCGCAAGCTATTTATCGCTGCTAATTTTTGCGCTCGCTGGCAAAGTTGGCAGCTTAAAGTCGCCAGTTGTCGCTGGAGGTGTCGACGCGAAAGTCGATTGAGCTTGGTCAACCATTGCAACTGGATACCGTCGCGTTTGGCTCGCGCTGCTCATCAGGCTTCCACCAACGCCAGCGAATCCGATCGCGCGTTCGCGGGTGTCCACAACTGCACCGTTGCGAAACGGCCCAACTCCCAGGACATACGTGTCATTGGAGTGAGTCAACGCTGTTGCTCGACCACCCTTGCCCATCGCTTCTCCGGTTTTCGGATTGTATGCGATCAAGCCAATTTTGGCGGTGCCAATTTGTGATGTTCGGTTTGCGATCTTGACCTCAGGTAATTCGATTGGCAAACCAGGAATACCGATCGCTGGTATACCGATGAAGGTCTCTTCGTTGTCTGTACCAACACCACCACTTCGGACTTCTAAAACGACATCAGCTTTGTCGGCTGCTGCCGCGACCTTGCCTCCTGCCGACAACACACGATGTCGAAGGGAACCTACCAAGTATCCCTTATCAACAGTTCCGTCCAGATACTTGTCGTCGATGAAGACGTTGTATCCTGCGAAGTCGCCAAATCGAACATTTGACATCGCACGATCGATGGCAGATGAAATCAAGATCTGTTCGGCACCCGTTCGCGCCGTATTACTGGTCTTGGTTGTCGCACAGCCGCTGGCGGCCAGAATTAAACCGGCAATTGATAACTGGCAAAACCAAATTTTGCTTTTGGTGAACATTGAATGCGTCCTCGTCAATCGAACAATGAGTGGATGGTTTTGCGGGAATGAATCTGTCTTTCGAAAACAAACTAAAAGCCGAGGTAACATTTTTGTGGTGCCCAAGTGAACACCGTTTCACCGAAAAATATTTGCTTTGTCATCAAATCCATGGAACTTATTGCTTTGATTCCAATGCGCGCAAATCGATCATTTGATCGCAATGTTTCACACGCAAAAACACCGCGAATTGCACGCATGTTCGAGCAACTTTTAATCAGGCGTTTTTTTGTGCGGGTTTCCCGGGATGTGATCGCGTCTATTGGTGAGCACGAAAGCAACAACAACATGACTAAAAACAACACGTGTTCAACTTCAACAATTCTGGCTGCTAGTGAATTGTTGAAGTGATGTGACCGCCGGGCGGGTGGTCGCATCAACGCCGCGGTCCGTTTCGCATTGCGAAACAGTTCGGCGTTTTATTCGTCACACCACTATCTCCCATCACGCGGATCTTTTTGCGTGCCCCTTTCCGCTGGTGCGGTGTGACGAATAAAACGCCGACGGCCGTGGCTTTTTTTATGCGCGGAGACAACGTTAGTTGATCCACACTATCTACGTTTGTCGCCGCGCGATCCCCGGGTAATAGCTCCCAAAGCGATCAGTATTCCTGTTGCTGGAACCACGAACAGAACCATGCCCATTGGGTTTGCTGCCAAGACAACCATCGCGATCACACACAAAAGCGGCGCCCCTGCGGGCAGCCAACGGGCAGGTCGTTGTAATGAGGGCCAAGCCAGCCACATCGCGCCCATCACCATTCCAACACGTCCGAGCGCTGCGGATGCGAACGCCATCGAACTTTCGCCTCCGAACCACCATGAGCAAAAACTAGCAACCAGCAACAAGATGCATATCACCAGCATCATCGCGCGGCGGATGTCGACTGGTTGCTCAGGTTTTCGATTCATGACTCTTACATTAGCCAATCCCCATCAAGATTGCGACGGACACATTTGGTGCGGCAGGGCAAATCAGTTTTTGATTCTGGGGCATTTTGGTAACCCGACGCGTTAGCGAGGACAATCAATCTTGAGTTGGTCCCTCGCTCACGCTTTTTGGAGTTGCGCTCTTGAGGTAGGCCGGACCAAGCAAACGCTGCAATTGCCGGAACTTCGGACGCAAGTAGAAA
>CAYNNP010000114.1:0-20612 GCA_964398215.1 uncultured Pirellulaceae bacterium | reverse complement strand
TCGATTCAACGATTTGTCGCCAGTTGTCCACCGAGCTACCACTTCCAAAGAGAACAAATCAATTTGCTAACAACCTACAAGTCGTAACAGCGGGGCATCTGATTTCCATTAATCGTGACTTTTCCTGGAAATGTCTAAAATGCCGTGTTTTTGGCGATCAACTGGCATTCGAAGCCAGCTGGAGGGAGTAGGGCCGGTTCCACCGGCCGCATCACTGGTTTCGGCCGGTGGAACCGGCCCTACGTGTTACTAGAGCGTATTTCAATGCCACGAACGAAGATGAGAAGTTTGAACGAGAGTCGGTTTTGCGCGTTCAAACGAAAGCGGCCGGTAGGAACCGGCCCTACTAACTTATGTGACGTTTAATTTGTCTTTGACATCACGAGCGATTTGAGACACGGCAGGGTCTGTATCGATGCACGACTCAATTTTTCGGATCGAATGCAATACCGTTGAATGGTCGCGGCCACCAAAGTACTCGCCGATCTGATTCAGGCTTCGCTGAGTCAACTTGCGCGACAAGTACATCGATAGAGAGCGTGCTTGAACGACCGATTTCTTTCGTGACTTGCTTCTCAGGTCGGCTGTTTTTAATCCTGAGCAACGGGCAACTGCTTTCGCAATGTTACTAATCGCTAAGCGATCCGTTTGGCATGATGAATCGATGGCATCGCGAATCGCAGCGCCGGTCGGATCGCTCTCGTTCATCCGGCACCAGAGATCTAACTGTTTGATCGCAGCATCCATGACCCGAATACTGGCGTTCGGTGGCAATAGGTCGTTGAGCGTCGCGAGAGCATCATCGGTCAATTCCAACCCTTGCTTGATGACAAGTTCACTCAAGAGCATTCGGCGTGCATCTTGCTCGGGTGGGTGCAATGGAACTGTCAAACCTGGCAACGTTCGGCTAACGAGCCCTGCACGCAAACCTTTGACTTCGCCGGGAATTCGCCGGCATGTTAGAATCGTCGGCAGCCCCTTTGTGCAACGCGAGTCAATTCGCGAAGCCAATTCGTCTTGCGCAGTCGACTTTCCTGCTATCAACTGCAGATCGTCAATCACCAGTACAGGCACACTGTCGATATCCGATTGAAACTGCAAAAGATCATCGGAATCAACAGCTTCCGCGTAGCTTCGCGCAAAATCAACTGCCGGTAAATAGCGCACACTGAATTCGACATCGGGATATCGCAATGACTCTTTCGTAGCGACATGCAAAGCTATCGCAGTCTTGCCAACACCAACTGGCCCGATCAACAGCAACGGATTCGCCATCTGAAAAATCGAATCGTTCGTTTGGCAAATGTGAGTGGCCAACCGATTCTCGTTGCCGGCAATGAAGTACGGCACCAAGAGCGCAGCGGCGATCGACTCTCGGTAACGGCCGCGAAGGCGCGGGCGCTCCAATGGAAACGAGTCAACTTGAGTTTCGATCGCGATACTCACACGGTTCGCTTTTGTAAAAGGACGCTAAATTCCCTGGCCAGCACGTTGCTAAAGACGCTATCTGTTGGCAGAGAAGGCCCAATTTTAGGCGGAAATACGACCGAAGCGAGTACTTTTTGAAAAGTTTTCCACAATCGATTATCGACCTAAACGACTGCAGGCAAAGGAGATACGTTCGGAAGCCTCGCTTACTTCTCCGGCTGTGGAAAACTTGGACACTCCAAATCGGAGGGCCGATTCGACGGATTTCGGGTCACATTCCATCGCCAACAACACGTGGCTAGGGGGGCTGCTGCCGCTGCTACAGGCTGAACCACTGCTGCAAGCTACGCCTGCCATGTCCAGCGCCATCAGGGTCGATTGCCGATCAGTCCCTCGAAAAGCGATGCATGTTGTTGAAGGCAGCCGAGGCGATTTGGCTCCGATTACATCGGCGTGCTCACAGCGCTGAATCAAACTTGATTCCAGTTGATCGCGCAGCTTTTGCATGTGCTGTGAATTCACGGTTAACTGTTCTGTTGCAATTTGAATTGCTTTGGCCATGCCGGCAACCAATGCAACGGGTTCCGTACCGGGTCGCGACTCCAACTGCTGCTGACCACCATGAAAAGTCGGGCGGATTTTGATACCGCTGGCCAACCAAAGCGCGCCAACTCCTGGCGGTCCATGGAATTTGTGTGCTGCGATGGTCACAGCGCTTGCACCCCAAGACTCTACATCGATGGGAACTTTTCCAACCGACTGAGTCGCGTCAACATGCAGATCGACTGAATGTGAACGGCAAATCTGCGCGGCTTGTTGAATCGGCTGGATGACTCCTGTTTCGTTGTTCGCCGACATCAGCGAGACCAAAGTAGCTTTTGCGGCACCGTTTGGATGAATCAGTTCGGGCAAGGCATCCAGTTGGGCGACCCCATTACTGTCAACCGGCAACCAGCGCACCTCGCGTCCCGCAGCAGCCATGTGCTTTGCGTTCTCCAAGACACTGGGATGTTCAATCTGGCTAATCACAAGTGGTCCATTGGCGGGTCCAATCCCACGAAGAGCAAGATGATTCGATTCGGTGCCTCCGCTAGTGATCAGTAACCGGGCAGCACCTGCGGGTCGAATGTCGGAACCTAGCGCATCAGCGATGGCTTCGCAGGATTCGTCCAGCATGCAGCGTGCGGCTTGGCCCGCGCGATGAAGGCTGGACGGATTCGTCGGTCCGCTGGCCAAAACGTCTTGGATGACCTTTGCGACGCTGGGATCGGTAGCGGTGGTCGCGTTATTATCCAGATAGATCACAAGATTCAAGAGCTCTCAGCAAGGTACGAAGCTAGGCATCAGTCGCTGGCGCGGCCGGTTGCTTTTCAGCCATCTTTTTCAGCTCTGTGTTGTTTGGAAAATCGATGATAGCTTCTTGCAGCAGAGCGTTGGCGAGAGTTTCGCGTTTGGCGTCTTGCATGTCGCGAATCAACTGGATGTACTCGTTTTGTAACCAGTCATCGATTTCGGTGTTAAATTTCTTGGCTTGTACAGTCGAGTCGCCAGCAGTTGCCAATGTCGCTTGCTCAAGCAGAGATGGGATCAAGACATAAAGTTCACGATTGGCCAGTCGCTGAATGATTGGCCATAAAACGGTTGCTTGCTGTGGGTTGTTTTCACTCCAAGTTTGCCAGTAGATGCCTCGGATGTTGGAGAGCGCCAGATGCTTTGTCAAGAATTGGGCGTCACCAGGGGTATTGCCGCTGGCCCCACGATTAATATTCACCAAATGCCAACCATCGTCATCTGGTGGAGCTTTTGGACGCGGTAGATAGCCGTTGGTCCGCAAGAATGTGGTCAGCGGCGGGATTGACCCTGAACGCTGAATCGGTGTGAGTTGAATTTGTAAGCCCGGAATTTCATAGAACTCGAACTCCCGAGTGTGGAAATGAGATGGCGCGAATTCCTGCCCGCGCACATGGCCTTGAGTTCGAATGATCAGAAATGCCAGCAATGCTGCGAGCAAAAATCCGACGACGATGACCCATCGCTGTAGCTTTGGGACCCGTGAAGTCGATGACTTTGTTGAAACCGATGTAGACACAGAATTGAACTTGCGGGATGTTTCGCGAATAAATGGCAAACGTTCCGGTTTGCTTAACTACCAACATATCCACGTAAGTCATGGCGGTCATGGCCGACAATTGGTCTCGCAGAACATTTCCTTCTTCGGCAGGCGTCTGGAAATCCAGTTTGCCAGCCGAATTTTTGGCCGTTGGACTTCCGAACCAGCGGCCATACGCTGTAACTCGGCTACGCGGCCAGCAGGAGCCCGGTCGGGGCAGCGTCAGCCTGTACCAGGAGGATGAGGAACCCGTTGAGCGGCGAAAGCGTGCCGAAGCGGTCTTATTTTTGGCAAAGACGCCGCTGACGACGCGAAAACTGGCCCAAATGGCTCACTTAGCCGATGGTACCGAAGCCCGCACGATGATTCGGCAGTTGAACGAAATATATGAGGAACTCGGCCGAGCCCTCCGTATCGAGCAAATTGCGGGTGGCTACCGATTGTTGACTCGGGAATTTTTGTCGCCGTGGCTGTCGAAACTTGGGCACTTGCCGCCTTTGGAGCGTTTGTCACCGCCAATGATGGAAACCCTCTCGGTGGTTGCCTATCGCCAACCTGTTTCAAGGGCCGATGTTGAATCTGTTAGGGGTGTTTCCTGCGGCGAACTATTGCGACAATTGATGGAACGTGATTTGATTCGCGTAGCTGGCAGAAGTGAAGAATTAGGCCGACCTTATCTTTACGGAACCACGAAACGTTTTTTACAACTTTTTGGATTACCCAACATCACCGCCTTGCCTCCCATTGAATGGCAAACGCTCCAAGAAGAGCAACCAGATCCAACCAACCAAGATTTGACGTCACCAAAGAAGGAGTCCTCTGTGAGTAGCACAGTCGCAGCCACCTCGATCAACCCTACCCTCGAAAACAAAGAAGCAATCGCTGAAGATATCGTCGATGATACGAGGACTGATGCGCAAGATGTTTCGCCGCAAGCCAGCGAAGATGAAGATGAAGAAGTCGAGTTGGACGAAGAATTCGATGACGAAGATGATTGGGACGAAGACGGCGAGGACTTCGATGATGAAGACGAAGAGGATGTAGATGACTTCGACGATGAAGACGACTGGGACGAAGAGGATGCCGAAGAAGGCGATGACGAAGAAGATTGGGATGATGACGACGACTGGGAAGAAGTCGATGACAGCGACGACGATGATGACTTGGATGACGAAGAGCTAGGTGAAGACTTCGATGAAGACGAAGAGGATTGGGACGAGGTCGAAGAAGATGAAGACGAAGAGGACGAAGAAGTAGGCGAAGATGACGAGGACTGGGAAGAGGATGATGACGAAGAGGAAGCCGAAGAAGATGATGAAGAGGATTGGGAGTGATCCTGTTCCAAAATTAAAATGGGGTTCTTTGCAGAACGCGCATCAGATTCCTAACGATGCGGTTTGGAAAAACGGCAACAGGGTTTAAGTGCATTCACGAATGCTGATGGAATTCATTCTCGCTACCACGATGTGATCCAAGACTTGGATGCCGATTAGTTTTCCTGCGTCCGTCAGCTGATTCGTTACCTGATGATCTTCACGACTGGGAGTTGGATCGCCGCTTGGATGGTTGTGAACCAAGATCACGGCGGATGCAGCGTCTTGGATTGCCGGTCGAAACACTTCGCGCGGATGCACGAGACTTGCATCCAAAGTCCCAACAGTGATCCGGTGGGTACGAATGGGTTTGTGTTTTGTGTCCAACGTAACAATATGAAATTCTTCTTGGACGCCATCCATTGCCAATCTGGCGAACTGCTTGCTGCAATAGTCAATCGCCTGTTTTGTGCTCGTGATCTTAATTTCGGGCGGTTGCTGTCGAAATTCAGCTTCTGCGATGCGTCGCCCAAGTTCGATTCCGGCCATGATTTGTGCAAAGCTACTGGCAGTCGCGGCGGGGCTGATTTCCTTTAGCTCGCGAGCGCTGCACTTTGGCAGTTCTCCCAGTCGCTCCGCATATCGGTTCGCTATTTTCTGAGCGCCAACAACTGCGGATTCTTTCGGCACACCGACTCGAATCAAGATCGCCAGAAGGTCAGCATTTGTGAGCGTGGCAGCACCATCACGCATCAGGCGTTCGCGCGGTCGATCTTGCTTTGGCGTTTCCTTGATTTGAACACCGTGGATTTGCTGTTCAATCCATCGTTGCGAATCGTCCTCGCGCTCTTTTGATGTCCAGCGAAAGTGTTCTTTTTCGTCAGCGATGACGATTTGCAACAATCCTGAACTGACCAATTGCTTGATCGTTCGCGTGACGTAGGCAGGTTTGGATTCGCTGCATACACGCTTGGCGGTATCAGGAGAAAACTGATCCAATTCAATCAATGGCTGCAAGACGTTTTCCAGTCGCTTGCGTCGGTCATCGCTCATTTGCCCACTTTAAACCTTGCGTTTGAATATTGTGCTCCCGAAAGACATGATAGAACGCGCCGCATCTTCTTGGTAGCAGCATGTGACAGGGTAATGACTTTTTCAAAGCCGGGCACTCTTAACGCGCCCGACAAAAATCCCAAACGACGAGATTCGGCTGTGAGTTTTTGTTCGTAGTACCACCTTCAGGCGGAATCCGTTCCGTTTCCCACAACCTATTCCGGCTGAAGCCGGTACTACGAACGGTGGGTAGTAAATAATCACAGCCTCGGAGGCCGACATAATTTTGTTCGCTAAACCACAGGAAGGTTATGGTCGTGCGTTATGTGAACGGCCGAAAGTCTTGACAGCTTGTTGATTTATTTGCGTGGCATATTTTTGTGAGACGATGGCGCTAGCCACGGTTATTGACGGTCTGGTTGTGCTCGAAACCGGGGCTATCGCCCTGCGGCTCAGTAAATCAACAAGTCCTTGACGGCTTCCGCTGCGCGCTTTGCCAACTTCGTTGTCAACGATTTACCTTGGTTGGCATCGTGGCGTCAGTCTCTTTCAACCAGCTGCCCAACTTCTTTTCCATGTCTTTGGCCAGGCTTGGCATTTTGCTACTCAAGTCGGTTTTCTCTGCCAGATCATTCTCCAAGTCATAGAGCTCACTTGGACTGCTGTCGTGCCAATCTATCAATTTGTACTTTCCTTGCCGAATTACACTGCCCAAACGATTTTGTTTGTGGAATGCATAGTTGGGATAGTGAAAGTACAGTGCATCGCGTTTCAAACCGCTGGTCTGCTCCAAAACCGGCGTGAGGTCTTCACCATCAAAGCGTTCGTTTTCAATGTCGATTTTTGCGGCGTTCAATAGCGTTGGCAACACATCCATACTGACAACTGGTTCGCTGGACAACGTTCCAGGTTTAACGTGGCCTGGCCACCGAACCATGAACGGAACGCGAATCCCGCCTTCGTAGAGATGGCCCTTGCTTTCTCGGAGTGGCAAATTCTCAAATAGTGAACCATTGTCCGAAGTGAACAAGACCAGTGTTTCACCGCTGAGTTTTTGGTCGTCAAGTGACGCTAAAACGCGACCAATTGCAGTGTCCATGCCTTCGATCATTGCCGCGTAGGCAGGCCGTTTCACACCTTTTTTCTGTTTGTATTTTTCAATCAATTTTTCGGGTGCCTGAATCGGATAGTGCACTGAGTAGTTCCACCAGCACAAAAAGAAAGGCTTGCCATCAGTAGACTTTACGAAATCGATTGCCTCATCCGCCAAACGTTCGGGCAAGTAATCGCCTTTGCGTCGCGGTGTGATGTTTGGAATTCGATACGGTTCAAAGTAGCTGGGCGGTCCACCTTTGGAACAACCGCCAACATTCAGATCAAAGCCTTGGTGTTGGGGACGAAGCTGTGGCTCAAATTTCCCGTTCTGATCGCTGCCAGGTCGATGCGACAAATGCCATTTGCCAATGAAGCCTGTTTTGTAGCCAGTGTCACGCAGTCTTTCAGCGAGCGTACGATGCTCAAGACTCAGGTAGGTGGTCCACTGGGCGCCTTTGAGCGAAGTGGTTTTCGAGACGTGGTCCGGGTTGCCTGGTGCATGATTGGTAATTCCAAGTCGCGCTGGCGCCAGACCTGTCATCATCGCCGCTCGAGTGGGTGTACAGACTGGTGCGGCAGCGTACGCATCAGTAAACCGCATGCCTTGGCTGGCCAGTTTGTCGATTGCAGGCGTTTCCAATGCATCGTTGCCTTGGCAATGAAGATCCGACCATCCTAAATCGTCCGCCATGATCAAAACGATATTGGGAGGGGCTGCGCTGGATTCTGCCACGAACGCCAACAGCATCACTGCTAGTAGAATGCATTTTGAACTCTGATATCTGGCCATCTCGTACACTATCCTTTGGAGAATTGTTTGCCTTGGCAACCTTTCGGCTGCAAGCGGAGAGCTTAGTGTAATCAGAAGCGATGGTTGCATGCAGGTCGTGGAAAGCGTGATCAATCGGCGCACAAAAATGCCCGTGAAAAAATGTACTTTTCACGGGCAGGCTGGCTGTGGTCGATTGACTGACGGCCTAATTTTCTTTCAGAAGTTCACTCTGCAACTTCTTGAGTTGACGTTTCAATTCCCTGATTTCGTTAGCCTGTTCCTGCTTTTCCAGTTCCAGTTTTCGCATCGCGTCTTCCAACCCGCTGCGTTCAATTTCGATGCCTTCAAGTTTACCGCGCAGTTGAGGAACAAATAGTTCTCCGCCGTCCAGTTGTCGGAACACTTGCGGAAGTACTTTATCTAGCTGCATCCTTGCTTTGGGGTTGTCGTTGCCACCAATGGGAATCAATTGGCCATCTTGCAACTTAAAGGCTTGCTGGCGAAATTGATCTTTCAAATCGATGGAAATCTTGGACTGTGGCTGCTTAGTCAAAACTAACGTCGATTCGATCAGTTGGTCATCACGCTTGATGGTAACTGTGATTTGTTCATCCGCGCGGTACATACCGACGGCCGCAAGAACATCTTCGCTATTTTTGATTTCAAAATCGCCGATGGAATGTATTTTGTCGCCAATCTCGATCCCGGCTTTGGCAGCCGGGCTATCAGGTTGGACATTAATGATCCCCGCGTCTTTGTCACTGTCGAATCGGATGCCAAGCATCCCTCGATGCAGTTCCAAGAGTTCACCATTGGCTGCTGCATCAACTAAACGCTGAAGCTGTGAATTATTGATACAGCAAATGTCACCGTTCGCTGATTTTCCAGCCACACCTACCACAGCACCGTTAGTATCTAGCACGGGGCCCCCGACAGCAGACGGAGCAAAGTTTCCGTCCAAGGCGTGTGTGAATCCAAGTCCCGGATTTTCAGATGACGGCGTGCTGGCGATCATCCCTCGTGTCGCGACCAATCGCCGACCATTTGAGCTTGGCACAACGATTGGCAAACCCACATCTGGTGCGCCTGCAGCGATGACAAGGCTAACGAACTTTGCATCTTTGATTTTCAAAACTGCGATACCAGTGACAGAGTCACGCGTCACTACTTTTGCATCAAGTTCCCGATTGTCACTGGTACGAACAACAGCCTCATCGATGTGGTTCGGCAGTTGAGTGGCGACCAAGTCCACGTCGACCGCAAACCCGGTTCGCAAACCGCGATCGACATTCATTCCAAAACCCATTACCTCGCGAGGCAATCCAAAATTGCCTTGCTGTTCATTGAATTGCAATTGGATTGCACCAAGAAAATTGTCTTTTTCAGTGCCTGTTTCAACGTGGACGATCGCTGGCATTCCAACAACCAAGGCATTGCGAAAGTCGGTTTGTGAGTGGGCGACCGAAGTCACCGCAACACAAAGCAACAGGGCTGCAAAGTGGCGAATCATTCTTGACCTCTAAAACTTGAATTCGAGATTGGAAAAATATAATGATGCTGAGCGACATTTCGGAAAAGACCTACAGGTCGTGGATGTTTCGTCTGTCCAGCATTTTTCGGAAAGTCGCTTGTTGTTCGTTTGTCAATTGTTCCAGGTTGACCGGAACAGTCTGTTCATCTTCGATCCAGCCCACATACCGCATCTGTCGATTCTGTCGATCCATCTGGAACACAGGCAGTGGACGACGGACACGCGCAAGCAATCTCATTTTTTCCTTGAATGCTTGAGTGTCAAATTTTGTCTTGGTGGACTGATCAACACTGTTCGTGTTGTTTGCAGCAACCTTAGGCACATCATCCGTGCTGTTTGTGTTGGTAAGATTTTTGCTGGCGATAAATGCCAAAAGTGCACAAGCAGCCAACGAGCTTGCCGCTGCGCTGCGACGCACCAAGGTGCGCCGGCGACGACGTTTTGACACACGTTCTTGCAGTGTTATCAACGACGGAGCGGACGACCTTGGACCAGCAAGCTCAGCTGCCTGCGACGCAAGTTGATCTTCGATTTCGTTTGTCTCGAACGGAGAATTCATTTGCTTGGGTTTAACTCAACAATTTGTTCGTTCAAGTCAGGAGTCAGTTCTTCGACACCCATGTTTTTTAGTTTCTTTAGCCCGTGATGGACTCTTGTTTTTGCTGTTCCCTCAGCACACCCAATGGCTTCTGCAATTTCCGCATAGGAAAGGTCCTGAGCGAATCGCAACACAATCGCTTCACGCTGTTTGGGCGGCAGGCTTGCGACCGTTGACCAAAGGCTCTGCTGCCATTGGCTGGTTGCGAAAGCATCGGCTGGGTTGTCCGGTTCAGCACGCTCATTGCGGCGGATGTAGGTTTCTATCCGTCGCTTCATTCGGCTAGCTGAACGCCAACGTCGTCGATTCAATCTCAAAAGGATTCCGTACAGCCAAGTTGCTCGTGTTGAGCGACCACCAAACGTATCCCACCGATCCATGGCTACAACAAACGTCTCCTGCGCCAAATCCTCGGCCTCCCACGGATCCCCGGACATCATCCAAGCGGCATTGAATATCCTCTCATAGTGCATAGAGATCCATTGATCGTCTGGAGCCGCAGGATCACTGGGCTCTGACACGATCTTGTCGCTTTCAGAACTGTTTTGGGCCGGTGAAGGCATTACGTTGATTTCTTTGGCTTCCGTTAACATTCTTCGATTTAAGGTTGGAATGCCGCGAATAAGTGCCCAGCCTAAGAATCGTCGTTCATTTTTCTAAAAGGAATCTGACGAATTTGTACGTTTTATTGGGATTGCTTTGCCCGTTCTGGCCACCCGCTATCTGGCCCAACGGAAAAACCCTGCGTTTGGTGTCTTTCGGAAATCAGTGGACCATCGCGTTCGCCCGCAGAGGCTGTGAGTTTTCATAGTACGGACCGACATCGTGGCAGACCAACGCCGCCGGAAACGATCGTCAACCAGCGAAGGCCATGCTGATGTCGTCAAGAGCGCGGCATGTTTTTGTGAGCCGATGGGCGATAGGTTTCTGAATCATGAGTCCACCTCCTGATCGCCGAAAGTCTTGGCGATCGTACGATACCTGTCGACTACTGCTTTCAGGAACTTGGTAGCTTGGATTGATCGAATATACTGCTACTTCGATTTCAAATGTTGTGGCAAAAAGGTCTGTTGATGAGTGGGCGGAAAAAGTTTTTGTTTGCGTTGATCACCGTTGGGGTGTTCTTTTTGGTGCTGGAATTGGGACTGGTCGCGATTGGCGTGCAAACAGCGGATGAATTGACGGATCCGTATGTTGGATTCTCAAGTTACTCGCCGCTCATGGAACAGGTGACCGACGATTCGGGTCAGCGAATCTTTCAAACCGCTGACAACAAATTGGTTTGGTTCAATGATCAGCAGTTCCCGGTCAAGAAAGCCGATGGCACGCGGCGCGTGTTTTGCTTGGGAGGATCGACCACGAATGGGCGGCCGTATGATGATTCGACGTCATACAGTCGTTGGCTTCGAGAATTACTGCCGATTGCGGATGAGCAGCATGACTGGGAAGTGATCAACTGCGGTGGGGTAAGTTTTGCTAGTTATCGTGTGGCGATGGTAATGCAAGAACTGGCGGACTATCAGCCAGATCTGTTCATCATTTACACCGCGCAAAATGAATTTCTTGAACGGCGAACCTATGCGAACTTGTTTCAACAGTCTGGTTGGACCCGCGATGCAATCTCGTTGGCGCAAAAGAGCCGTATGTGGTCCTTGGCCAGTCGGCTTGTTCGTGGCAAAAAAGAAAAGCCCAAGACGACTTTGCCAGCAGAAGTCGATGAGATTCTGAATCACACTATTGGGCCGATTGACTATGAACGCGACGAAAAGTGGCGCGGCGATGTCTTGAATCACTACCAAGCGAACTTGCAAAGGATGGTTCAAATCGCTGAACGATGTGGTGCAAAAATTGTCTTTGTTACGGCGGCATCTAACGAGAAAGACAGCACGCCTTTTAAAAGTCAATGGTCCGATGATGTTTCGGAGAAACAGCAGCAAGCATTTGATTTGAAATTGAAGGAAGGTAGTTCGCTTTTACGAGACAAGCAATACGATTTGGCGCGGAAGATGTTCAGTGAGATCGCCGAAGAGGATTCGCTGCATGCAGGGCTCTTGTATCGACTGGGGCGGTCGGAGTTTGCGCTCGGTAACTACGATCAAGCAAGGGAGGCGTTTCACGGCGCGATCGAGCAAGACATTTGTCCGTTGCGAGCTCCAACGGGAGTCAACCAGGCGATCCGGAAGACGGCAGCCGAACATGATTTGGCATTGGTCGATTTTGAGAAACGACTACGTGAGAAATCAAAACAAGAACTTGGTCACGACATTTTTGGACATGAGTACTTTCTGGATCATGTGCATCCAACATTGGAGATTCACCAGCAACTTTCGATTTGGATTTTGGACACGCTGATCGAGCGTGGATTGATTGATGGAGACCAGCCAACGGATCAGCAGATTGCCGCCGTTGATGAGCGGATTCGGGCTGGTATTGACCGTGAAAAACATGGTTTGTCGATGCGGAATTTGTCGAAAGTACTGCACTGGGCAGGCAAGTTTGAAGAGGCGATGCCGCGGGCTCTAGACGCGTTGGAGTTGATTGAAAATGATGCTGAAAGCATGAGGGTTTTGGCGGATTGCCAGCGCGTCTTGGGGGATACCGATGGAGCGTTGGCGACCTACGAACGTTTGTTTGTTTTTCACCCGTTGTATTTTCCGGCATATCTGAACTGCGCGGAACTGTTGATCTACAGCGGGCGGTACGGACAAGCTGAACCGCTTGCGGCTTCGATTCTTAAATACTACCCAGCGGGAGGCGCCAAGGATGTTCGAGCGTCGCACGCCTATGCAACATGCTGTGTCGAACTCGGGAACTACGAAGAGGCGATGAAGTATCTTTCGTATGTGCTGGAAAAACATCCCAATGATTTGGCAATGTTGGCTTATCTAGCCAAGACGCAGGCGGGGATGGGGCAATATGACGAATCAAAAAATTCGTATCTCAAAGCTGTTGATGTCGATCCCAACGACGGTTGGACACACCGAAATTTTGGCACGCTATTGATCAGACGCAAAGAGTATGCGGATGCTGTCGGCCATCTTGAGCGGGCGGTTGAGATAGACGAAAACGATCGAGTCGCTAAGTCGCAACTTGAAATTGCAAAGAAATTGCTTGCGGCGGAACAGTAACCGAGTGGATCACCCAAGCCCCGCAAGAGCTAGACCGAGCTCGTCCAAAATTCGTTCTAGATTTTCATTTTCGTCATCCAGTAGCGACATTGGAATCAGTTCTGCTTCGGGAACTGTTTGCTCTGCCAAGAAGTTGATCACGCGGAGTGCATCCAGCGCGCTGATCTGACCATCTCTGGCGACGTTGTACGCGAATTCAGGCCGCAGAATTTCGGCGAGTGGTGAATCGAGCGGGATCACTTGGCCGGCTTCTCCAATGACATTGATGACGATCAACGCATCAAGCGCTGTGACACTGCCATTGCCATCGACGTCGAACGGATTGCTTTCACGATGAAAATCTGGATCGAAGACACTTAGGTCAATCGACGTGAATTCGATTTCACTTGGCAACAGCACGTCGTCTAGGTTGTAGGCCAGGAATTCGCTGGTAGCAGCCGAACTTGTGATGGTGATGTTGCCCGCTTCGTTAGCGATCATTCGCACGGTGGCGACCAACACGGTGGCTTGGAACGAAGGGGTGAACTGATCGGATGACGCACCAAGTTCGTCGATCATTCCTGTTAAAAGTGTCGCGCTTTGTGCGATATTGAAATCGCCATGGTATTCAACGGGAACTGGCAGAGCACTGACAAACGCCTCGTCAAACCCAATGTCGGCGTAAGCAGAAAACAGCCCAGCTCGGTTGGCCAAGTCGCGGTTGTCGGTCACAAACAAGTTCAACAAGAATTCTTCGCCAACATTGATTTGGTCAATTGGAATGCCGTTCAAATCAACGGCTTCGAGTTGCACGGTTGCAATTGGACCCGCGAAAACACTGATTGTCAGTGTTTCATCAATCGCATTTCCAGCTATGTCCGATCGACGAATTTCCAGAGAGTGTTCGCCCAACTGATTTTCAGTTGGTAACCACTGAAGCAATCCGGAAGCTGGATCAACGATCGCTCCGGATGGGCCATTGATCAACGTGTAAGTTATCCCAGTGCCTTCTTCTGGATCATTCAGATCAAACTGGAAGACTTGCCCCGCAACCGCGTGCCTGGATGTACCTACCGTAAAACCAGTGGGCGCTGCCGTATCGAGTGTAATATCCAGCGTCGCCAAGTCGGTTGATCGATCACCTGTGGTGCGAGCCAACACGCGGTGAGTTCCATCGCCCAAAGTATCTAGCGTGGCATTGGTAATCGTGGTCGTTTGTCCGTTTACAGTTCCAGAACCGATGATTTGATCGCCAACAACCAACTCGACCGTTTCCCCAATGGGAGCATCACTGACGATAAATATCGGTGATGTTTCGTTGGTAATGTCATCAGAATTGTCAACGCCCGAATCATCGTCAGCCAGGAGGTCCAGAGTCGTAGCAGAGAACACAACATTCAGTAACTGGTTATCAGAGTCTCCATTGGTCGAACCGGCGGCGAGAACTGTAACGCGCACGGGCACGGTGCCTTCGAATCCAGCATTTGGCACCACGGTCACGAGACCGGCATCGTCGATCGAGACGGTCGCAGAACTGGATGTTGTACTTGCAGAGTACTCGACGGGATCGCCTTCGATATCGAAACTGCTAAGTTGAATTTCTGCTGTCTGCTCTGATGCAAAGATTGGCAAGTCTAGAGGCAACAAATAGGGTTGGCTGTTGGCAGTATCAGCTGCGACGTCGACATCGATAGTCTGCGAAAATGTTTCGCCTTGAGTGTTGGTAACGGTGAACGTGACAGTTGTGGAGCCAATTGCATCGCTGCGCGGGCTCAACAGCACGACAGAGTTTTCGAGGTCTTGGAAGACGTCGATGGATTGAATGGTGACTGGCGAAAGTGGACTCGTTGAATTGTCGGTTGCAACTTCACTGATCGCATCGCGAACATCTTCGCCTTCAACCAACAATCCAAAAACACTGTGGTTGAAATCTAGATGACGTTGCGCACTCTCGGTAATAAAAAACTGAGAATTATTGGTGTCGTCACCATTTTTGGCGAATGATAAAACTCCCGGTCGATTGTGTTGTAAATCGGGATGAAACTGGTCGTCAAAATTGCCGAGCAACGATCCACCAATGCCAGTGCCAGTGGGGTCGCCAGCTTGAATCACAAAGTCATCAATGACGCGATGGAATTCGATGCCGTCATAAAAACCTGACTCGGCAAGTTCAATGACACGACTGGTTGGAAGCGGTGCGCGCTGCTCAAAGAGTTCGAATACCATTTCGCCAAATCCGTCGACTTGGATACGAATGGATCGATTGCCACCAATGATGACGCCTTCCAACAAATCGTCGTCTTCGATATCAACGCTGACGGTGATGGGACCACCGGCAATGTCGGACGCGTCGATGGGAATATGAAGCGGCGATCCGACTTGAACGGTTATGTCATCCAGTGGTTCAAAACATACCCCCGAATCACCTGCCAATAGACGACGCGTTTCCAAGTGCTCCAACGAGAATTGGTTTTTGACGTGCTTGCCAATTTTTCCCCGTGTGATTCGACGCATGTTTTCGTTCCGCTGCCTAGCTTGGCTGTATCAATCAAAGAGTGGCTTACTTACCGAGAAATGGTACATAAACCAAGAGACTCGGCAGAGAATCAGACCAAGATTAAGACAGAAAGTTCCCTGTGGGCAGGTAGCGTGGTCAATTTGTCAGGAATTTGGCGAATGCCTAACAATACGATGACAGCAAATGGGTTTCAGGTTGGTTCATTGTTTATGAAAGGCCGTCATCTAAGCCGGCACACGCCTTTTGAAGTTGCGATTTTCTGGTAACCCGAAGCGTTAGCGAGGGACAATCAATATTGACTCGGTCCCTCGCTCGCGCTTCGGGTTACCAAAAACCAATGCCTGAGGTAAAAGCGCAATGGCTAAACGTCCAAGTTGCGAACATCCAAGGCATGTTTTTCAATGAACTCGCGACGTGGTTCGACTTTATCGCCCATTAGCAGGCGGAACATTTCGTCCGCAGCACCTGCATCGGTGAGGTTGACTTTAACGAGTGTTCGGTTGGCTGGGTCAAGTGTTGTTTCGCGGAGCTCCTCCGCGTTCATTTCACCCAGCCCTTTAAAGCGAGTCACTGTCAGTCCTTTTTCACCCGCCGCTCGAATTTCTGGCAGCAGCCCTCGCAAGTCCTCCATCGGCCGCCGCACATCCTCACCCCGAACCAACTCGAATCGAGCCGTTGTGGATCCAGTGCGATCGGCTGGAATCAAATCGTCGATGCCGAAACCCAGTACCTGCAGATCCTTCAGCCCACTATTGATCGTACGAACTTCATGCAGTTCGGCCATGTGGGCCAGTTCCGTTCCTGTCTGCTCCGCATCCGCTCTGGCCGCTAGGAGTTCTTCGTCGTCGATCTCGCCGTCACCGTCATCATGATCATTGTCCAAGGACAAATTGTTTTCTGACAAGTGTTTTTCGAGAGACGCTTCATCATGGAACCAATTCTCGATATTGCCAACGGTCAACAAAAACGGTGGCAGCTTATTCGTGACTGGATCCAATCGTTGCGAATGGGCACGCAGACTAACCCCGCGTCGTTCCAACGCGATGATTGCTTCTTCCATTTGAGCCAAAGTAACGCACAACTCACGCATCTTGTCGCTCGCAATCGAACGACCATCTTCGGCTTCAAATGACGTATCGTTCATACCGCGTTCTTGCAACTGCGTCTTCATCTCCTCTTCGGTCTGAACGTAGTACCTTGTCTTTCCGTGTTGAACTCGAAACAGCGGCGGCTGAGCCACGTAAACGTGCCCTTTGGCTACCAGTTCATACATTTGCCGATAGAAAAAGCACAGCAGCAGAGTACGAATGTGGCTTCCATCAACGTCCGCGTCAGTCATGATGATGACTTTGTTGTAGCGACGTTTGGTAAGGTCTTGATCAGCGCCAATTCCGGTCCCGATTGCCTGGATCATTGATTGAACCTCGGCATTCTCCAGAACCTTTGCTTCGCGACTTTTGTATGCGTTGATGATCTTTCCACGCAAAGGCAAGATCGCTTGGTACTGACGCATCCGGCCACCTTCGGCGGATCCACCCGCCGAGTCACCTTCCACTAGGTAGACTTCGCACTCTTCCATGTTTTTGCTGATGCAATCGCGAAGCTTTCCGGGCAAGCCACCACCACCAAGCGCATTCTTTCGGGCACGCATCTGGTCCTTTGCCTTGCGTGCTGCCTCGCGAGCCTCAGAAGCCAAGACACCCTTGCGCACGATCGATTTCGCGGCCCGCGGGTTTTCTTCCAAGTACTTGGCAAGTTGTTCGCCAACACCGCTGCTGACGATACCGTCGACAGCGCTATTGCCGAGTTTTGTTTTCGTTTGACCCTCGAATTGCGGCTCCGGAACTCGGACACTGATAACTGCAGCCAGACCTTCGCGAAAGTCATCACCTGACGGCGTGGTCTTGCCGAATAGATTCTCGCGTTTTCCGTAATTGTTCAGCGTCCGCGTCAGTGCACTGCGAAAACCTGAAACATGGGTACCGCCTTCGATCGTATGAATATTGTTCACATACGACTGAACGTTCTCGGTGTATTCCACACTGTACTGCAAAGCAATCTCGAACTGCACACCGTCTTTGGTGCCTTCGATGTAGATCACATCAGCATGCAGCGGATCGCTGGCACGATTCAAGTGCTCGACGAACTCGACGATGCCACGCTCATAGATGAAATCGCCACCTTCGCCATTGCGCTCATCCAAAAACTTGATGCGAACCCCACTGTTCAAAAACGCCAATTCCTGAAGCCGTTTGTGAAGCGTATCAAAGTTGTACTTGGTGACTTCAAAGATCTGATTGTCAGCTTTGAAAGTAACCTTTGTGCCTGTCTTCTTGGTGGTTCGACCTTTCGAGACTGGGCCTGTCGCAACGCCGCGTTCGTATTCCTGCGACCATGCGAAACCATCGCGCATGACTTCTGCTTTCGCCCATTGGCTTAAGAAGTTCACAACGGTTACACCTACACCGTGCAAACCACCTGAAGTCTGATAGGCTCCTTTTTCAAATTTGCCGCCAAACTTCAAAACTGTCATCACGCCTTCGAGCGTACTGACTTCGCGGCCAATCTTTTCAGACAGCTCCTCGGTCAATTCCGTGTGAACGGAAACGGGTATTCCGCGACCATCGTCTTCTACCGTTACGCTGCCGTCAGTGTGAACGGCTACCGAGACAGATTTGGCAAAGCCCGCCATGGCTTCGTCGATCGAGTTATCAACGACTTCGTAGACCAAGTGATGCAGACCGCGCGCGTAGGTATCACCGATGTACATCCCAGGTCGCTTGCGAACGTGATCCAAATCCGAAAGGTGCTGCAGATCCTTTTCGGTGTACTCTTCGCTGGCTTCTGGAATGTTTTTCTGGACTTCGTCTTCGGGAGAATCCTGATTGGGAGCGTCGCTCATGAATACCTTTGGCAGATCGGGGTGACGGCGTTAATGCGTCGGCAGCCTGACAAACGGGGGAATGTCAGGCCAATGCACCAAGGATGCATTTTCATGTCATCGCTGACCACAAACTCAAGCATATTGATCTCTGATTTGCGGCCGTTTTGGGGACATTTTTGGCCAACGCGAAACGCCTGTTTTTTACGCTTTTCATTATAGCGATTTTGGGCTGTTTTTGCGATGCCAGGGGGTTGTCAAAACAGGCACAAAACAGAAATAAAACAGCTGTTTTGGCGCGTTTGGGCACGATTACCTCGAAAGCTGCCGACTTTGAATCATCGGCCTCGACGCTTGGCGATGGGAACTACATTTCTTCGATGCTATACAGCACTCGATCGATGATTTCCTCGTTGGTTGCAGGGTTGAAAATCACGGCCTTCCAAGCGGGAATCAGGAGCTCATTTGGCCGGTACCCGTAGTCGGTCGTATAGCCCAATCGAGCATCGATCGCGGGATCGATCATTTTCTCCCGCTTCTCTTTCAGCCGCTGTATTTCATGAAAATATTTTTGCTGCTCGTCAGCAGGCAACTGGCCAGAGATCATCTTGTCGAAAATTTCGTTCGCGTTGCGGCCCTTGGGTAGCACCCACCAATTCACCGCTGGGCCGATGGTGTCGCGATTCAGGACGCGGCAGTAATCCAGTTTTTCCAATCCCTGCTTGAGGCGTTCGGCAAGTTCCAGACTGCGTGCAACTAGCATCCTCCAACCTTGCAAACCGATTCCATTCAACGACGCCATCACGATGTAGGGACCAAGCGCCGGTCTTGAACACTCAAGTGTGAACAACGCTGGATCACGGCTGGGGTCAGCTTCCGAAAAGTACGGGGTGTCTTTCACGTCGCGTGCCAAGTATTTCAGGTCCTCGCGGTGGTTGACGATAAAAGCGCTGGACGGATAGTGACCGCGACCCATCTTGTGAAAGTCGATCGTTACGCTATCCACCGTACGCAGACCCTCGCATGCTTTTTGAACACGGCGAACGATCGAGAGCAGGTTTTCTGAAAACTGAAGTGTATTTGTTTGAGTATCGTATTCAGTTAGGAATGTGAGCGTCCAACCGACCGCTGCATCAACATGCAATTGCGGTGATGGTTGCCCGTTCTTAAACGCCACACGATCAATGATCTCGCGGATTGCGGCCAAGTCATCAATGCCGAATCCGTCGGTCGTTCCAAACGTCGCAATCACGTAAGCCACACGAATGTCTTGCTGATAAAGTTCCTCAAGCTTTGCTTCCAACAAATCCATACGCATCGACAACTGATCGTCCGTCGCGATCGCGATCAAGTTGTTCACGCCAATTCCCAGCCAGCCAGCAACTGTCCGATTCGAGTAGTGACTGGCCTCCGAGCAAATCCCGACAACACGTTGCCCGCCAATGCCATTTTGCATTGCCCCTGGTACAACTTTTTCAACACCGATTTTGGCGCCATAAAAATTTGAGATCGTGCCGCCAATCGTGAACACGCCCCATGGATCTTTGGTGTGATAGAAAATCAGATTCGCAAGCGCCGTGATCGCTTTGACTTCGAGTTCATTGCTGCGTTGGCTGTAGCGATCGGTGCAAAGGTTTGGGTTCTTTAGCAGGCAGGCAATCGCACCAATCAAAGATGCATGGTTGGCCGGCCCACGTACGTTCTCCAAATGCAGCGGGCTGTTCCAACTGTCCGTACCCCAGAAATACGGAAAGATCGCGTCACGCGCATCCTTGAGGTTGCCAGGCAACATGTGGATTTCTGGGTTCGCCTGTGCAGTGGCATAGTTCTGCGACATGACGTTAGCTGGATTCTGAGCGTCCTCCGCCGCTACAGCACTCAGAAGTTCCTTGACGATATCGATGATCGCTGTTTGGTCCCACTGAAAGAACGTTTCGATTAGCTTGTCATATTCTTCGCGATTCATATCCTTCCCCGCACATCCACTTTCAATTTTCAAGAGCATTGTTCATAACGATAATCGTTCTGCCAAGAACACAGGAGGCGGGGCCAGAGCAAAGCCAGATTTGAAGCTGCGCTTTTACCTCAGGCATGGGTTTTTGGTAACCCGAAGCGTGAGAGCGTGAGCGAGGGACCAAGTCAATGTTGATTGTCCCTCGCTCACGCTTTTTGGAGTTGCGCTCTTGGTGTAGGCCGGACCGAGCAA
>CAYNNP010000113.1:4892-20651 GCA_964398215.1 uncultured Pirellulaceae bacterium | reverse complement strand
CGGCTGGGACAGCCGAGCTACTATGTTGCCTACCTTGAAAAACTGATTTGCCCTGCCTGCACCGCCCAGACTCTGGATTCTTACCAGATCTTGACTTGGGAAAGCGAGATTGGCTACTGCACACTTTATGCAAGGCAATGATGCTATCTCAATTCGCAGTCCCAAGCGTTGGGACGAACCGATGGACTCGTCGATGAGCGAGAGTGATGTCGCATGGCTTCGCTCACGCAGCCCGTTTGCACAAATGGACAGCGGCTCGTTTCCTCGCTCGATGCCCCTGGAAAGCATCCTTCGTTATGACTGCAAACTCAGGCGTTGCGAGCCTGGCGAGATTGTTGTTCGTGAAGGCGATTATGGTAACAGTGCATTCCTGGTCTTGGCCGGCAGTGTACAAGTCCTTGTCGAATCGTTGAACGCGGAACAGATGGGACGAAACCCGGAAAAAAAAATCAGCTGGCAAGAGGCTCTTCGTCGCTACGCCAAGCGTTCAATGACTCCCGAAGTGCGTCGCCCCGACCAAGTCAGTGTCGCAGCGGACGCCAGCAATCGGTTGGGCAGCGTTGATGATCGACAAGCCATCTTTCTACAAGATTTTGATGCCGTCCTGAAACGCAATCAAACCACAACACTTGGTCCTGGTGAACTGTTCGGCGAAGTCGCTGCCATGTATCGCTCACCACGTACGGCAACGGTGATCGCTGATAGCGAAGCAACTTTGCTGGAGATTCGCTGGCAAGGTCTCCGGGTGATGCGCCGCGACAAAAACTTTTCCGACAGATTGGAAAACCACTATCGCTCTCATTGGCTAAAAATCCACTTGCGTGAGATGCCGCTTCTGCGATTCATTCCCGACGACGTTTTGGACAAAGTAACCGAAACGGCAGTGCTGCGTTCATTCGGTCAACTGGAGTGGAATAGCGACTATAAGAACACACGCAATCTGACGGTCACCGAACAGCTTGCTTCAGAGCCAATCGTTGTCGAAGAGGGGCGGACGCCGACCGAATTGTTGATTGTCCGCAGTGGCTTTGGGCGAATGAGTCGGCAATTTGGGACTTCACATCAGACGGTTGCCTACTTGGGCAAAGGCCATGTGTTTGGTCTCGAAGAAATTGCGACCAATGCGACGCTCGACCCGGGTATCCCACAGCAACGAATACAACACTCGTTGCGCGCAGTCGGGTTCATGGATACGATTGGAATTCCCGTCGAGATTTTCGTCAGCGATGTGCTACCGCATGTCCGGCGTTCCGAGTTGCCCCAGTCGGTACAAGGGACCCTGGAGCAGTACCACAAGGAACCGACCGAACGCCGCCGAGGCAAACGCGAAAAGAAAAATGGTGGCGCCGATATCAAAAGCAAATCTGGCGTCCAATTTGCAGAAAATGATCTTCTGGAGTTCATTGTCCAGAAACGTTTGAACAATGGACTGCAAGCGATGGTGATCGATTTGCACCGCTGCACTCGCTGCGACGATTGCGTCAAAGCCTGCGCAGCGACGCATGATGGAAACCCGCGATTTGCACGTACTGGGCAAAGCCATGGTCGCTTGCAATTTGTGAATGCGTGCATGCAATGTGCGGATCCAGTTTGCATGATCGGCTGTCCCACCGGCGCGATCGCTCGGGACATTGAATCAGGAGTGGTTTCGATTCACGAATCCATTTGCATTGGATGCGGAGTTTGCGCGAATTCGTGTCCTTACGAAAATATCCGGATGGCCGAAATCTTTGATCCTCAAGGCCGCGCGTACCAGGACTCAAAGTCTGGTAAGGCGATTAAAAAAGCCACCAAGTGTGATATGTGCAGTAGCCAACCCAGCGGCCCTGCATGTGCTGCGGCGTGCCCTCATGATGCACTTGTCCGTATCGACTTGACAGAATCCCATCCGCTGAACGAATGGTTGGAACGGAGAAACTAGTCATGACACAATTGAATTTTCGGCAAAGACGAACGATCGCGATTGCGGTGACAGTGTTTGCGTTGGCCATCGTTTGGCTGCTGACACAGTATCAGAACAGCCGACTGGGGCATGGCTCCTACGTTACGGGCGCAAGTTGTTTGGCTGCGTTGCTAATGCTGGTCATGATTGGCGTCCGCCGGCGAATACCCGTCCTGAAGCTTGGTAGCGTCAGCACGTGGACTCAGGTTCATATCTACACTGGCTTCTTTGCGACAGCCGTTTACGTCATGCATGTGCCCAGTCTGATTGCGGGCGGCAAATTCGAGTTTGGTTTGTCTTTGCTGTTTTGGATCGTTTCCATCAGCGGTTTCTATGGTTTGTATGCGAGTCGGATGTTGCCACGGCGACTGGCGATGATTCGATCTGAAAAGCGATTTGACCAGATGTCATGGCATCGCAGTCAATTGGCAACCGTCGCGGGAAAGCTGATCGGTGAAGTAGACGACCAAGCGACGTCGCGTGTTTTGGGTAGCTACTATGTGAAATTCTTGCAGCCGTTCTTTGTCACTCGGCCAACGTTTGCTTACGTCCTGGTTCCCAGTGGTACGCGCAAACGCCGGCTGCTCGCTGGACTTCGCGAATTGAACCGCTATCTCGAAGACGACGGACGCGCGATGGCTGGGCAGTTCGCGTACCTTGTCCGGCAACGTGACGATCTGGATTATCAATTTGCATTGCAGTTGCGGTTACGTCTGTGGCTGGTCGTTCACGCGGTCTTTTCCATCATGTTGGTCGCCGGTTCAATCATGCATGCTTTTGTAGCTTGGCGTTTTACTAGTTAATTGAATTCGATAGCTCGCAAAACACACTACCGATGCGCCGCGAAAACATTCAACTCTCCGACCCACCATCCCATCACCGCCCTGGTGATCCGTGGATGTGTGGCAGCACGGGAACACCCTGCTCGGCTGGTCCGGGCAAGCACGGGATGTGTCCGCTGGCGGAACCGTGTTCCCCGAAACGTACGTGGGCAGGAAAACGCCGTATCGTGATGGTCGCGGGCACTGCATTGTTCGCGCTGCTATCGTTCATCATCATTCAACCAAGTATTGGCCCTGCCGTCTTCAAGCCTGGTGAGTTAACGGGACCACACGGCCAGATCCTTTCAGCCACATCAACGTCTGATCGTTGCGGGGCGTGCCATCCAGCCGCTTCCATGTCATTCATGTCTTGGTTCAATTCGGCAGAAAGCGGCCATGAGAATGTCAGCCAAACTGAGCGCTGCATGAAATGCCATCACAAAACGATTCAACCAAGCCTCGCGAAACTTGCCCACAATCTACCTCGGCATACGCGTGAACGCATCGGACAAGCAAACTTGGTGTCCGCAAAGTCAAGCTGGCACGACATGCTACCCGATCCAGCTGTCTCTCAAGAAAACGTCCAGTGCTCGGCGTGTCACCGTGAGCACCGTGGCGAAAACGCAAGCCTTGTTGATCTGTCGGACAGTCAATGTCAGACCTGCCACTCCGATCGATTTGGTAGTTTCGCGACTTCGCACCCTGAATGGGGGCAATGGCCGTACGGGCGGGGCGGAGCGATTGCTTTCGATCACCAGTCGCATAGCAAGAAACATTTCCCAGGCAAAATGATTGGCGGCAAGTCGACTGCGTTCGACTGCAGGGCTTGCCATCAACGTACCGCCAACGGTGAATTGACTCGTTCGGTTTCCTATGAGTCATGTGCAAAGTGTCATGACGAATCTTTGAACTTCCAAGCCGCCAAGGGCATCGACTTTGTCGCGCTGCCAACGCTACCAAACACGGTCACTGACAACCTCAGCCAATGGCCCGAGAATGCGAAAGGCTTTGCTGATGGTAGCCTTTCGCCACTCACCGAATTCATGATGCGCGACCAAGCAACAGTGTCGGCAATCAGACTTTTTCCCGCACGCGATTTCGGTCGGTTTCAAGAAAACGATCCAGCACAGATCCAGGCGCTGCGGCAGATCGCAAACTCGCATCGCGAATTGCTAGCCGACGTTGCGGCCAACGGAACCGGTGCGATGATCAGTCGCGCATCCGTAGCGGGTGTCTTGCCTGATTCGATTGTGCAATTGTTCAAGACACTGCCGCCACAACTGGTCGGTGATGCCTATCGCCAGTGGTTTCCAGGTAACGGATTGACCAATAACGCTTCCAACCCGATTGTTCGAATTGCAAATCGCACACAAGACTTGAATCTAACGCAAGGCTCCGATCCACTTGCCGATGATCCGCTCACGGATGACCCACTCGCTGGCGATCCGCTCGCGGAAGATGCACTATCACAAGATCCACTCGCCGGCGATCCGCTCTCTCAGCAACCGAGTGAACAGCCCAAATCCTCGCGGCGGTCAACGCAATTCGATCCCTCCAGAATGTTGCCGGCTGGCGGATGGTATCGAGACGATGTGCGGATGTCGATCAGTTATCGTGGCGGAGGCCATGCGGATCCAATACTCAAATCGGCCGTCGAATTCTTAACACAGTTGCCTAGTGACAATGCGATTCGCAAACGACTGATGCAAACCGCGTCAATTCAATCTTGCTTGGCTTGTCATCCATCGGCAAACAGCGTTTCTAAGACTTGGATCAGCAGCCCGCTGGTGGGACGGAAAAGTGAGTTCACAAAATTCACGCACAAACCACACTTGAACATTGCTGACTTGAATGATTGCAGTCAGTGCCACAGGATCTCGGACGCTCTGACGAAGAAAACTGGCGAAGTAAACTTGGTGAAATCGTCACACGAAATCGATGGATTTCACCAGCACGAATTTGAACCGATTCGCAAAGCCGATTGCGCACGTTGCCACCAGGCAAAAGCGGCGGGCGAAGGATGCGTCGACTGCCATCGCTATCACATTGGCCAGTAGTGCAGCTTGAATTGGATTTTGCGGTCCATTAACCGTTGAAAACTGTGCCTACCACTATTCGCGGCTCGACAAAGACTGATAATGGTCAGGCGGATGGCACGTTTGGCGTACCAGCACGACGCGCACAAGTGACAGCATTCAGCGCCTGTATCTGCCATTCGCCCACTGGTTTCTAGATCATCACGCGAGCAAAAGTCGCAACATTGAATTCTGATGTCATTTCTGTTCGTGGGTGCCGCGTTCACAACCTGAAAGACATCGATGTCGATATCCCACGCGGCAAGTTGATCGTGATCTGTGGCCTGTCCGGCAGCGGCAAAACTTCACTGGCGTTGGACACACTGTACGCCGAAGGCCAGCGGTGTTACATCGAAAGCTTCTCAGCCTACACGCGGCAGTTTCTACAACGACTGGACAAACCCGATTGCGACCGTATCGATGGAATTCCACCTGCGATCGCAGTGACCCGCGCTCGTGGATCGCGAACAAACCGAAGCACCGTTGGCACCAATACCGAAATCGCTGATCACGTGCGCTTGCTGTTCGCCAAAGCAAGCGATCTGATTTGCAATGAATGCAACGCCGTCGTTCGTAGCGATGATCCATCCGAAGTCGCAAAGCAACTGTTGGGCATGGATCGCCGTAGCATGATCTGCTTTTCCGTTTGGTTGCCGAACCGAAAATCGGCAAGCGAAATCCTGATGGGGCTCCAGCAAGAAGGCTATGTGCGTTTGATCGTTGATGGAGCGACGTTCCACCTCTCGGATTCTGACCGTGGTGATTTGGCAAAGAAGGTAGGACGCAAAGGCACGGAAGCTTTCGTGATCGTTGATAGAGTCAGTGCTACAGCCGATATCAGTCGCCTAACCGAGTCGCTGGAAACAGCAATGGCAGAAGGCTATGGCCGCGCCGTGATTCTGTCCGAAAGCGACGATGACTCCGATCGAAAGGTCAACATCGATGGTCGGTTTTGGACACAGCGAACAATCAGTCGTGATCGACGCTGTGATGCGTGCGACATTGATTTCCCAGATCCAGTCGCTCGACTTTTTAATTTCAATAATCCTCTGGGCGCCTGCTCAAACTGTGAAGGATTTGGAGAAACGGTCGACTATGACATGGACCTTGTCGTTCCAGACCGCTCGTTAAGCTTGGCTGAAGGCGCCATCGCACCATGGACAACACCGGCGTATGAGCACGAATTGGACGAACTACTGGAGCTTGCCGACGACTACGAGATTCCAGTTGACGTTCCTTTCAAGAAACTTAAGAAAAAGCATTTAAAGCTTATCAAGACCGGTGTTCCCGAACGCGAATTTGGCGGTCTGGATGGGTTCTTCAATTGGCTGGAACGCAAGAAATACAAGATGCATGTCCGTGTCTTTGCGTCACGATACAAGAGCTATCGGATTTGCGAACAGTGTAACGGCCAACGCTTGAAACCCGCCGCACTTGCCTACCGAATCAATGACAAGAATGTTTCCGAATTGATGGACATGCAAGCCGACGAGCTTGCCGATTTTTTGAGTTCGCTAAAGCTCGAAAAGCGAGCCGCCAAAATCGCGGCAGAACCGATGCAGCAGATCCAAGACCGAATTGGTTACTTGCAACGCGTTGGACTCGGGTATCTTCAACTAAGCCGGACACTCCGGACGCTCTCCGGTGGCGAAACACAGCGAGTCGCTCTGACAGCAGCACTTGGCAGCAGCCTCGTCAACATGCTTTACGTACTGGACGAGCCAACCGCCGGGCTGCACCCCTCCGACGTACAGCGGTTGACCAAGGCAATCGCCGGTTTGCGAGACCGTGGAAATACCGTTGTCGTGGTCGAACATGATGAAGCGATGATTCGAATGGCGGATCGCGTGATTGAGGTCGGGCCGGAGGCGGGAACCTCGGGCGGCGAACTCATTTTTGACGGCGACATGAAAGGCTTGCTGGATAACGAAAGCAGCGTGACTGGCCAATTTCTCAGTGGCAATCGTGGCTGGACGCTCAAGAATCGAAAGCCGAGAGAACCGCGCGGATCGATCGCCTTGAAGGGAGCCAGCGGACACAACCTGAAAGACATCGATGTGATCTTTCCACTGGGCGTGCTTTGCCTTGTCACAGGCGTTTCGGGTAGCGGCAAAAGCACGCTGGTTCAAGACACTTTGTTTCCCGCCATTCGTGCTCGCAAGCACAAAGAGCCGGCCAAGGCATTGCCGTACACTTCAATCAGTGGGCTTGGTTCCATCGACGATTGTCTGTCAATCGATCAGTCGCCAATCAGTCGCAGCGCTCGAAGCTGCCCTGTGACTTACGTCAAAGCCTTTGACGCGATACGCAAAGTGTTTGCGGCATCAGTGGAAGCTCGAACTCGCAATTTTTCACCCGGCCATTTCAGCTTCAACAGCGACAAAGGACAGTGTCCGGAGTGCGAAGGAGCCGGTGTGCTTGCTGTGGACATGCAATTCCTGGCTGACGTGACGATGCAATGCCCCAATTGCAAAGGCAGTCGATATCGAGACGAGATCTTGGATGTTCGGCATCGCGACCGCTCGATCGCCGACGTCTTGGACATGACCGTCGTTGGCGCGTATCAGTTTTTTCGCGGACATGAAAAAGTCCAGGCGAGGTTAAAAAGATTGATCGATGTTGGCTTGGAATATATCACGCTCGGCCAACCGGCCACGACGCTCTCTAGCGGCGAAGGTCAACGACTGAAACTCGCTGCATTTCTAGCATCAGCCGCCCGCAAGAAAACCTTGTTTGTGATCGACGAACCCACAACCGGATTGCACTTTGCCGATATCGTCCGATTGGTTGATTGCTTTGACGCACTCCTAGCAGACGGACATTCTTTAATCGTCGTCGAACACAATTCAATGCTCATGCAAGCAGCTGACCACATTATCGACCTCGGTCCAGGTGCAGCAAACGAAGGTGGACAAATCGTTGCTCTGGGCACGCCAAAACAAGTCGCCAAAAATAAAGAAAGCGCCACCGCGAAAGTTCTCCGCAAGAGAAAATAGAACAACCCACTGTCCGGCTCTCCGTTTTAGCTACAATCGGTCTCAATCAAGTGATCCTCTTCTCGTATATCAACCATCCATGAATCATCGCCACTCAAGCAGCATCAAGTTAACCCTGGCTGCCGTTGCATTTGCCATTGGTTTTTCAGTCAGTTCTAACGGCGCACGGGCGCAGGAACTGCCACATTCGTATGCACGCCCAGACCAAGTCGCAATCAAGCATCTGCACTTGGATTTGAAAGTTGACTTTGACAAAAAACAGCTCGTCGGCTCTGCGAACCTGAAATTGAATCAGGCAGCCAAGCAACTTAAGCTGGACACCAGTGGGCTAAAAATCGCTTCGATCAAGACAGCCGCTGGCAAAGCTCTTGAGTTTCAGTTGGCTGGTCAAGGCCGAGTCGCCGGGCGGGAATTGGTTGTTGAATTGCCCAGCGATTTCTCCGCTGAACAAGATCGCGTCGTCATCGAGTATGCCACTTCGCCCGGTGCTGAAGCCGTCCAGTGGCTTTCGCCAGAACAGACAACCGACAAAAAACATCCGTTCCTGTTCACACAATCGCAAGCCATCTTGGCTCGTACTTGGGTCCCTTGCCAAGACACGCCCGCAGTTCGGATGACTTACTCTGCCCGCATCAAAGTTCCTTCAGATTTGATGGCAGTGATGAGCGCATCGAATCCACAAAAGAAGAACGACACCGGTGTCTATGAATTCAAAATGGACCAACCGATTCCCTCTTACCTCCTAGCCTTGGCCGTTGGCGACTTGAAATTCGTGGAGCTTGGACCGCGAAGTGGCGTGTACGCTGAACCGTCTGTTTTGAAAAAGGCGGCTTGGGAGTTGGGCGATACCGAACGGATGATCTCAGCGGCCGAAAAGCTGTATGGCGCCTATCGATGGGACCGCTATGACGTGATCTTCCTACCGTCCAGTTTTCCGTTTGGCGGCATGGAGAACCCGCGTTTGACATTCGCCACACCAACGATTCTTGCCGGCGATCGTTCGCTAGTCGCGTTGATTGCACACGAGCTAGCGCATTCTTGGTCAGGAAACCTTGTAACGAATTCGACTTGGAATGATTTTTGGCTCAACGAAGGATTCACGGTCTACTTCGAACAACGGATCATGGAAGCCATGTATGGACGCCAGTACTCCGAGATGCTGGCCAAGCTGACATTGGATGGACTGCAAGCCGAAATCAAAGATCTGAAAGAACGAGATACTTGGTTGAAACTGGATCTTGCCGGCCGTAATCCTGACGATGGAATGACAGCGATCGCGTACGACAAAGGCTATTTTTTCCTGAGAATGCTGGAGGAAAGGATCGGCCGTGAAAAGTGGGACCAGTTCCTCAAGACTTACTTTGACAAGTTTGCTTTTCAAAGCATGACTACCGAAGGTTTTGTCGAATACCTAGAACAAAACATCGACATCAACGGGCAAAAGATCAACTTCAACGAATGGGTGTATTCGGCTGGGCTACCAGAGAATTGTCCAGTGGTAAAAACCGATGAGCTAGTACGAGTCGCCAGCGCCGCAAAGAAGTTCTTGTCTGGAACAGCCGCAATGAAAATCAAAGAAGAGTTCAAAACAGATGACTGGACGACTCATCACTGGAACCATTTTCTACGCAGCTTTCAGGACGGATTGAGCGTGGACCAAATGAAGAATTTGGATGCAACGTTCGACTTTACAGCTTCCGGAAATTCCGAGATCACTCACGATTGGATGCTATTGGTAATCGGTGCCAACTACGACCCTGGCATGCCAAGACTCGAACGATTTTTAACCGAGCAAGGACGGCGAAAGTTCCTAAAACCGCTCTATCAAAAGCTGGCCGAAACAGAGCAAGGCAAGAAAACCGCAAACGCAATCTATGCAAAAGCGCGAGACGGCTATCACGCGGTTTCTCGGCAAACCATCGACGAAATACTAGGCGTCAAGAAAGAATGAAACAGGCCGGACAGGTGTGATTTTTGTTTTGTTAGCGGCAAAGCGTTAGAGGGTTCTGGACACCCAACGATGCCGCTTCCAGTTTTTTTGAGTCCGGTATCGAAACCAACTAAAGACAGTTTGCTTGCCGCGTTCGCTGTCGTGCAATTGGCGGGCTTGCCGTAGCTGCGCAAACTAATCCATCTTGAAACGGTTCGCGGGTGCCATAAGCTCACAACCTATCGACCGACGTTCCGGCACACAAAAAGTTTGCTTGATACGGCCTACGAACTACAAACTTGCTGAGTCAAGCCAGCCTTTTAGCTTCAAGCGTAATTCTGCTTGGCGGATTTTGTGTGACGCGTCTTCCGATAGATCCACCAATTCATGTGGATCGTTTTTTAAATCGAACAACTGAACACGGCCTACTTTCGGGTACTCGATCAGTTTCCAGCGATCGTTGCGAATCATTCTTTGCACATCGCGAAAGTACCCGATGGTAAACGGATAGACGCTGGGCTGCGTTCCTTTGATGACAGGAACTTGGTTCATGCCGTCCACCTCCGGGATTTCGACGTTAGCCAGATGACATAGCGTCGGGAAAATGTCTCGCAGATAGGCGTGTCCGCTGACTTGTTTGCCCGCTGGGATTCCTGGCCCAGAAAAGATCATCGGGACGCGCATGGTATGGTCGTACATATTCTGTTTGCCACGCAAGCCGTGACTGCCAACAGCCAAACCATGATCGCTGGCAAAGACGATCAATGTGTTTTTCGTTTGGTCAGATGCGTCCAGCGCGGTCAGAATGCGACCGACTTGTGCGTCCAAGTGTGAAATGACTGCGTAGTAAGCCGCGATGTCTGCTTTGGTGGCTTGTTCTGTGCGTGGCAACGGCAACAGAACTTCGTCGCGTCCGCCACGATTGCCGTGGTCGAAAGGGTGGTCGGCTAAGAAATTTTTGGGCAACGGAATATCTTTTGGATCATACATGTCCTCGTATCCGCTGGGGATCAACAACGGATCATGTGGCGCGGTGAAATTCACGTGGGCCAGAAACGGTTGGTTGCCGGAATCTTGAATGATGTCGATGGCGGCATCGGCGATCAGTTCGCTGATGTTTGGTGTGAGGCCAACGCCAAGTTCTGGCAACGGTTTGTCGTGCTCGTCGCGAAAGATCCAGCCGCGATAGCCGGTGACGGGCTGACCGCGATAGTCGTTATACGGCTTCGCCCACTTGCCACCGCCACCGGTATACAACCGTTTGGTTGATTCGTAACCATGAAGTGATGGACGTCCGTTGTTGTGCCATTTTCCGCAGTACCAAGTCTTGTAGCCAGCGGCTGCAAAAGGCTCGGGCAACGTCGGTAGCTCTGGGTCGATTGTTCGGCCAAAGTCAAAAACACCGTTTCGAATCCCGTGACATCCCGTCAAAATCTCGGCTCGGCTAGGAGTGCAGATTGGGTTCGCGCAGACGGCATTCTGAAAGCTTGTTCCAGTTGCTACCAAACGATCGATCGCTGGCGTTTTGATGATTGGATTTCCCAACGCGCCAATCGTGTCCGGCCGCTGATCATCGGTCACGATCAACAACACATTTGGTTTTTCAGCAGCCGAAAGAAATCCTGAACAAATCAACAGAATCAGGCTAATAAAAACGTAACGCGCCCCGTCTCTAACTCGTAACATCCGTAATCGGAAATCTTGGTGTGCAAAAGGTCTCAATTCTCGCTCCTGCTGTCCGCTTCGGTGTAAGATCAAACTGTCAATGGACCACGATCAAACGCAGAGTTTAATCGATCGATTTTGGGGTGAGTGTCCACTGGCACAATTCCGTTGCTCAGATTGCAAACTTTTCAACTACTTTGGGTGAAGCAATGTCGCTTGTCCGTCTCTTTAGCTGTGCTTGGATTCTAACCTGTTTAACCCTGTCGACGGTGGTTGCGCAGAACAACGAGGGTGAAAAAGCCAAGCCTAATGCTGGCCGGGAACGTCCCGCTGTCACAGGATTGCCGAAAATCGATCGTTCGATCCACGATGCGATGCAGGACCGTGAATACGGCAAAGCGGTCGAGTTGATCGATGCGGCAATCGCCAAGCAGAAAACGGCAAACAAAGACTACTTGGTTTACTTGAAAGGAATCGCCCAAACCGAAGCCGATGAGCACGATGCGGCGATCGCGACTTTCAAGAAACTGGTTGCGGATTTTCCAGAAAGTGATTATCGGACGCGTGCACGCTTTGGCCATGCGCATGTTTTGGTTCTGCAACGCGACTACCTTAACGCTGGAGTGATCTACAAGGCGGAAGCCAAACGGTTGTTGTCACGTGATCGCAAGGATGAATTGGCAAGCGTTTACTTGGAGTTCGCGGATCGCTATTACGAAGGTGTGCCCAGCAAAGATCCTGCAAAGACAAAGAAGCCGGACTTCAAACAAGCGTTGGTCTACTACAAAGCGGCTAGCGAGCTTGGGCCATCCAACCAGCGTCTGCAAAAGATTCACTTTCGCATTGCTCGCTGCCATGAAAAACTAGGCAAGCACCAAGAGGCATTGAACGCGTACCAAAAATTCTTGCGGGACTACGATGCGGAGAAGCCGGAGTTGGGTCTCGCTGCACCTGCTGAGATGGAAGCCGAGGTGCGATTGAGTTTGGGTGCCGCTGAACTGAAATTGAATCGCCCGGCTGCCGCGCGCCGAACATGGCGTGACTTTGTTGGCGACTGGCAAGACAAAGAGTCGTCGGACAAAATCAAATCGCTGCTAGCAGAAGCCGAGTACCGAATCCCGCACACCTATGGCATGCCAACACCAGGGTCTGTTGGTCAGCTAGAGCTTGGTGTTGCTGCGTCCGAAGCGTTTGTCAAAAAATATCCTGACCACAAATTGGCCGCCAAAACGGAACTGGAAATCGCACAAGCGTTTGCAGCGTACGGCCGCAACGCTCAAGCTTCCACGCGATTGGCTGCGATGATTGCAAACCCGGTCTATGCGGATTCTGACAATATCCAGATTGCTCGCCGGATGTTGGGGCGATCACTTTGGGCGCAGCAGAAGCATGACGATGCGATTTCGGCGTGGAAAGAATTTTTGGACCAACATCCCACGGACCCCGAATGGCCAAAGATTCAAAAGTTGATCGTTGACGTTGAATATGACAAGGCACAGCACGCGCAGCGCGAAGAACGCTATGCACAAGCGCGAGAAATCTGGCAAACGTTTCTCAATAAGTATCCGTTGGATGCACGTGCGCCGGGCATCTTGTACCGCTTTGGCGAAATGAAATACAAATCCGCCACTGACAAACACCAAGCTCGAGTGGATGCGGCTTTGAAAAAAGGTGGATCGGCCCAGTCGGTCGAAATCAATGGAGCGTGCAAAAAACTGTTTCGCGAGGCTATTAGCGATTGGCGACGAGTCGTTGCAAAGTATCCCAACCACCAGGACGCATCACGCGCCAGTTTCGTGATCGCCACAACTTTAGAAGACCGTTTGGACGAGCTGAAAGACGCTTTGGAAGCTTACAAGGCGGTTAATGGTTCGTTCAAGGCAGGGGCTGCCGGGCGAATTAAACGCTTGACAACGCCACAGCTTGCGATCGCAACGGAACGCAAATTCCGCAGTGACGAAGAACCGGTGATCAAGCTTTCGACTCGTAATTTGGAAAACGTGACCGTCAAAGTGTATCGCATCGATATGACGGATTACTTTCGCAAAATGCACTGGGCACGAGGCATCGAGGATCTGGATATCGCGCTGATCGATCCCGATTTGCAATTCGATTATGCGATCAAGGACTATCAACAGTACCAACGAAGCGACCAGGATGTCGAAATCCCTGCGGACGGTCCAGGAGTGACGGCTGTCACGGTGACGAGCGAAGAACTGGAAGCGACCACGATGGTGATCGTTAGCGATTTGGACATCATCGCCAAAACATCGCGGAACGAAATGTTCTTGTACGCACAGAACATGTTGACTGGAAAGCCTGCACCTGGAACCAGCGTGCTGATCAGCAACGGATCCGAGGTCTTTGCCGAAGAGGTCACAGGCAAGGACGGGATATTAAAGAAGTCGCATGACGATCTGAAAACGGTCAAACGCGTAAGAGTCTTTGCGGTCAAAGAAGGACACATTGCTTCGACCAGAAACGATCTCAATGGCCTGAAGTTCGCACAGGGGCTGACCCCCAAAGGCTATTTGTACACGGACCGGCCAGCGTACCAGGCCGGCCAGCTAGTGAATATCAAAGGCATCGTGCGGTGGGTTCAGGAGGATCGATTCACTTTCGAGAAGGGAGCAGAATTCAAGCTGGATGTTTATGATTCGCGCGGACGCCAATTGCAAACACAGCAAGTCCAGCTTAATGAGTTCGGCACCGTGAAAGCCAACATGATTTTGCCGGACAATGCGCCTCAGGGCAGCTACCGAATCCACTTGCACCGCACCAGTGGTGGGCCCGACGATCAAGTTGGCGCACTTTCGTTCGAGACGCGGTTCATTGTTGCGCAGTACAAGCTCGAACCGATTGAGGGCACATTTGATATCGAGAAACAAGTGTATTTTCGTGGCGATGAAATCAGCGGCGAGTTCAAACTTGCGTACTATTACGGTTCTCCGTTGGCCAATGAAGAAGTGCAGTATCAGTTGTTTCCTGGCGGCGAATTGCAGAAGGCTACGACGGACGATGATGGAAAAATCAAGCTGAACTTTGAGACAAAACGGTTTGCCGAAGCGCAGCCGCTGAAAATTCGCGTCCAGTATCCGGCGCGTGGATTGAGTTTTGATCAGAGTGTGTTTGTTGCGACTCGCGGTTTTGCAATTGGCGTTTCGACGGTGCGTAATGTTTTCATCGGAGGCGAAACGTTTGAAGCTACGTTCCACGTCGCAGATCCTGCGGGCGACCCCGTTGCGACACCATTGAAACTGGAAGTATTTCGTTTGACGACGACAGCGGGACGTCAAGGCGAAGTCTTGGTGCAGACCCACGAAATCGAATCGAGCGAAGATGCTGGCAAGGTCAATAAGACACTGTCAATCAAAGAAGGTGGTAACTACATCGTTCGGGCAACTGGCGTCGATCAATTCGGAAACGATATCAGTGGCCAATCCAGAATTCAAATCTCTGGTGATTCCGATGCCGTACGGTTGCGGATCTTGGCCAAGAAGTTTTTGTTCGATGTGGGCGAAACACCAAAGATCGATTTGCATTGGCGTGAAAAACCGACCTTGGCGTTGGTTACATTCGAAGGCGCTCAGGTGCTTGGCTACCGATTGATCGAATTGAAGACCGGCAAGAACGCATTGAAATTGCCCATCGAAGCCGATTTTGCTCCAAACTTCTTTTTGTCCGTTGCCGTCATGCAACGTAACGAGTTCCATGCAGCATCCAGCCAGTTTCGTGTTGCTCAGAAACTGAAAATCGCAATCAAACCGTCGGCCGATAAGGTAAAGCCGGGCGAAGATTTGAAAGTTGATATTCAAGTCACCGATGCGCGCGGTAAACCGGTGTCGACGGAACTTTCACTGGCGATGATCCAAGCCAATTTGCTGGAACGCTACACAGATGCTCAGGTCATGGTCGACCAATTCTTTGCAGATAACTTTCGCAGTTCATCAGTGCGGCAATCCAGTAGTTGTACCTTCAAGTATCAGCCAAAGACTCGGCTGGTCAGCGCATTTTTAATCGCGGAAGGAAAACGCCGCGATCTGCTTCAGCGCGAAGCGCTTGCAATGGAAAACTTAGATGTTGGAGGACGCGGTAATGTAGTTGGCGACGCGCTTTCCAACGGCCCTCTCGAGGAGCCCTTCATAACGTCCATAACTCCCACTGTTGGAGTGACGCGAATGCGAACCGAAACGAGGACACGCACCGTTCCAGTGACACGAATGCAAACCGAAACAAGGACACGCACCGTTCCAGTGACACGAATGCGAACCGAACTGCGAAACGGTGTCCAAGTTCAGGTGCCGTACACCGAGCAAGTCACGCAACAATA
>CAYNNP010000113.1:0-4792 GCA_964398215.1 uncultured Pirellulaceae bacterium | reverse complement strand
CCGTACACCGAGCAAGTCACCCAGAATTATTCGGTTCCGGTTCCGTTTGGCAGTGCTGGTCAACGGCAGCAAGCACAGGGGTACGCTCGCGGAGAGGTTGCTATGGGAGGAATTGTGTCGGGTGGTCAGCAATTGCAGCAGCAGGCGCAGCAAACTTCGCAAAGTTATTACGTCGATGGAAAACACGGACAGTTCCGCCGTTTAGGGCGTCAGAATTATTCGGTCAATGGTTTAACCAGTAAAGGCAAGTTCATGGTGCTGAATGGACGTACCAATGAAGAGCTTGAAACATTGGTGACCGAGCGTGGCATCCGATTGCTGGACGATTTGGTTGAATCGGAAACAGCATTCTGGAGTCCAGTGGTCACTACCGATGAAAAGGGTCTGGCGACTTTGACAATCGCGATGCCTGACCGCAGCACGGCTTGGCAATTGCGCGGCAAAGCGATCAGTGTCGATACGTTGGCTGGTCAGGCGTCAGTGCGATTGACGACGCAAAAGGACTTGTTCGGCGACATGAAGTTGCCACAGGCTTTCACCGTCGGTGATTCCGCTAGTGTGCCTGTTGAAATCCATCATTTGGTTGACAAGGCGCAGGCAATCGATGTCAAACTCACGGTCACGCAGGGCGACAAGACGACCAGCGAGACGAAGCGGATTGACGTCCAAGGTCCTGGGATTAGCAAGTTAGCTTTTCCAGTTGAAATTCAAGACAATGGTGATGCGATCTTTGAATTGCAGGTTTCGTCGGGAGATGATTCCGATGTCAACAAGCAAGTCGTTATTGTTCGGCCCTACGGATTCCCAGTGTTTGCTTCTGCTAGCGAGAATGCGTCGCAAAGTACGGTTGCGATGTTGTCACTGGACGAGAAACTCAAAGCAAAGGATCATCGGCTTGAGATTTCGATCGGTCCAAATATTGATCGTACGATGCTGGAAACCGTTTTGGGGAACGCGAATGCCTCGTTGTTGCGTTGTGGATTGCCAAGCAACAGCCCAATTGAACGCAGCATTTCTGACTTGATCGGTGGCGTCGCATTGATGGAAATGATTGGCGATTCACGAGATTCTGGGTCGCCGCAATCGCAGGCACTGATTGGCCGGATTACTTCTTCGATCGCGCATTTGATTTCCTCGCAACGTGATGATGGAGGTTGGAATTGGTCGGGTAAAGCGAAGCAGGGAACTGTGGATCAATTGCTTTCCGCGCGAGTAATGTGGGCCTTGAGCACCGCTCGCAAAGCTGGTTTCATTGTTGCCCAAAAACAATTTGACAAAGGCAAGACGTTTCTGAAAAGTGCATTTTCCGCGCAAGCTAACATTGAACGCCAAACGATTTTGTTGCACGCGATGACAGAATCGGAGTGCGGCGACTTTGCCTACGCGAATCGCTTGTACCGTGAACGCAATCGGCTCAGCATTTCGGGCCTATCGCACCTCGCCTTGGCGTTGTCGGCGATGAAGCACCCAGAGATGGCTCGCGAGATCACAGACTTGATCAAGATCGATGACGACCGTGCCGCGCACCTGCAGTCGCGAGGAAGTGTGATTCCGTGGATTCGAAACGACATTGAGCTGCGAGCTCTCTATATGCTGGCGTTGCAAGCTTGCAATCCGCAGCACGCTGATGTCAGCCGTATGGCGAAGTGGTTGGTTGGCGCGCGAGTCGGATCGCGTTGGCCGGTCGAAAAAGCGAACGGCCCAACGATCGCCGCGCTTGCTAAATGGCAGTCTGCCAAGCAATACGAAAGTGAGAAATACACGCTGACAATTGCAGTCAACGATCGCGAACTTAAATCGTTGGAGATCGACCCAAAAACTTCGGGCAGCATCCGGCTTAACGTTGATCCGAGTTGGTTGTACGACGACGCACCACAGCGAATCGAATTCAAACTCGGCGGGCGTGCAACCTTCAGCTACTCAGCTCTGTTGACTGCGTTTGTTCCAGCCGATGACTTGGTGGCAACGACCAAAGACTGGAGCTTGAGGCGTCGTTACGAACCGGCGCAGCGATTGATGGATGGCCGTGTCGTGCCGCGAGGCTTTGGTGTCGTGTCCGGTGGCTACAACGGGTTTACCAATCCGCTGACGCAACTGCCAGTCGCCCAGCGCACCGAGGTCACGCTTTCGCCGCGACGTTTGAATCAGTCCAGTGACCAGGAAGGTATGTACGACTACTTGGTACTGACCGAGCCGATTCCAGCCGGATGCACGGTGTTAGACGGCACCGTCAGAGGACAGTTTGAACGTCATGAGATCGAACCTGGCAAGATCACGTTCTACATTGGCGATCGCCGCAGCACGGGCGACATTCGGTACACATTGATCGGGTATTCGCCGGGTGAATTTACGGCACCGCAATCTGTCTTGCGCAGCTTCTACGATCCGGCAAAGTTTGCAATTTCAACTGCGAAAGAACTGAAGGTCTTGCCGCAGGGACAGGAAACGGTGGACGAATACAAGTTGACACCTGATGAACTGTTCCACTTTGGCCAACGGCATTTTGACAAACAAGAGTATCAAAAGGCGCATGACTACCTATCGCAATTGGTTGATGCCTGGCGACTTGACAGCGACAAATACAAAGCAGCGATTCGGTCGCTTTTCCAAGCTTCGCTGAAACGCAAATCGCACGCGGACATTGTCAAATATTTTGAAATTATCAAAGAACGTTTCCCCGATGTCGAACTTTCGTTTGAAGGGATCTTGCAAGTTGCGGAGTCCTACGGTGAGATCGGTGAATATGAACGTAGTTACTTGGTGTACCGAGCGACGGTCGAAGGCAGCTTTGAACGCGAGTCACAAATTGCTGGCTTTCTAGATTCAAGCGGTCAGTTTTTGCGTAGCATTCAAACCATGGAGAGCTTGCTGCGTGACTACCCTGCGGAATCTTATGTAGCGACCGCGACCTATGCGTTGGCCCAAGAGGTTTACCGGCGCGCACCGGAATCTCATAAAGACGCGGTGTTGGTAAAAGCTGGTGCAACTCGGATTGATCTGATCAACGCATCGCTGCGAATGCTGGATCACTTCGTCACGACGTGGCCTGAGGATCCAGCGAACGACCAAGCCAGTTTCGCGCTCGCGACAGGATTGATCGATTTGGATTTGTACAAACGGGCCATCGAACGATGCGATCGTTACGCAAAAAGATATGCCGACAGTCGCTTGGTCGATTCGTTTTGGTACATGACTGGCTACTGCCACTTTGAATTGAAAGAGCACGAAAAGGCTTTGACAATGTGTCGCAAAGTAGCCAATGCTAAATTCCCTGTTGCTGCAACCGGCGCTACTCGGGTCGCTGATAACAAATGGGAAGCGATCTATATCATGGGCCAGATACACCACAGCCTGGGAAGCGCGGCAGACGCAATCAAGCAATACACGCAAGTCGAAAAGCGTTTTGCGGACGCTGCCGAAGCGATCAAGTTCTTTAGTCGCAAAGAGATTCGTGTCGACGAAGTCACAGCGATCAAGCCCGATGCCGACAAACAACTGACGCTCTATTATCGCAATGTTGCGACGGCGGATCTGAAAGTCTACCGGATCGACTTGATGAAATTTGGGCTGATGCAGCGTAACTTGGACCGTATCACTGCGATCAATTTGGCCGGTATCAAGCCGTACCATGAGGCCACTGTCAAGCTGGGCGATGGGCAAGATTTTGCTGATCGCGAAAAGCAGCTTGATTTGCCTCTGAAACAAGAAGGTGCCTATTTGATCGTCGCCCGTGGCGAAAACATCTATGCATCAGGCTTGGTCTTGGTCAGCCCGTTGGAGTTGCTGATCCAAGAAGATCAGACCTCCGGACGTGTGCGTGTCAGTGTCAAGGATTCCAGTGACGATTCCTTTGTCAGTGATGTTGAAGTCAAGGTGATTGGTTCAGCCAATGATGAGTTTCAATCTGGCAAGACCGATTTGCGAGGACTATTCATCGCTGATGATGTCCAAGGAACCTGCACTGCGATCGCGGTGCGCGGCGCGAATCAGTATGCGTTTTATCGAGGCAGCAAATCGTTGGGTACAGCTGGCGGGGCATTTGGTAGTGCGGCAGACCCGTTTGGCGCCGATGAGCAGAAGCCAGCGCAACAGGAAATGGAAAAAGCACCAAAGGGAGCTGCCAGCGGCAAAGCGATCTTGCGTGGAAATATGTTGCAGCAGAACTTCGATTTTCAGCGAGAACAGAAAATGAACTACGATGGATTGTTGAACAACAGCCGAAAGGGTGTGAAATCCGACGAAGCGTATTGAGCGGACGTGATGCCAACAGGCTTTGGTCAATGAAGAACTTACTTTGTATCTGGTTGTGCTCGCTGGCTCCGCTGCTTGCCGGGAGCTTTGGTTGGGCGGATGAGACGAGCGGCCCGGCCGGTTTCCGCATCGCGGGTTACCTGCCGGACTATCGGCTTGCCGGCTTCGATCCAAGTTCGATCGGCGGCTTGACGGACTTGATTGTCTTTTCAGCCGAGTTGTCAAAAGATGGCACACTCGATTTGACAAGGCTGAAGAATTGTCCTTGGGCGAAGCTATTGCGATTCAAGACGCAGCGTCGTGTGCGATTGATCTTGGCGATTGGCGGATGGGAGCGCTCGCAGAATTTTGGCACGATCGCGCTGTCGCCAGCCAAGCGGAAAGAATGCGCCAAGTCGCTGGTTCGTTTCGCGCTTGACCATCGGCTTGATGGGATCGACCTTGATTGGGAGCACCCGAAAACTTCTGAAGAACAAGCTGCATACGGTCAACTGCTACAAGAGATTCACACCGCATTCAAGCCGCATGGATTGATGTTAAG
>CAYNNP010000112.1:0-20743 GCA_964398215.1 uncultured Pirellulaceae bacterium | reverse complement strand
GGATCTGTTGATGGCCCGGCCTTTTGATTCTGATGATTTTGGTAACCCGACGCGTAAGCGAGGGACCGCGCCAAGATCGATTGTCCCTCGCTCACGCTTTTTGGAGTTGCGTTCTTCGTGTAGGCCGGACCGAGCAAACGCTGCATTGCCGGAACTTCGGACGCAAGTAGAAACGTCGTTGATAGCGCAATCTCTGCGACACAATGAAGGCGTTTGCGCTGTTCCGGCATTGCGTCCTTGGTCCGGCCTACAACCAAACACCACATCAAAAAGCGCAACTCCAAAACTCACGCTTCGGGTTACCAGAAAAGCGGAACTCCAAAACTGACTCGTCAGGTTGACAACTTTCGCAACGCGTTTTGCCAACTTCGCCGCTCGCAAAACAAAAACTCACAGCCTCTCCGGCCTTTTTGCGAAACAAACCACCGCAAACTTGCGTCAAAGTGTCCTGCTGAGCGGACTTTAGGAAGCTTGGGGCAGACTAGTGTTTTGTAAATGAAAATTTCCGTGAACATTCGCCAGTTTTATTCGTAAAGACCGGCGATTCACTTGACTTGTCAATATGATGTAGACATTGTGTAAGCTCAGGCGTCACGTTTTATGTTTCCGACGCAACTGGATTAGATTTAAAAACCGTTCATGATTTCCGTTAGATCACTCCTGATATGCTTGCTATGCGGCTTGGCCTCTTTTGGCCACGTTCCGGCATGGTTGCACCTATCTGGTTGTGATCACGAAACACACCAAGCCACAAATGTGGTCGCGGAAACCAGCTGTTGCTGTGCCCACGATGCAGTGGATGATTCAGATGAATCACCCGCAGTTCCGCACAGCGAACATCATGATTCAGAAACCTGTGTGATCTGCCAATCTTTGGTTGCTCCCACCGGAGTTACTTGGCAAGTAGAAGCCAATTTGAGCTCGGAAATCTGTGTGGATTTGTCCCAGATTCCAGCCATTCTTATTCTTAAATCGACTTTTTGTTCGATTCCACAGCCGCGTGGCCCGCCTGTTTGCGCGTAAGCCCCTGTGAATTTAAGCGGTTTTAGCGCCCATGTTCTGGCGCTATTCCTGAAGGACTGATGATCCAAACTGTCCCGCCGTGTGCGGTTCGGTTGGTCAATGGTCCGACCAAACCCTGATCGGCTGTTCCGCCACGGTGGGCTCCGTTTTAGTTTGAATCGATGAAGTTGATATGCCCTGGCATCATGCCCATAGCGATCGCTTCATCAACAAACACAAGTAATACAACTTCGAGAGTACGAAGCGAGTGCGCTGGCCGAACTTGGTCAACTCAGCCCGTCACCTGCTGGTTACTTTTGACACTGCGCGGTTTTTGTTGTCGCTGTTGCGTGGTGTATTGGTCAGGCGACAATACGTTTTACGTTTACTTAATTTACCTTTTCCAAATTGGAGAAAACCATGTTGAAGAGAATTGCTCCTCGAAAAAACCGTCGCGGCCAAGGCTTGGTCGAATACATCATCATCGTTGCCGCTGTTGCCATGATTTCATTGGTTGCCGTGTCTGTATTCGGACACAAAGTTGCTGACCAATACGCAATCGGTGCTGGCATGCTGCCTGGTGCACACGCGGAAGACAACCTTGCGGTCGCTACCGGCTCATTCGCAGAAACCACCGACGCTAGTGGCGCTCTCGCTGGAACTGGCTCAGTTAGCTGGGCCGACATCACTGGTAACGCAGATGGCGATGGCGAACTAGAAAATAACGTTGTTGTTGCTGGCGGCGTTGCTTCTGGCGACGCGTTCGTTGCCGACTGATCGACAACAACCATTGTTTGCGCAATCTTCGCAGGGCTGGTTTCACGACCAGCCCTGCACGCGTAACACCAAAATTTATTTGATTGATACCCTGGAGGGACCCGGAATCGCTCAGCAAAAAAGAGACTCATGGCCAATCGAAGAAGGCAATCTCGACGAACAGTTCCTGGATACCTGATTGTTCTAGGTGTTGTCGGCGCAGCAATCGCACTGACTTACGGTGTCGTTCGCGCCGCGGGGTGGCTAAACCCCGCAGCCCCGCTTGCTGACAGCAGGCCTTCACGCGAGGGCAGAATCGCGATCCCAAAATCGCTGGTCAACCTAAACGCGTACGAAGTTGTTACACGCGAAGACGTTTTCGACTTGACGCAGGGCGACGAAAGCTACTTTTGGCTGCCTAAAAAACAGGTCGAAGACCACCCAGAGTGGATTCGAAGCACGGACCAAATCATTGGTCGCGTCATGGCACGCGACAAACGCGCTGATTTCGTGTTTAGCAAAAAAGACTTTCTGCCGGAAGGAAGCCGCAGCGGAATCGCTGGCGGAGTGCCAGCCGGTAAACAGGGCTTCTTTTTGGACGCCGAGAAGATTCCCGGGATGCGTTTCCTGAAGTCTGGTGATCGCTTCGACCTACTGGCCAGCCTTCCTGAAGAATCCAAAGAAGCCTCGCCAGAATTCGGCCTGTTGATGGGCGGCATCAAAGCTCGTGGTGGCAAACCGATCCCAGTAAACGGCGTACGGATTTTGGTGCAAAATGCCGAAATGATCGCGCTGACAACAAGCGGTCGGATGACGACTCAAGGGGGACTTGAACTCGCCACAACCGATGCACGTGGTCGGGTCACGTCGAACGAAAAAGATGAACGAGTGGCTATCGCGATCGATCCAGCCGAAGCCGTTCCATTGACCCGGGCGTTGGGTAGCGAAACCGACATTCACATGGTGACACGGAGCGGGCAAGAAACAGACGGCACCGCTGATGCGAACATCTTGCGAGGTCGGATTGCGTTACCAGCAACGGCTATTGCAGTGGATGCTTTTACAGCGATCAAAGCAAGCGATCTGTCCGAGCCAGCGACTGGCCAGTTGCGACAATATTTCTTTCAGCCCGATGATGTTCAAGAAGATTGGATCTCACGACCCGAAGCTTTGATTGGCCGAGTTGTTCGTCGGCAAATTGAACCAGGATACATTTTTAGCGAGAGCGATTTTTTGCCACCCGGCAGTTTGATCAAAGACGTGACAGCCTATCAGCGACTCTCGGCCAGCGATTTGGTTGAAGGAGTACGATCGACACTCTTGGGTCGTGTTGTCGCAAGCGATTTGCCAGCCGGAACATTGGTGGCTGAAACGTCATTGCTTGCACCGGGTAGCCTAACGATGGACTTGAAAGCTTACGAATTGTTAAAGCCGGACGCATTGGTCAACGGTGGCAACTCCGCTTGGCTTGGGCGAGTCGCACGTCGTGACCTTTTCGCTGGCAGAAAGTTAACCGAACAAGATTTGCTTCCCCCCGGTTCAAAGCCTGGATTTTCAGCTGCGATTCCTAATGACCGCATGGGCCTGACTGTCGACGCAGCAAAGATCAACGGAGCAGCCGAATTGGCCCGTGGCGATCACTGTGACCTGCTTGCTTCATCTAGCTTTGATGTGAAGTCCGCGTTGTCCGGCGTTCAGATTTCACCTGGGTTGCAGAGTGATTTGCAATCGCGTGCTGTCAATCAAGTCTTGGCGGCTGACGCAATCGTCTTGCAAAAAAACGAAGACAGCGTGGTGCTAGCGGTGCGCCCTGGCGAGGTCACTGCGTTGGCGAAGGCGCTGGCTGTCGACACGCCGGTATTTTGTGTCGCTCGAACAACAATTGGCGCCGCCCAAGAGATGCCTGCTCCCGGCCCAACATCGGTTAGTGCTCAGAAGGTGCCTACTGGGTTGGTTTCTGACCCAAGCCCGTTGCAAGAGATCTCGATCACGGAAACATTGATCGGCGGCAAACGGAAAGCGACTGCCTATCGGAGAACACGATGAGCAATCCACAGATCTTGATTCACCGAACTGACGATGGGCTGGATGACGAGATTCGCCAAGCTGTTGGGAAGCTGTCGCAGTTTCGTCCTGTGTTGCATTTCACCAGCGAACTGCGGGACACGGTAGCAGCCGCCAATGACTTTCAACCAGCGGTCGTGATGCTGGAAATCGGAGAAGACTTCGAGACCTTGCGGGCTTTGGTGGATGAAGCGATTGCCGCTGTTCCCGAAGCGAGCATTATCGGTGTCTACAATGCGGATCGCTTGCCTGGTTCGATGAACGAAAGCACAACGATGATGCGTGCTCTGCGTTTAGGCGTAGAAGACTTTGTGCGCCGGCCCGTTGCCAGTAGCGACTTGGCTCAAGTCCTGCAGCAGCGTTTGTCACCGCGGCGAAAGCAACATAGTGCTTTGGGCCGAATGGTCAGCTTCATCAGTAACAAAGGCGGCGTCGGCAAGAGCACCTCTGCGGTAAACGTCGCGGTTGAATTAGCGACACGGCATCCCGATCGCGTTGCTTTGATCGACGGTTCGTTGCAAATGGGCGTTTGCGCGACCCAATTGAATTTACGTCCCTCGATGACGGTGGTGGACGCTTGGCAACAACGCGAACGATTGGACGAACAACTGCTTGCTCAATTGATGACCATTCACGAATCGGGATTGCACCTTCTGGCGGCCCCGCTGAATGCAATTGATGCAGCCGAGATCGACGATGCGTTCATCTCACGGGTTCTGTTGCTCGCGCGTCGCACCTACGACTTTGTCATCATCGACACGTTTCCGTTGTTCGATCGAACCATCATGGCGATCCTTGACTTGAGTGATCAAGCTGTCATTGTGGTCGAGAATGTAGTACCTACATTACAAACCGTGCGTGGTTTTTTTGACTTGCTAGACGATGTCGAATTTCCTACTACGCGTCAACGAGTTTTGATGAATCGGTATTCGACTCGCGCTGGTGGGCCGTCGAAAGAGGAAGTTGCCCGATACCTTGGGCGCGAAGCCGACTATGTGATTCCGTATGATCGCAAAATCATATTGGCTGCAAACACTGGAAAACCGTTCATCACGAGTTCCATTTCAATGCGATGGAACAAAGCGGCCAGCGCAATCCGAGAACTTGTTGACGACATCGAAGCATTCGGTGTCGCATCTGTCGCCAAGCCTGCTACCGTAAGTTCGCGCGATAGCGCAGGCCAAGTCGCACCTAGTGGTCGGTTGGCCAACAATATCGGAGGCGAATTGGCATGAGCGATCGGCAATCTTTGCGACAGCGTTTGCAGCGCAAGTCGATCGAAGTTCCCAAAGATCGCTTGCGAGTCAAACAAGACGATGCGCGACCGGAAATGAAGAGCGCAACGAGCACGCCGCGCCGTGTGAACCGCAACGTCGAGTACCAAGCGATCAAGGGCGATTTGCACGAACGCTTGATTGACGAATTGAATCGCCAAGGTTTGCTGACTTCAAGCGACGAGGGGTTGAAACCGTTTATCGACCAGTTCGTTGGCGATGTTTTAGAAAACGAAGATCTGCCGCTAAACGAAGCCGAGCGGGTTCGACTGGCAGATGACCTCTTAGAAGAAACACTTGGCACTGGACCGTTGGCTCCGTTGATGGGTGATCCGGCGGTAACCGATATCTTGGTGAATCGATATGACAGTGTTTATATCGAGCGTTTCGGTGTACTGGAGCCGACCGAAATTCGGTTTCGCGATGAGGAACACTTGGTCCGCATCATTGGGCGGATTGCCGCTCGAGTTGGTCGCCGAATCGATACATCGTCGCCAATGGTCGATGCACGCTTGCCCGATGGCAGCCGTGTCAATGCGACCTTGCCTCCAGTCACAATCGATGGCCCGACGCTATCGATTCGCCGGTTTGGACGTCGACGACTGGGACGTGAGGACTTGATGCGGCTGGGCATGTTTTCGCCGATGATGGAAAAGTTCTTTGTTGCGCTGGTTCGAAATCGAAAGAGCATTCTGGTTACGGGGGGAACCGGCAGCGGAAAATCGACTTTCTTGGGCGGTATCGCCGAAGCGATTCCGCATAGCGAAAGAATCATTACGATCGAAGACGCTGCCGAGTTGATGCTGGGACAAGAACACGTAATCCGAATGGAAACGCGGGCTCCAAATACGGAAGACAAAGGTGCGATCACGCAGCGCGACTTGGTGGTCAACGCACTACGAATGCGACCGGATCGAATTGTGATGGGCGAAGTTCGCGCCGGTGAAGCATTGGACATGTTACAGGCGATGAACACTGGTCACGATGGAAGCTTGACCACCGTACACGCCAATAGCCCGCGCGACGCTTTTGCTCGATTAGAAACGATGGTGATGATGGCGGGCATGGACTTGCCGTCGCAAGCAATTCGTGAGCACGCTGTTTCGGCAATCGACTATTTGATCCACGTGCGGCGCTATGAAGATGGCGTGCGGCGAGTCGAAAAAATCACAGAGGTTGTCGGCATCGAAGGCAAGACGCCACAACTGCAGGATATATTTATCTTCAAACCAACCGGTCGATCCGAGAACCGAATCATAGGCAACTTTGAAGCGACGGGCGTTGTGCCGCGCGTTGTTGATGAATTGTTGGCGCGCGGAATCAACGAAGTTGATCGTGGTTGGTTTGCGAGGCGGAATACATGACAGGAGCCTTGATTCCAGCCGGTGGTTTGATTGCCGCGATCCTTGGCCTAGCTGTCTACTGGTATCACGTCTCCCAGCGAGACCGGGTTGTCCGGCGTCTAAACGAAACAGAATCGGAAGAAGATTTTGTCGACGAAATCGAACAACCATTTGCCCGGCGCTACCGATTGCTGCCCTGGCTGATTGTTGTTCCGATCGGCATCGCGATGGGGTGGTATTGGGAATGGCCCTGGAACATCGCCGCTGGTGTGATTTTTGTGCTGGCGTTGATCGGCTCCGAAGTCGATGCGTGGATCTATCAATGGCGAATCAGCCGAATGGAATCGCAGCTTGCCGATGCGATTGACATTTTGGTTGCCAGCGTCAGCGCGGGATCTTCATTGCAAGCATCCCTGAATCAGGCCGCAGAAAACTCACCTATGCCACTGCGCGCTGAAATGCAAGAAATGGTCGCTCGGCTACGCTTGGGCGATTCGCCACCGAGCGTATTTCGTTTGCTGTCGCAACGTGTGCCAACGGAGACCTTTCGCTTGTTTGCAACAACGCTAACAGTGAACTGGCAGGTAGGTGGTGAACTTGGTGAAACGCTGGCAGCGATTGGAAGCACGATTCGAGACCGACTGGCGATTGCACGACAATTGCGAACGCTTAGTACGCAAGGCACATTGACGACATTCACCGTGTTGGCTGTCATTTGGTTCATGGCGGCGATGATGTGGCAAGCTGATCCATCACGATTTCTTTCGTTTCTAGGCAGTACCCCTGGTTCATGGATGATTGCTGCATGCCTGTTTCTACAAGGTGTCGGCGTGGCCCTCATTTCCAAAATCAGCAGGCCAAAGGTATGATCAAAGTAATTCAAGCATTGATAAACTACCCTTCAATTACACAGCGCTCTGTTGTTCGTAGTGCCAGTGCAAATCCGCTGATGGGCGGATTCGACGCATCAAACTCACCACGGTTCCCCCAGGTGAATTAGAGACAGCCAATGCAAACCCTATTCATCATCCTAACCGTCATCGTGATCGCGCTGGTCGCTTATGCCGTGTGGCATTTTCTGTCCACGAAATTTGCGGTATCCGATCGCATGCACAGTTTCGAGTCGGATGACGCAGCGCCGAATGATGCACAACTTGAATTTGAAAGCCGCAACTTGTCCGGTGTGCGTGGCTGGTTGTTTCGGGCTGGCTTTCGCAACTCGCAAGCAGAGCTCATATTTTGGGCATCCACCATTGGGCTCTCCCTTTTTGGTATCACCGTTTGGTACCGATTGATGACAACAGGCGTGATCGATACCGCGATCGACTTCATCCGATCGATACCAGGTGGTGTCGGCAATGTCTTTGTTCCATTCATATTGGCGATGCCTTGGTGCATGATCGTCGTGCTTGCACTGATCCCAGCCCTTGTCGTGCGTTCCATGCGACGCAAACGCGTTCAAGAAATCGAACAAGACTTGCCGTTAACGCTAGACCTGCTCAATACACTTTCGCAAGCAGGTGTTGGATTTGATTCGGCATTGGATCAAGTTCTATCTGCTCAATCGCCCCAACGACCGCTCGTTCAAGAGTTGCGATCGTTTCAAGCCGATAACATGGCCGGACGATCTCGAGTCGATTCGCTGCGCAGGCTCATGAAGCGTGTCAGCGTACCAATGTTCTCCACATTCATTTCCGCGATCGTGCAAGCAGAACAAGTGGGCGCAGGGATCGGCCAAACACTGAAGATTCAAGCGGCGGAAATGCGATCTCGCCGACGCGAAAAGGCTAGCGCAGCTGCGATGTCGGTACCAACAAAGCTCGTTGTACCGATGGTGATCGGGTTCTTGCCAGGAATTTTTGTGATCTTAATAGGTCCGATGCTATACCAAGCATTTGGTGCGTTGGGCCAAACTTTGAGCGGAGTAACAGGACAATGAGAAATGCAAATCATCGATTGCGAAACGAGCGAAGTCTTGTTGGCCAACGCCGAACGCGCGTCAACGTGGTGGCAACGCTTCCGCGGGCTGATGTTTCGAAAAACATTTTGCCAAGGATTCGGGCTATGGATCCAGCCCTGTGGCAGTATTCACACGATGTGGATGCGAGCAACCATCGACGTGTACTTCATCGCGAAAGACGGCGCAGTGCAAGAAGTTCGCGAACAGGTGAAACCATGGTCCATCGTAGTTCCCAAACAACGTTGCCAAAGTGTGTTGGAGATTCCACACGGAGAGACGAAAATCGAAGTGGGCCGACGAATTTGTTGTTTGCAGTCCCGCCCTCCGGCGAAAAAAGATTCACCGCACCCTGGCTAAAACCGATGCTACGAGCGAATGGCCGCAGTAAGAGAATCGATCGCCGCCGAGGTCAAGCGTTACTTGAATTTGCGATTTTGATTCCGATCATCATTATCTTGATCGGTGCTACCATCAGCTTTGGCTTGTTCTTCTTTCAAGCCAACGTGTTGCAACAAGCCGTTGACGTTGCGGCACAAGAAATCGCTCGCATGCCTTTTGAACCCGAACAAGAACTAGGGCTGGGCGATTTCAACGTGTGCGGCATGCCCGATCTGGCCTCCGATGAAACGACCTTTAAAGAGAAAATCTACGACGAGCAGTATCTGGTCATCAATGACAGCGAGTGGTTGGGAACCGATTTCCAATCATTCGTTGATACTCTTCCGTTGTTGAACCGACTGCTGGTTCCAGCGATGATTCGCGACAATGACATGACGCGGTATCCGGGCGCGTTAGTGGTCAATTCCAACACCGGCGAACAAACCGTGTTGATTCCAATCGTTGAGTATCGCGAAGTCGCAAATTCTACTTCACCAACGTCTTTTCCAGAGACGATTCGCGCTTCAGGCGAGACAATCGTCCAGTGGGTTGCGCCGGTCGAAGAAATCCGAGCTGATCACGACAACGATCCAAGCACCCCAAACCGCGGACCGTTTGCGCTGCTCAGTTCAACACCTGCTCTCTCGTCGTTCGAACCCGGTATGGTCGCGCTGCGAATCAATTATCCGGCGCAATCGACGACTTTGCTGAACCGTGACCTGGAAAACGTTGCCACGAACCCTGATGGACGTCGCCGCGGCATCATCGTGCTTGCTGGCGATGTGGAGATCAATGCGTCGAACGATTTTTCGTCTTGCTACACGCTCGATACACCTTCCGCACGAATCTCGCCTGGTAGCCTCCTCCCAGGTTCAAACCCAAATGCCGGAGAGTTTGGGTTGGGCGAACTGGAAGCACTCACTCGCGTTGTTCGGCCGTTCCGCAGGGTAATGAGTTTCCAAGCGATCTATCGACGTGAGGTGTTTCGGTGAACTGCAAAGCAAACAACCGTCGTGGCCAAAGTTTGGTCGTGATGATTCTGTTGATCATCGCCCTGGTGGGAGTGCTTGCGCTGACACTGGACTTTGGATTTGTATTGATGTCGCGGCGGTCAATGCAAGTGGCAGTCGATACCGCAGCGCTCGAAGGCGCAAGAAACGTTGGAGACGAAGGCCGCGAACACGCACGGCGAGTCACTCGCAATGTGTTTGATGATGACTTGGATCCAACCGCGAACAATACAACGCTGGGGGCCGGGCCTGATCAGTCGCTTGTTCAGCGCGACGCGCAAGACCGCGCACAATTTGGGACAGGTACTGGTGATGCTCTTACCAATCCAGCGAACTTCATCTTTCGTCCTGATCCACAATTGAACGAAACGAATGAGCAGCATGGCGATTTGGTCCGTGGCACCTACGACGAAACAAGAGACCAAATCGAATCCAACAGCTACGCTCGCGACGACTTTGTTGCCGACGAAAATGGCGACGCGTTCCTTGCCCGTATACGTCGTACACCTCAGCGAACCGGAATCGCAAATCCACTGGATCGCATCGCTGGCGAAAGCTCTAGCGGTGGTGGTTCGCCGTTACTGATTGGACACTTAGCGTGGTTCACTGCACCTGCCGACGGCCAGTACGACATTCGCCGCGATGGTGTGATGGTTCGCGCCACAGCAATTGCAGATGGCAAACCAATTGTTCACGTCGGATCGGCCAATCATCCAAGCGTTTATCCTGCGATTCCCTTCGCATTTTCGTCAGATGACAATCAGTGGTACCAGATCGCGACTGCCCGAAACACGCTTGGCGAAATCGCTCAGTTAGTCGATTCGGACCCCAGCGACAGCATAGTAGTCACCCCTGTGGATTTCGCATCCATCACGGATGTGGGATACGCTGCGGTGCTGCACGAGCGCATCGATGTTCAAGGTCAACAGAATCAGTACGTTGTCGGCTTTCAATTATTGGACCAGGGCCAAACACGCAGGCCAAACGCATCGCCGCGAATCGTCGATGCCTGGCAAATTCTAAGCACGCTATCAGAAGCGGATCGCGATGCCATTGTTCAGCGAAATCAAGATCTCGCCGACACAATAAGCAAAGTCCCCGCCTTGGTACGAAGCGTTCGCTAGTTCTTGTGATCGTGTGAATGATCGCCTGAGTGGTCATGCGAGTGATCGCTCGAATGATCGTGCGAGTGCATGCTAGCTTCAAAGATCTTTTTGATCATCGACATCAATTCGTTGTGACCTTTGTGCAGCATCGCGTGCTTTGCAGCCATCGCCTTGTGCTTCATTTTGAAATCGGAATGTTCTTTTTCTAGCTTAGCGTGGTCGTCGCCTTTTCCGGTCGACTCATGCTCTGCAATTTCTTCACCGTGGTGATGCGCGTGGTCCTCGTGCGCTCGGATCTCTTGAGCGTGCTCTTCAAGCTCGGCTTCGTGTTCAAAGATCCTTGCCTGCAACTTGGACAACATTGCCAATGCTCGCAAATGCTCCACGCGCCATTTGCTGTGTTCCGCCTCCCAAACATCATGCTCGCGGTGCGCGGCAGCATGCTCATCCTTCATTCCTTTGTGACTGTGAGCATCTTGCGCAAACACAGGAGTAGCAACAACGACTGCCAACGCAACCAAAACAACTCGTGTAAAAACCATTTTTGATCCTTTGTAGTACCAGGAGATTCATCTTGTCAGTAAGTGAGTCATCGGATTTTAAAGGTATCTTCGCTAAAGCAATTGGTAAACTTTGACGATATGGGGGAATATTCGGTGGTCGGATCAATAACTGCGGGTGCGTGTAACCTCGCGCTGAAAATCTGTGAAACTCAATCAAGGTGCATTTTCCACCGTGCAAACTTCTCCCATCAATCGCCCGCCAATCCTGCTTTGTTTGTGCGTCATCGCCGCGCAAACACTCGCAGCTCATTCGTGGGGGCAAGACTCGATACCGCGTCTTGTCGATCCACCGGCAACCATACAAGTTTCGCCCCAAATCGGTTTTCCAGCCGATCGCGAAGCGTCGCCGGTGCTTCCTACCGCGCGACCACAGTCTCAAGTGCAAAGTGGATTCCCAGCGGAACTTGTTTTGCCACCTCCCAGCGGTGAAGCGGTACGGCAAGAGCAGCGATTTATCCGAGGAACGATTGATCCTGAACTACCACTCAACCTAGTTCTCGGGCGGCCCAAAGTATTACAGCTTGCCAAGATCCCCAAGCGGATTTACGTACCCAACGAAGAAATCATTCGCACCGAGGTGATAGACCAGGACAGTGGCAAAGAGATTGCTGTCACCGGTCTTCAAGCTGGATCGACCACGTTAATCCTGTGGTTTGAAGATCCGCAATCTCCATCGGGCCAAACAACTGTCAGTTACCTAGTCCGAGTTTATGCAGATCCAATTTTAGCGAGACCGATCGAATCACTTGAGAGCGAGCTGAACGAAAAGTTTCCCAACAGTTACATCGAACTTGATCAAATTGAAGATCGATTGATCGTTCGCGGTCAAACGCCTGACACGATCGAGATGGCTCAGATTCTACAAGTGCTTACAGGCGCACGCGGTGTCCAAGCCGGATCGCTTGGCAACAACAACGCAAACAATTCGGTAGCGACTTCCACTGTCGGAGAACTGCTTAATCTCCGCAACACCAATGACACGTTGGCCGCCGAAGAGGCTGCTGCCCAGCGACGCCGATTGATAGACCCAATCGCGCTTGCACGAGCGGGCATCATCAATCAACTGAAGGTTGTCGGTGAACAACAAGTGATGCTGAAGGTCACGGTTGCGGAAGTCAACCGTAGTGCGGCTCGCAGTATCGGGCTGAACTTCTCTGTCGATAACAGCAGCGGGCTAACTGTGTTTCAGTCGCTGACAGGCAATCAACAAACCGGTGGAGCCGCTGCAACAACAAGCGGAAATGTGCTGGCGTCGTTGGATATGGGACAAGTCAGCTTGGCGATCGAAGCACTAAAGAACATGAACCTTTCGCGAACACTTGCTGAACCCAACTTGATCGCAATGAATGGGCAAGCGGCTAACTTTCAAGCTGGCGGCCGCTTTCCAGTTCCAATCATTTCATCCGGCGGCAATGGTAACGGACAAAACTTGCAAGGAGTTTCGTTCATTCCGTTTGGGGTTCAACTCCAATTCACGCCGTTCATTCAAGACCGCGATATCATTCAACTGCAAGTCGACGCGGAAGTCAGTACGCGTGACGAATCGCTTGGAACGTCAATCGGTGGTGGCGGTGGTGGAACGCAAGTCTCCGGATTGAACAGTCGCAACTTTGCCACGACAGTACAACTTCGTAGTGGGCAGACGATTGCAGTCGCGGGCCTGATGCAAACTAACTACGGTGCAAGTACCGACCGTGTTCCGTTTTGGGGTGATCTACCTTTGATTGGACCAACCGGTGGCGTGAACCGCAGCAGTGGGGGCGAACAAGAACTAGTGATTCTGGTCACTCCACACTTAGTCTCGCCCCTCGACAGTAGTCAACCACGGACGTTGCCAGGTAGCGATGTTCATGAGCCAACGGATATGGAGTTCTACATTGCAAATCGATTGGAGAGCCGCCGTTCGCGAGACTTCCGATCGTCGGTACGAACCGATCATGCACGCATGGAACGCGCAGAAGATTGTTGCCCCGAACGGTTCATGATTGGCAAGATTGGCCCAACGGATCGATGCGTAACCACACCCGCGCGAGCACCACACATCGCTGTTCCAGTCAGACAAGGCGTTGGTGAAGCCTCTAGTTCCCTGCCCATTTACGGAGGTCAGTGATGAGCCGCAATCTATATCCTATAGTCGTCGTACTCTGCCTGTGTTTTTCGGCTGGTTGTATGCAAAACGGGATCCTTGGCGTAGACCGATGTGCAGATATCCCCGCAGGATCAATTCCAGAACCTGTTGGATCGAAACTTTGTCGGTTGCAGACCGCTCAAGCGACCAGCGCGTTGGCAGACCAAACGGTACTGTACCAGAGTGATTTCATAGGCAAGTCAACACAGCTTTCCCCTGCAGCAATCGAACGGGTCCAACGAATGGTACAGAATGGAGGATCTACACAACAAACCACTTGGGTCATTGAACCTTCATCCAGTGAGCAGCTTGATCAATCGCGTGTCAACGATTTTGTCTACTATCTCGGCAGTCTTGGCGTGCCGCCAATCGATGTTGTGGTTGCAACACCCGCCGCGCTAGGTCTCTCCGGACCAGTTGCCGAGCGGGTCGTAAGTGGACTTAACCAAAATCGCATGAACAACACAGGCAATATCGGCAATAACGGAAACATTGGTACTGGACAGGCAGGAGCGTTCTGATGCACACAAAAACCAGAACGCATTGGTTAGTTACAACGGGTACATTGGCCTTATTGTACAGCTGCTTTGTTGGATGCAGCCTGCTTCGCCAAGCTGAAGATCGCGAAATTGTTCCACAGTTCGATAGAGCCAAATCCTTCAATGGCACGGCTAACCACAACGAGCGTGAACTGTGCATTGAAACTGCAAAGAGCTTGGCAACGAAAGGACACGCCACCGAAGCGATCGCACTGTACGAGAAGGCAGAGAGTCTAGAATCCAACGGCCAGAGTTTTGATTTGGAATTGGCTCCATTGTTCGCGCAGATAGGCGATTCAGAGACTGCTGTTGCGAGATACGAAAGTGCAATCGCAAGCGGTCATGCGGACTCGTCAACATTCAACAATCTTGCCTGGACGCTGATGGATATGGGCCGCGCGGATGCAGCACTGGAAGCCGTCGGTCGTGGGTTGATGGTAACGCCAGACGACCAACGACTGAGATCAACTCAAGCAGTTGTCCTGCACCGCAAAGGCGATCGCCAAGGTGCGTTGTCGAACTTTGAATCCATGTATGGCCTGTCTGCGGCGCACCACAATATGGCCATCCTAGAAATGGAAGCTGGTCGTACCGATGCAGCAGTCGAACACGCGAAATTGTCCACACAGTATCCCGACTGTAGTCGTGAATCCGTTGCTCTGCGTGATGCACTAATGTCGAAAGTCGCAATGACAACCAACAAATCCGCGGCGTCAAAATAATCCGCCGCGTTCTTGAAAAACCGCTGATCACACTGCTCACAAAACGCGGACACGGTGAGAGATTTTTTTAAGCAAGACGCGTGCTAAGTGGGAACTAAAAACAAAAGACTTGCAAAGCCAAGTTCTGGGGCCGAATCCCCTGGAAAAAAGCGAAATTGTGGGGCGAAATGGAATAATTGAGAAACCATTTACATTGACTTTACGTAGTGGTTTATGTCATACTGTACGTATTCACAGTCAACTTTTACTGCTCCAATTTAACTTGGTTGGTGGTTCCTGGTCTCATGTTTTTCCAGCGTCGATTCGTAGCCCTTTTTGCACTCGTTGCATTGCTGTTTGGCAATGTTGCAGGATGGGTTCACGTTGGATCTCACCATCATGATCACGCGAGCCTCTGTTGTGAATCGAATGCACCAACAGTTGACGCAGATAGCCAAGCACATCACCACGACCATTCGAATTGTTGTCATCACGATGACCATTCCAGTGCTGATGAGGCGCTGCCGCAAGATTCAGAACCTGCGGCTCCTTGCAATCACGATTCTGACGAATGCAGTGTTTGCCAATCGTTCTTTGCATCGCGTGATGCGATTACATTGCCAAGCGACGCAATTGAGTTTCGGCTTGCTGATGTCTCCACTGAATTGACGATCGTCCAGCCAATTTGGGTTACTTCGATCGATCTAAGTGCTCTGTCCGTTCGCGGGCCGCCCCTCGCGTAAGTTGCTGAAAACGGTGCGTGCTTGCGCCGTTTCGATTGTGCTTGCTGGCACATCGCATTGCCCTGTCGTGTGACCAAGGAATTGGTTGCGCTGGGTTTTGACGTCAAGAGTTCAGTCTCGATTGCGCATGCAGCGAACAACTCTCTTAACGTGATCTGTGATCCAAAGCAGCAGTATGTCTTACGTTTGATTGTATTTGGGAGTAATCCGTCATGGCATCCGCCCATGAAATGCCTAAGTCACAAAGTTGGCTGTCGCGAATCCTGACCACCGATTTTTGTCCTTGGGCGAATCGTTTTGTTTATTGGTTGAAGGAACCAATTGGCTGGTTTGTGGTCGCAACCATTATTAGTTGTATCATCGGATTGTACTTCAGCCCGGTTGGCTGGAGTTTGGCTGCATCGCTTGTGACGATCATCGTCGTCGGCATGGTCTGGCCATTGATCGCGGTTCGTGCAACGCGGCTAGAGCTAGCCCCTGGCGAAGAAACTGTGCACGAAGAAGATCCGTGCCGCATGGTTGTCAAAGTTCGCAATCGATTACCGATTCCGTTGTGGGGTCTGGCTGTCGAAGGATACTTGGACAGCGACCACGACGCCAATGAAGACTCGCCGAATTCGGAATCAACAGCGCCGCTTCCAACTGTTGGCTTAGCGTCTGTACCTCCGATGTGCCAAGCGGATTATGGGATCAACATTCATCCTCAGGTTCGAGGGCTGTACCCACGGCAAGTACCAAACGTCGCTTGTTCATTTCCGTTTGGAATTTGGACCGCGCGCCGTGAAATCCAACATGTCTCTGAGCTAACGGTTTGGCCAAAAGTCTATTCAACCCCGGGACTGGTGAGATTCTCAGCCAAAGTTGCTACGGATCTTGGCATTGGTTCACGCAGTGGTCGCGACGGCGACATCAATGGAGTCCGCGACTTTCGTCGTGGTGATTCAACAAAGCATATTCATTGGGTCGCATCCGCGCGCACCAATTCGTTGATGGTGTCCGAACGCAGTGCACCTCAAACAGCGGTCATCGACATTCGCTTGGATACAAAGATTGGATCGGCTGGCGCAACCGAACTATCACGCCGCATTCGTATTGCCGCCAGTATCATTGCGTCGTTGCATCAACAAAAGTTGCCGCTCCGAGTTGCAGTCGGTGACAAATCAAGTCGGATCGACTCAAAACACCCTGTCAAAGGAAAAGCTGCCTTTCACGCAGTCCTGAGTCAGATGGCTATGATTCCGATTCAAGGTACCGTTTGCTCGCGCGAAAGCACTTCACAGTCAAACGTATCGATCGAAATCACGGGCGATCCATCAGGGACAACGGTCAGAGTCAGCAACCCTGGCGCCTCAATGCGACGCGGCAATGGATTGCGAATTTGGCAAGTCGACTGCAGCAAAGATTTATCGACCGCACTGAATGATTTCTGGCAGGAGGTCGGTCATGCCAATGCTGCAGCTTGACCGACGCCGACGCGAAACCTCTCTATTGGCAATCATCGGATTGGTTGCGGTAGTGTCGCTGCGATCTCCACTGGAGTCACGCCCAATATTGATGATCGAACTGATCGCGATTGGGCTGGGTTTCATCGGATTCGCTTTTGGACTTTCCAAAGGCAACCGCCGACTGTCTGCAGCATGTTGTTTGCTGTTGGTTTCGCCGCCTATAGTCAACGCATTAGCCTCGCGCAAACTTGGTGCTGCGATCCCCATGCAACTAACTGCGTTGATGTTCTTTGGCGTGGTTGCATTGGCGCTGGCAGTACTGCCTGGGCGATTGCGTTCCATGTCGCTGGTCGCCTCAGGTTTTCTAACGCTCTTTTGCACGGTGATCTCAGATGCTCAGTACGCGATTCTGATTGCCATTGCTTGGATGGCTGTCTGCGTTTGGCATTTGGTCGCCAATCATTGGGAACGAATCGACCTTTGTGCCGCAGATCAAGTCTCGCGAAATGGATCTCTGCGGCCGTTGACGGTCATCGCGGCCGTTGCTCTGTTCGTTTTGGGTGGGCTGGTCGCCAAAGATCGGTTTGGTGAACCGGATCGTTTTCAATTCGGATTCATGCCAACCAGTGGTGGATCTGAATGGTCTGATCCAGCCGCGACTCATGGTGTCGGAAGTGGTGATGCAGCGATTGCGGCAAAAGACCACGCAGAATCCTTCGGTGCCGTCGAAAGCGATCTGTTCTTGGAGTCCACGGAATCCACTCTGTTCGACATGTTCAGCGATTCAATTGGTGAACCCAAAAAGAAGGGCAAATCAGAACGTCGTCAGGGAATGTCTTCGGAAAACGTGTTGGAGAGTCATAGCCGAACAGCACGCAGCGACAAAGGAAGCGCATCGTTTTCGACTGATCGACAGCCGCCCAAAAAACAACATCGTCACTTGGAGGATGTCGCCAAGAATGCTCTGGTTCAGTGGTCAGGCCCGACTGGAATTCGATTAGCGATGAATCGCTACGATACATTTGACGGAGTCGATTGGAAGAACGAGGTAAGTTATCGCCAAAAAAAACTAACCCGCAAGGAATTTGGCGACCAGGTTTGGTTCTTTGATCAAAATACAATAGCGAAGGTTCTAGAATCCGATCCTGACCGAATTGCGCAGGGCAAGTTGAAAATGATCCGCTTGGAAACAACGCGTCTGCCATCACCAATGATGTCCAGCGGTGTTCATATCAAGCTGGTTGATCGCCAAGATTTCTTTGGGATCGATGATGATGGATCCTTTTTCATGCCGGGTCGGGAGAGAGTACCGCCATTGACCGTTGTCCATACGATTGGATTGCGTGCGATGGAAGATGAACTGATCGCCAGTGTGAACAGTAAAAAGTCAACGCGATCGGGAGATGTAAAGAACGCCGCGCTGCCAGTCGAAACCGATCGGGCGATTTCAGAATTGGTTCAGCAATGGACCGATCAGGACGCAACACCATACGCGAAGCTAAGGTCGATAGTCCAGAATTTACGCACTGAATTCGTCTTTGATCGAAACGTGGATTTTACATCCGACTCTCCAATCACCGAGTTTCTCGACAAGCGTCGTGGTGGGGATCATTTGTTTGCAACCACGGCTGCTTTGATGGCCCGTGAGATTGGATTGCAGTCGCGTTTGGTTACGGGACTCTATGTGCGACCGTCAGCAGTCGAAATCGCAGCTGGTCACACCAACGTACTTCCGCGCGATGTGCATACTTGGGTCGAGATCCGGATGGACTATGGTAGCTGGTTCGAAATCGAACCCACACCGTCATTCAACGAACCCAACTACGATGTGTCTTGGTGGCTTGCCTCGCAAAGATTTGCGGCTCAGCATTGGTCAACGGCATTGATGTTGATCGCTGGCGCGAGTCTGATCTTTCTAACACGCTTGATTTGGTTGGAATTGGGTTTGACGGTTCTCTGGTGGGCTTCTGTTGCACTTAGTCCCCGTCGGCGACTTGCGTTTGCATTGCGAATCGTTGAAACACGTGCCACACTGCTTGGGCACTCCCGGCCCACTGGTTCTCCGCCACGCGAGTGGTTGCTGCACGAAGTGACGGATCAAGAAACTCCTGATTCGCAGCTCAAAGTCATCATCCGGTCATTTTGCGATTTGGCTGATCGACTTTATTTTGGAAATGTGGATACTGATCCAAGTCGAGCTCAGATCCAAGTCGCCAATGGTCTCGTTGGAGCATTGCCAATGCGGACGCTCAAGAAATTGTTGATGGAGAATCGGTCATGACCGCCACAGTAAATGAATCAAGCTCTGCCGCTGGGATTGAATCCTTGCAAAACCTACGAGCATCCTTGAATGGGGTGCTGCTGGGCAAGTCCGAGCAGATCGAGTTGGTGATTGCCTGCTTGCTCGCGCGTGGCCACTTGCTGCTGGATGATTTACCGGGAACGGGAAAGACTTCGCTGGCCAAGGCGCTGGCGCAGTGCCTGGGTGGCCGCTTAGCTCGAGTTCAGTGCACGCCCGATTTGTTGCCAACCGATGTCACGGGCTTCAACCTCTTTAATCAAAAGACACACGAGTTCGATTTTCATCCCGGCCCTGTGTTCGCAGATGTACTGTTGGCTGACGAACTGAACCGAACCACGCCCCGAACGCAAAGCGCGCTGTTGGAAGCGATGGCTGAACGTCAAGTCACCATCGATGCGGTCGCGCACACTTTGCCAGAAACGTTTTTTGTGATTGCGACGCAGAATCCGATCGACTCGCACGGCGCCTATCCGTTGCCTGAAGCTCAGTTGGATCGATTTTCAATCAAGATTCAAATCGGTTACCCCGATCGAAGCGCTCAGGTCAAAATCCTGGAAGCGGCAACTCGAGGCACTCACGGATCACAAATTGATAGCGCCGTTTTAAGCCTAGAGGAACTTGTTAAGTTGCAAGAATCTGCTGCGGTAATTTCCGTTCACCAACGCGTACAAGAGTACATCGTTGATTTGGTGGAAGCTACGCGCAATGATCCAACAATCGAACTCGGTGTGAGTCCTCGAGGAATGTTGCTTTGGCAAAGAATCTCACAAGCTTGGGCAATGTTGCAAGGCCGCAATTTTGTGACTCCCAGCGACGTGTTGCAGGTGGCCTATCCTGTTCTAAGTGTGCGATTACTAGCCGCCAATGGCGATGTCGATTCGGCTATCGAGCAAACTTTGGCCAGTGTTCCCGCTCCGGAGTACAAATAGATGAAAAAATGTACTCCGATTTTTCGATTTCAGTTCTCGTGCAGCTCGGTATTGCTGTTGGTGCTTGTGCTGCCGATGATTGGTTGTGGCCAGGAAAGCACCAAGACAAGCCTGCACGATCACGAACATGAAGTGCCCGCCCACACACCACGATCTCTTGCCGACTTGGGCAAGAAAATCAGGGCCCGGGTCGCAACATTGGAAAAGACGCCTGACGATGTCAGCGCGGTATCGGAATTGAATGATCTGATTTCATGGAGCGCGGAAATTGCCGCTGATTCAGATATCAGTGAAGAACGTTGGATACCGATCTACGAATTAAGTGAATCGATTCGTGTTTCCATTGAAGATGATGCACAAAATTGGGAGACACAGCGTTGTGACCAAGCGATTCGGCTTTGTCAATTGACCGAAGATGCTTGGCGAAGCCTTGCACCAAACCAGCGACGCGAGAGGTATCTGGGACACAGTCACGATCACGACCATTCGCATGGCGATCA
>CAYNNP010000111.1:18258-20926 GCA_964398215.1 uncultured Pirellulaceae bacterium | reverse complement strand
CAAATACCCAATGATGTCGTCGCCATTGTCATCGCCAGTGTCGTCCGATATCCCATCAAATAGCAACTGATACCCGATCGGGCTGGGCGTGGATCCAGGAGCAGCGATTGAAGAAAAGCGAACGATATAGTCTCCTTCCATCAACCATACGAAAGCGGTTCGTGTGACATCGGACCGAGCGGAAATCGATAATCGCACATCCTCGGTATGAGCATCGTAGATGGTAAGCCGAACGGCACCGCCCTCTTCACCACCATAAGCCGAAAGGTTGAACCGGAAAAGCTTGCTCTTGTTGACCGTCCATTGCTGCAACGTATCGGTTTCGGTAGCCAACTCTCCAGAAGAAAGTTCGTGCAGCTGATCGCTTGATGAAACAAATTCCGCAGTAGCGATATAGTTTCCGACTTGAACGTCTGATTGTGGATCAACACTGACTCTCAAAAACATCTCGTCCTGAACATCGACTTGAGCAACTTGTATTCGCCAAGTACCGTCATTGATTAACCGGCCCGAAGCGCCAATTGGCGTTCCAGAACTGTCTACCACTTCGATGTTAAAAGATGGTTGATCAAGACCAACACCAGCGAGGTTGATAACTAGCGAGCTATCTACTTCGTCAGGAGACTCGATTTTCCAGATGTCGACATCGTTCTCGCCCGAGATCGATGAATGCACTTGAAAGCCAGTGTTTTCTTCAAACCCAGCGGTAGTGTCCAACTCGACCGCATTGGCAATCGTATCGTTGTCGCCCAGTTCATCGTCCAACAAGTCGAAGTCTTCAAAGATTTGGTCGGCGCCAGCATCGTACGAACTAACTTGGATGTCACTGACTTTCACTTCATCCGAACGATAGTCGACTTGCAGTTGATAGTCGCCAATAGCATAGACATCGTTTGTCGCACCAGAAACTTTGATCAATAGCTCGGTCGAATCCCCAAGTCCTGTCAAATCGATTTCGTGGTCATTGGCAAACACCGAGTCGGCTTCTGATTCAGCAAGTAATTGTCCGGAAGTATCGAATACTTCGATCTTGGACAACAGCAAACTGATTTCTTGCGCGCGAAGACGCAAGGTCAGACTGTCTTGGCCTGGAATGGTGGTGACTTGGTAGAAATCAACATCTTCCTGATCCAAGATTCTGCCGCTAACAGACAGAACCTGATTGGCAGGATCGAATTCAGCAGGAGTCGGCACGATTGTCGCGGTTGTCGCGGATCCGTTGTCAGTGACTTCGTGCGAGTCAACGCGAGCTCCATACAAATCTTGGATCGACTGAATATCACCAGCTGTCAGCAGTCCCTTTGGAACAGTGTATTGCTGAAACAAAACTGATTCAGTATTCAGGTTGTCTTGGATTCCAAGGGTGTTGCCGGCTTCGTGAAGCACAACAGTGAGGAGGTCATAAACCTCTGGTTGGTCGACAGGAGCACCATCAGACCAATCATCATACGAGAACTGTTCAGACGAATTCAGGATGATGTCGCCCGAATAGGTACCTGCGATCGTTTGAAATGGCAAAGCATTGGCGATCACATCGACTTGTGGTATTGCGCCGATTCGAAACTCACCAAATCGAGGATCCTCGGTGGCCAACCCCGGTGCCCCGAAATCGTTTCCATGATCATTTTGCAAGGCAACGTTGATGTCAGCGTGAACCGACCAGGTTTGGTAGGCTCGCAAGACGAGTTCTTGCCACTCTTGTCGCTCGGCGACTTGATCGAGTGTTGCATTCAATTGGTTTTCGGTATCACCGATTCCTGCGCCATCCTGCACAAAGCTGATAGCGAGAGAATCAGGATTTGCCCACGCGTTTCCAAACGCAACCAATAGTCGTCGGTCTTCCAATTCTTGGTACCGCACTTTTCGTGATCGATTTTCCACCAGCTTGCCCTTTTTGTATAGAACAGAGTGAATATGCGATTGCTCATCGATCGATGGGACGTCGCATAAGTTTTATGGTGGCTTCCAATGCCTTGAAAGAATCGAGCTCCTGCATCGATTTAAGATCGTTATCGTTTGTGATGTCGACAATGAGGCCAAGGTGTATCGATTTGGCGATGTACAGCAATGCCTTTTCAGATTCTGCACCCTCTAGCAGTGCGTAGACACAACCTGCTTGGTACAAGGTTCGTGGCAAATTATTGCCTCTCAACGCAGTATTGATCTCGCGAACAGCATTGACTGGCTGTTGCATTCGCGCGTAATGAACCGCGAGGTCGGTTCTGTACAATTCGGATCGTGGATTGATCCTTACGGTTTTTTTAAAGTATCGAAGTGCTTCTTCTGGATACTCTTTGACATGCCACTTAGCCAATTCAAAATTTGCTTCGGCAGATTGTCGGTCGAGATCGGCAGCTGCCAAGAAATCAAGCTTGGATCCAGGTTTGTCTTTTTTGTGAATCCAACGCAAGAGTCCCCGTTCTACCAAGGCTTTGGGGTTATCGGATTCCAGTAGCATTGCAGCTTTGTAGTCAGCTTCAGTCGCTTCGGCGCTATTGGGCATCAATCGGTTGCAGCGACATCGCTTTACCAGTGCCATCAAACTATCGGGCCGCAAACTCAAGGCTTTTGTATAGTCATCCCGGGCAGCGCGAAAGTTTCTGAAGAGATACTTGACGTTACCGCGATTGACGTAGGCAAAGAAGAATTCAGGTTCCAGTTCAATGGC
>CAYNNP010000111.1:0-18158 GCA_964398215.1 uncultured Pirellulaceae bacterium | reverse complement strand
CATCATCTCGCGAACAGCCAGCAAGTATTTTTCGTTAACGCTTAACTCACTTTCATTGGCCTCAGGATCGGTGGAATATTCACCGATCAGATCACCACGGATTTTGCGGATCCATTTCAGTGCCAGGGAATTCGCGGCCAATGGATGTTGTTCCAGCTTGCTGAGCAATCTGTCAATGAAATTCAGTTTTTCGTCGTCATCGGCCAACGGACTCTCAGGATCATGTTGTCGACGTAATTCGTTTACAGTGACAAGGCCTATTTGCGCCAGGTATCTCCATTCCAGTTCTCGGTACTCGTCAAGCTCCTGTTTTGTCAACGCTGAAGGAACAAAGTGGTTGGGCCCCATGGAAAGCAAACCAAATTTTTCTAGTGGTTGCTTAAGCTCATTGAGTGTCGACTCTAAATATCGCATTGGATCGATCATCCAAACCGACAATGCATGTGTTGTGTCCTCACGAAATTCTTCCACATGCGCTCGTGATTCGGCTTGCGCCGAGCGTTTCATATAGATCCAGCTAAAGATCGTGAGTGGAAGGATGACAGCGATACCAATTGCAGAAGCGACGGAGCTTGTCGACACAATCGACGGGTGACGTTTGACCCATTTGCGCCGCCGGTTGTTTGCCGATTCGTCAGCAAATTGCAATGGTAGATGGTCCAATTCGCGTTGCAGGTCTTGTTCAAGCGGCGCGGCAGTCTCATACCTTTGTGTCGGGTCTGGATGAAGACACTTGGTAATGATGTTCTTCAGGCCTTCGTCGACTTTGGTGTCGTTTTCCCATTCTATTGGCAGCTCGCGGCGCGCTGTGATTGCTTGCTTCAATTCCGCAGGATCGTCGGAAACCGGCGCCAGATAAGGAAGCTTGCCGTTAAGGAATTCAAACATCAACACGCCAATGCTGTAGATATCAGCCTGGGTAGATGAATTGCCCTTGCCAAGCAGCAACGCTTCGAATGTCTCGGGTGACATGTAAGGAAGTGTGCCGCCAAAAAACTTGGCAGGTCGCGAATCTGACGAGGACAAATTGAAGTCCAGTAGAGCGGGTTCGCCATCGTTGCGAATCAAAATATTTGCAGGCTTCAGATCGCCATGAATGACACCACGGGCATGCGAATGGGCAAGCCCTGCGGATACTCGTTGAAAGATCCAAAGCAACAATTCTGAACTCTTAAAAGATTGAATCTTCTCCAGCGGCAGAAGCACCGCTTGGTCATCTGCCGCCGGTAAGAGACTTGCGTGCGATTGAGACTTGCCGTTGCTAATGCCATTACCGTTGGCGTCACGAATCACGGAATCTTCGACTTTTTTGCGCACAACACGACACAGACTTGCCCCCGCCCGCTGTTTGATCATTCCATCAAGCTTGTAAAAATCATCAAGCGTTACACGTCCAGAATAGGGCATGCAAATGACAAGCTTGGTCTTTGAAAGTGAATGGAAAGAGAAGATGGGGACAATGTTTGTGTGCTGCAACATCGCCATATTTTGCGGCTCGCAAGCAAACTCGTGCTCGATCACTTTCAGCACTACATAACGACTGGCCAAGTCGGACTGTGTTGCCAGAAAAACCTGGCTGGCTTGACCCTCGCCAAGCAAACGTACTGGAAAAAATCCGGCTTGCTCCAACGCCAATACAATGGGGTCATTTGGATCGATTTCTGCGGATCGCAAATTGCGTTCAATACTTGATGAACCGAATTCATCGCGAAACCATAAAGCATTTCGGATCGCTGGAAACGCATCCCATCGAGCAGCTGAAAACGGATATCCGTATCGTGATCGCAATCGAAACTCTTCGTAGGCAACGTCTGACAAGTAATCTGATGTTCGCAGTTCGTCACCGAAGATCTGCAAATACTCATCTAACTTTGTTGGCGACCCATTTGTAAAACGGAAATCCATATCAACACGAATCAGTTCTGCCAACGCTTCGCGGTCATTCTCTAGCCCATGTTGACGTAACACTTCCATTGTTTGCTCGCGAGACTGCAAGCTCCATGTCGATTCGAACTGCTCAACCGCGCCACCAATTGGATCAAAGTTGTTAGTGTCAATCATCATCAAACCATGTCTATGAAATGACGAGTGCAACGCGCCAGCTCTACAAAAAGGTAGAGGCAATATCGGTGCCAGTTCCCGCCAAGAAAATTGAATACTCTAGATTTTATATTCACCAAGTCGAAATTGCTTTGCTCAAGCGCCTGGAAAAAGCGCCGTCGTTTTGCCGCAGACTATTTACCTTACTTAGCTCAGATCGCAGATAGATAAGAAGTCAGATGCAATGTGTGACGAATTTGATTGTGGCAAACAGATGTCGCGTTCTATTTCGAACAAGAGCGGGCAAAACAGTTTTTGATCCTGGGACTTTTGGTAACCCGACGCGTGAGCGCGTGAGCGAGGGACCGGGTCAAGATTGATTGTCCCTCGCTAACGCTTCGAGTTACCAGAAAAGCGCAACATCAAAATGCGTGAGTGAGGGACAACGTGAATCCCTCGCGCGGTTTAGACACCTCAGCTTGAAGCAATGCTTTGCCTTGGCATGAAGGACAACCGCATTCGCAGCCGTTACGTATCAAGCAAAATAGAGGCGAGTTGTTCGCGACATTTTTGCAAAATGCGCTCCACAGTCCGACTACTGTGTCCGGTCTTTTCAGCAATTTCAGCTACCTTGAAACCCTGCATGCGTAGCGAAAGAATGTCTTGGTAATTTTCAGGTAGAAATTCCAAAATCTCTTTTACGCACAGTTCAACGAACGCGCCAGAGTTTTCATCTGCCTCTAACATTTCGGAAAGAGAATCTAGCTGAATATTGCGGTCGAAGTTGCGACATTGAGCCGTGTAGTGACGCCAGCCCTTGCGCATTTTGTGAACAGAAATAACAGCCAACAGATTCCAAAGGGTTGAACCTTCGGGTGCGTTGTAGTTGCCCGCTTGGACTCCACGGAAAACGCTTCGAAAGATCGATTGGACTACATCTTCAGGTTCCGTCATCGTCTGCATGCGTTTGCTGAACTTGGCTTTGACCAAACCTAGCACTCGTCGAGCATATCGATCGTAGAGTTCTTGAGCGGCATCTTGGTCGCCGCCACGTACCAAATACACAAGCGAGCGATCGGAAGGCGAGAGTCCGCCATTATTTGAAGAGGAATTCACAAAAGCGCAGATAGTTGGAGACGAGATATTCTCACCATACCAGACTCAGCGCCTAAATGAAAAATCCAAACCGCGAAAGTAGACAGGCGTGGAGCAAGATACCTACATAGATTTCGGAAAACCCGGTAGGCATGCCCCTACGCATCGCACGCCTGCCTAAATTCGCAGATTGGCTTACTAGGGTAGAGGCCAACTGGAGCCGAAAGCCCGCCAGGTTTTCTGGAATTTTATTTCTCTCGTGTTTTCCCGAGCAAATGCAGGGTTTTAGGCGGCAACCGTACTACGTTCATGCCTGCGGCTGAGAAAACCCAGCACGACAGACGCGAATACTAAACCGGCTACTCCGGTGGATGCCATAACCCCCAACCCACTGACCCGTTCGCGGAGCAGGGTGTTCTTCCAGCCTTTCCGAATTTTGGCTTGAACCTTTGGTGTGAACTCCAGCAATACCGCTTGTTCGACCATCGAATCATCACCAACGGTGACTTCACCCTCGTATTTTTTGACTACAAGTTCGTTATCAATCCAGTCTTGGTTGATTTCATAGAATTCAACATCTTCGGCTTTGCAAAGCAGACGGATATAAGATTGAACGGATGCCAGTTTCAGTATTTTCAGATGTGATTCTGCTTCATCGTAGCTATCACAAGGAATCGTTTTCACAGTGAGTGTGTGAATACGCGACTCAAGATCTATTTGATCTGAAACCCAAGCTGGACGGTCGTTTGGATATTTGACTTCGTTGGACAATGCAACGGATAGTTGATGCGTTGAATCGGAGTCTTGGTCAGCGTTTGTAGTAGAAACAACTACGATTGCAACCAACCAAAACGTGCTGGATGAGACAAAGTATTTCATATCAGAGTCCCCTTACGAGGCGATTGATTTGGGGTCGATTCTGGAAACGCGTGTGGCTGCGCGGGTGCTGTTTGAGTTGGTCTTGAAGCACTTCGTTGATCAATCCAAGTTGCTGAAAGCTGTACAGCAATGGCCATGCCGCCTGCGATTAACATCCCGTATGGTTGCGGGATAGGAACCAGCTGATGGACGATCCAGCTAACAACAGCAATGCATGCTACGTTCCACAAGCTCAGTCGTGTGCGTCGCAGTGGGTCGACTGGACGCCACCAACGAATCGCTGCAAACAAAAGCGCAAAGTGTGCCATGAATGCGACGGAGCCAGGATTTCCATCGGGATACAAAGCGTTTGGCAATGGCGACAGGTCGATCTCACGTTCGATACCTGGTGGAGGTAAGAACATCAAATAGTCGCCAAGCATGTAGGCAACGTAACCGACCCCAGTGCCTAGCCCAGCAAGAACCAGTCGACGCGGAAGCGGCTCACCTTCGTCCCGTTCCCATAATTTCCCAAGGCCTAGTATGCCAAAGGACCCCACCAGGACGATGCCCAACATCCAGGCGTACGGTGAAATTGCTACTGCGTCGACTGGTCGGTTTTGTAGCCCCAAAACGCCTGCTGCCGTTGCTAGGCCAGAAGCTGTAATGACTGCGGCGACCCATGATGTGCTGAGTTCCGCCATCCGAAAGATAGAGTGTTTTGCGCGCAGCTGATTTCGCATCTCGCCGCGCCATTGTTTCTTGGTGAGTGGTTTTGAGACGTAGCCTGATGTGGACGCGATTCTTTGTGCCTGGGCATAGGTTGGTTGTTGCCGAACATGCAAAACCATTTGCCGAATCACATAATACGGCACATAGAACAAAGCGATCATCATTAGAAATGGAAGGATCAAACCGGCGTTGACCAGCAAGAACATGCCACCAAGCACCACCAAAATGCCTTTGACAAGTGGTGTCTGATCCAGTGTCTTCCACCATTGGCCGAAGTCCGACATGCTTTGCCGAACGGCGCGCGCCAATGGTTCTTCGTTGGTTTGCTCGGATGGCTCAACGAGTTCAGCGGTCACTGGGGCCGAAACAAAACTCGCGATTGGTTCGACAAGCGGCGGATGGTCGTCAACCATCACAGCAACGTCGACGATTTCATCTGGTTTTTCACCCCACCCCAAATCGAACAGCATTTCGTTCACGTCGTGGTATCGCTTTGCCGGTTCTTTTTCGAGTGCTCTGGCGACGACGCTTCGGAACGGTTCAGCAATCCTGCTCAAGTCGGGAGTCGCGGTTAAGTGTTTGACGATGATCTCGTGACAACTTTCGCCGTCAAATGGAACCTCGCCGGTCATCAATTCATAAAGCAAGATTCCCAGTGCATAGATGTCGATTTCTTTGCCGTATTCACCACGCCCAATCTCAGGTGCCATGTAGTGAAACGTGCCCACACTCTCGGTGTGACCACCACGGTGCGATGCGGAAATGAATTTGCTGAGTCCGTAATCACCAACTTTGATGATCCCGAGGTCGTCAAAAATATTGCCAGGCTTGATATCGCGGTGAACAAGCCCAGCGGTATGCAAATGCCCAATTCCCGAGCAGATGGAAGTGAACCATTTACGAACATCGTTGACTGGCAGACCTTGCGGGTTTTGGTCCAGTATCTCGCGCAGATTCAGTCCCGCGATATATTCCATTACCACCCACGCTTGACCATGCTCGTCGTGACAAATGTCAATCAACGAAACAAGATTCGCGTGTTTCAGATTCAAGCAGTGTGACGCGCCGCGGATTTCGACTTCAAGATTCCGTTGGATACGCTTGATCGCAACTTCTTTTCCAGCATCACTGACTGCAAAGTAAACCTCACCAAATCCACCGATCCCGATACCACGACGAATCGTGTACGGCGGCAAGGGACTCGATCCTGTGGGATACTTAAATGTCATCGAACGCTGGACGGCCTCTGCGGGCTGAGTGTCTTCCAAGATCACCGACGGCGTGTCGGTATCAGATTCGTTACCACTACCTTCATGTTTGTTCTTTCGTTCCATTCTATACCGAAGTGCGTGCATCAAGCCGCTACGACGTTTGGTGTCATTTTTTTGCTTTGAGCGGCAATCCTTCCGATTACCCCAGGCCCAATTCAAGATTCCTCGGGGCGCTGGTTTTGATTCTTGTTCTGTGCTCAAGTTCATGCTTTCTCCAGCGTCATTGCGAGCAAGCCGAACTTCAATCGACCGCCAGAAGTTTCTGAAAAACTGGTAAAATTGGCATCGGTGGACACTTTCGCACTCCAGCCTTCGTCTCGCTGTACCAACACGATCTGCTGATCAGCGGTTCGTGCCTGAATGTGAGCTGCAGAATCAGGCCCGATAATGATCGTCTTGTCAGCCAGAATGATTCCATCGACGTGATCCGCAAATCGATGCGGAGCTTGCAACGCCAAGACCGCTGAATTGCTGAGCGGATTAGGGCTTTGAAGCGTCATGATGGCCGATCCACCTGTTGGGACACGGGATCCTGGAATGATCAACTGACGATCGTTTGAGTCAGTTGTAGTTTGCCAAAAGTAGTCTTGGCTTTCTCGAATGATATAGCCAGCTGTTCGCGGCCAATCGGCTCGAGCACATATATCAGGTGGCGATGTTTCGCGGGAACCAACTTCCCAGCGATCGCCCGTCAACAAAAGAAATCCGCCGCATCCGTCGATCCATAGTCTCCAGCGAGGTGCTGGAGACGTTTCGTTTGATGAATGAGCGGTGACCGACACGGATCAGCCTTCAGTGTTGGCGGAGCTTGCTTCAGCCTAGAGAATCCTACGCTGAATGTTTCTTCATCAGTCTAGTTGAATCGAAACCAAGCTTTCGTGAGATTCGTCACCAAAGTAGTTGGCGATATCATCCAGCAAGTTTTCGTCGCTTGGCTCGTCCAAGTCGATCGTACCGAAGTACTCTGTGTCGACTGCCAAAGTCTCTTCTTCGACGTCAATCGTTGCTGCAATCTCATCCAACATCGCTACGGTTTGTGATAGCTGACTGTCATCCAAGTTCAACTTGCTGCTGGTCTGAGCGACTCGTAGAGCTCCCAAACGTGCGTTCAAGTTTTCGACTTCAACCTCTAGTTGACGCTTTGAACTCAACATGGCTTCCATCTGATCGTGTGCAGATCGCAATGTAGCTTGTCGTGCAGAAAGCATTTCATGAAGCTTGTTGACAGTTTCGCTGCGAGTCTTGTGTCGCTTGAAGCGGCTCGCCAAGTCTTCTTTGACTTGGGCAGAGGTGTATGTGTGTCCGCCGTAGCTGTACTTGGTGCTGTCCGATTTCAGGTCTTCGGTCAAACGCTGGATGTCAGACTGACTCTTTACCAAACGAGTTTCGCTAGTATCCAGTTGCTTTTCCAATCGAGCGACTTCGATTTTCTCACGAGCGATTCGTCGGGCATTCTTTTCGATCTCAGGAGTCAAATCCGAAATCATTTGACGCGCTTGCTTGAGTTTCCACTCCAAAGGCACTGAGTCGCTGGCCGTTTCGCTTAGCCAATTCGCTCCACAGCGTGCGTAACTTATGATTGGCAACCCAACCAAACCCGAAAGCAGTGCGGCACAACCTCCTGCAATGATGATCTTCTTCAACATGTAACTTCTCCGAAATAGTGGCTGATAAGACGACGATTTGCCGCCGAACAACCATCAATTCGTGGCCCAGCTGTGATTCTTGGGATCAGCCTCAAAAAAATCGACGAAGTTGCCGTAGCCGGAGTCGCCAGACTTCGGTTTTCACAAAACGGCCTGAATTCAGGCGAATCCAGCTACCTCTAATTAAACGTGCCTAAGCATCAGGCCAGTAATTTTGTCTAACCAGACTGAGCCGCCTCCCAGAGGATAGAAATGGTGTCATAAGGGTAGATTGTGGGTCATAAAACCCGAACTTGGGGATATAATTCAACGGAGGGGTCGTGGAAAGCCGATTTCGATATTGCCTGCCTAGTTGGCAATTCGCAACATGACTGTCGCGAAAATCATCACCTCGATTATAAAAATAAACGAGTGAGAAACCGAAAAACCCGCTTTTTACAGGGTTTTGCGGCCAAACGACCCTTTTTCAGCTCAGTGGCACGTTGATTGCAACGAACCCTAGTGGCCCTGCCAGGCTCCAAAACCTGTGCGGGCAGAACACACTGGTCTGAACGCACGGGCTGTTTGTGGTAACGAACTCGCAATGGACTGCCCAACCGGAGAGCTTTCCGATGACAACATCGAACAAATCCGAACCAACCAAGATTCTCGATCCAGAAAATTGGTCTGAACTATCTGACTCCATTACTCCGCGAATGCGAAACGATTTTTCTCGTTGGCTTGAAGGTGAATTGGAGCAACTGGAAACTGAACTCAATCGCTTTGTGACCCCAAGGTCAACGCGAAAAAATCTGGGCCGCTAGTTGCATCGAAATCCGGAGCATGCTGAACACTGATATTCGATATCAGTTCACAGCCTTTTTGTTCCGCTGGAGCACCAGTCTTATCGTCATCTTTTAGTGACATCGCGGCTCATGACGCTGGCACGAAAATCAGCGCTGGATTCTAATTGGCATTGCCCCTAAAGATTCCTCTGCGCGCAACCAGTTCATCATGCCCACCACGCGATTGTTCTACGAACCAGCAAGCCTCACGATCGTTGATGTGGTCGGCGAAGACGCTGAAAAGATCGTTCACAATTTGACTACGAACGAAATCCGTGAACTCCCGTTAGGAGCCGTTCGCGAAACATTCGTTACTAATTTGAAAGGCAAAACACTTGGGCACGTTTTGGTCGTCAAACAATCCAGCGGACTTCGGTTGATCGGTGCACCTGGCCAATCCAATGACCTAGTCGCGCATGTCGACCACTATACGATCATCGAAGACGCCGAAGCAAAGATCATGGACGATGAATTCTCGGCATTCGTCGTCATTGGTGCGGCGCCAGAACTGTCGATTGACAACCAGACATTTGCTACGCCTTGGGCGAAAGAATCATCAGTCATTTTGGTTGACAAGCAGCAAGCAGCAGCCACACGACAAGCGATCGCCGAACAGGGTTTTGAATCTTGCGATCAAGAAACATTTGATCACCATCGCATCGCGGCGAGTTTCCCATGGTTCGGGATAGACTTTAGCGAAGACAATTTGCCACAAGAGTTGGATCGCGACCAGAACGCCATCTCCTTCGACAAAGGCTGCTATTTGGGACAGGAAACCGTTGCTCGATTAGACGCAATGGGTCAAGTGCAAAAGAAGCTGGTGAAGTGGTCAATCAAAGGGCATGCGGTCCCATTGATGGAGTTGGTCAGCGACGGCCGAACGGTTGGCAAGTTGACAAGTGTGACGGTTAACGAAAACGAGTCGCTGGCGCTGGGAATGGCTCGAAGGAGTCATTTCGAGCCAGGATCGGCCGCACAACTCAAGGATACGGGCGAAAGTCAACAAATCGACGCTGAAGTGATTGCTTTGAGCTAAATCGTGGTTTTCACAGCGTCGTGAATTCATCATCATTTTGATATGAGTGAATCAACCGAAGACTTTTCTCGCCTGGTCGATCTTGTCAGATCCGGTGACGAGCAAGCAGTGACAACGTTGTGGGAGAAATACTACCAGCAACTGGTACGTATTGCTTCTAGCCGTTTGCCCGGAAATCTGCGCCGAACAGGCGACGAAGAAGACATCGCACTATCCGCTTTTCATAGCTTTATCGCGGGTGTGCGACGAGACGCTTTTCCCGATTTGAGCGGACCCGACAATCTGTGGGGGCTGCTAATCACACTGACTGGACGCAAAGTCCATGCCCATATGCGACACCAAACGCGACAAAAACGTGGCGGAGGTGCGGTCCGAGGGGAGTCAGTGTTCATTGATAGTGCAGGGGAGAATCGAACGGAGGGAATTGGCGGTGTGGTCGGTGGAAACGAACGTGCGGACGTTCACGCAGAATTAGCCGAAGCCTGCGAAGTGCTTTTGGACGAATTGCCAGATGAACAACTGAAGCAAATTGCTGTCATGCGAATGGATGGTTTTTTGGTGGACGAAATCGCTGAACGTTTAAGCCTCAGCAAACGAGCCATTGAAAGACGACTTCAGTTGATACGCCGAACTTGGTCAGAAGCGGCCGGTGGCGAATCGTGATGCAGAGATTTTTAACAGGGCGAGGACAAGTTGAGTCACTATATGAGTCTAAGTGATCTGCCAGCAAATCAATTGGCGATTATCGACACGATCTGTTTGAAGTTCGAGTCGGACTTGCGCCAGGGCAAAACTCCGCAGATCGATACAGTTGTCAGCGAAAGTGGAATCGAGCAAGCTGAACTTCTGCGCATCGAGTTGCAAGCGATCCAAGAGGAGATTGCAAACGCTAGTCGCACAAAGCCAACGCCCAAACCGTTCGCGATGTCGTCGGTGGTTGAAACGCCCTCGAGACAGACGGCCGGTTCATCTAAACGCCAACCGAGCAATCAGGATTTAGATGGGCTTCCCAAAGATGGTTTGATAGGCCCCTACAAAATTGTCGGCGAATTGGGCCGCGGTGGTATGGGAGTTGTTTTGGACGCGATTGATACTCGCTTGGAGCGACGAGTTGCCATCAAGATGCTTGCTCTTGATCGATTCCCGGCTGGAAACGATAAACGCATCAAGATGACGGAGCGTTTCGAGCGCGAGGCAAAAGCAGTTGCTGCGCTTAGTCATCCAAATATCGTCGAGCTATTCGATGTTGGTGCAAGCAACGATGTTCCCTACGCGGTAATGGAATATCTGCAAGGCGAAACCTTAGACCAACGCCTGGAACGTGATCCGTTGACGACCACAGAAGTCCGGTTGTTAGGGACTTTGATCGCAGAAGCACTTGCCGATGCGCATCGCCACCAAGTCGTACATCGGGACTTGAAACCACAGAATGTCATGTTGGTTGATACTGGTGATGGCGATCGGCCAGATTCGTCATCATCGAACTTGGCGGATTCGCGAATCAAGCTCTTTGATTTTGGCCTTTCCCGAATCCCGTACGAGGACGACTCGCAAATCGAACATACTCGTGACGGCGTGATCATGGGTACGCCCGGCTACATGTCGCCCGAACAAGCCCGTGGCGACTCGGCTGATTCGGCAACCGATATCTACAGTTTGGGTTGCATTCTGTACGAGGCCTTCTTTGGCAAAAGAGCGATATTGGGTGATACGGTTGCTGATCGGATCGCAGCCACATTGAAGGATGCTCCAGAAATTGACCCGATTCGAAAGCGCGATGACGCGGAGTTGTCGGATTTGATCGAGGCGTGTTTGCAAAAGGAACCGTTGCAGCGTCCGACGGCTTCAGCGGTAGCTCAAACGCTTGCCGATGATCGTGTTGATTTGGTCCGCAGTAGCATGGAGGCTGGCTACGAATCGGGCCGCCGAAGTCGACGTCGATTTGTGACTTCATTGTCCGGTGGTGTGATCGGTGCCGTGGTAGCGTCCTTGGCGTTCCACAATGAACACGTTCGTATGAACTCGATTGCAGTTTTGCCTTTGATAGACAAAGCAGCGGGCTCATCAGATACTTCATTCGATGGGCGACCAGTGGGTGATCGATTGATGGACCGTGGTCAGCGTTTAGCGGTTTTGTTGATCAACGAGCTTTCACGAATCAGCGATGTTGAAGTCAGGCCCTATCGGCCAATCAAAGTCCCAGCGCCGAATGATTACACGAAGTTGGGAGCCGAACTCGCTGTTGAAGCTATTTTGTCGGGAACCATCGAAAATGGTGACAACGGCAAACAGGTCGTCAACATGCAATTGATATCCACAGATGATGGACGTGTCTTGTGGGGAAAACTCTTCGAAGTTCGCAATGAAGAACTAATGGACCAAGCTGGGATCGCCAACGAAGTCGCGGGTGAAATTGGCCATAAACTCGCACGCACCAAACAGATTGAAAACGCGGATCAAGGAGCCTTAAAATGTTTGATGGATGGTAAAGCTCGTTCGGATCCCGATTCGGTTACCGGTTTAACTAAAGCCCTCAAGTGTTTTGAGATGGCACGCGACGCTGGAACCAAAGCCGGTCGTGATCTTGCTGACACACACTCAGGCATCGCACTGACAGCGATTTCTCTTGCCTCGCGTTGCGAAGATAGCGAAATATTTGAATATATTCGCCAAGCACAAAGCGAATGCATCAGAGCCTTGGAATTGGACGAAATGTCGGTTGAGGCCAGGCTCGCACGCGCCATGATTGCTTGGCAAACTGGCCGACACTACCGCGACGCAAAAATGATTCTCAGCGAACTGGTTCTCAAGCAGCCCTTTCATTGGCGCGTCAAGCATCAATACGGACTGCTGTTATTGACAATGGGTGACCAAGCCAAAGGTGTCGCGATGTTGCGGGAAGCAGCGGGGGTGAATCCGCTGTCAGTTTTGGCCAAAGTCGATTTGGCTCGGGCACAGTGGGCATCCGGTAATAGTAGGCGAGCGAAAGATGACGCGCTGCGGTACATGAAAAAGTTCGATGGGCATCCGCTTGTTCGTGGATTGTTGATTGATATTTATGAGCAAGAAGGTTCTTACAAAGATGCGGCAGAGATGCATGTGGACTTTGGAGTCGCTCCGCCGACAACGAAAGGCAGCTACGTTGTTCAACGCGAAAAGTTGATCGCACAGCAAGGGTATGGACCTTTCGGTCCGCAAATGAACCAAGTCCTATTTGCTGCCCGGTTCAAATCTGTTGATGATGAACAGCTAGCAAATTTGATTGATCAACAATATCCTACGTTGCCTTATTTGTTGTCCGTTCATCCAGCGATGCGAACGCTGAAACGAAAAGAGCGGGCCACAGAGTTGTTGAGCGACAACGAGGTTTAGTACGGATTATCAGTGCGAATAGCCTTGCGGTGACATGCGTTCGAATTTGCCGCGTTGTTGTCGCCAAAGACCTGTCCGGCTTGCGATCGTACCGACTTGTGTCATCTGAACCCAAAACTCTTCCGCCAACACCTTGTCCGCGTCCGCTTGGGTCATCGTGAGGATCAATTCAAAATCTTCGCCGTCCGACCAAGCATGTTCCATCGGGGTCCGTTCTGAATCCGCGGACAGAATGATGGCGTCATCGTGGATCGGCATGTTCTCAAGCTGCAAATTTGCACCCACCGTACTGGCCGCACACAGTCGATCCAAGTCCAGCGAGAATCCGTCGCTGATATCGATCGCCGCATGCACGTCGACCATGTCTCGCAATCGATTGGCAACTTCCACGCGCGGTTGTGGCCGCAAATGGCGTCCCAAGATGCTGCCGCCAACAAACCCAGTGACGATGATCGCGTCATCTTCTTTGGCGCCGCTTCGCAGCCAGGGTTGACCATCGGAGACTTCGCCCAGCATCGTGATGCTAATTGCCAGCGGCCCGTCATAAGTCGTGATGTCGCCACCGGCAATAGCGACGTCAAACTGCACCGCAGCTTGAAAGATTCCCTCGTAAACTTCGCCTGCAATCTGAGTCGCATTTTCTTTGGGCAGCGTCAACGTAACGAAGGCTGATGTCGGCCGAGCACCCATCGCAGCAATGTCGCTCAAGTTGACCGCCATTGCTTTGTAACCAACATCGACGCGATCATGTTCTGGCAAAAAATCGGTGCCTTCAACGATCTGATCAGTGGTAACACATTGCAATCCCTTGACGGGATCCAGCACAGCAGCATCATCACCGATGCCAACCTTGACTTGTGGCAACGAGCGGCATCGCCCGCGCAGGTAGGCCAAAAACGAAAGTTCCATAGCATTCTTCAGTAAGCCAGGCTTTGAAAAGCCTGATGAAAGACGTCAACTCATCAAACGACCAGCAGTTTACGTAGTCTCGCGAAAACCGACGACCACCAGCAAACAAGCATCCCCACCGATCACGTTGATTCCGAGTTTGTTGCACCGCGCGATGGCGGATTCACTCTCTGCGCCGGGCTGCATCCAAATGTGCTTGATACCCGCCTCGCCAGCGTCTTGGACGATCCGCTCGGTGACAGCGGGAGGCGTGATGATCGAAATTCCATGAACCGGTTTGGGTAGATCCTTCAGTCGAGCGTAGGTTTGAACCCCCTCGATCAATTCAGCATTCGGATTCACGGGAAAGACATCGAATTCCTTTTGAAGGTATGCCCTCAGCACCTTATTTCCGTACTTTTCACGATCTTGCGAAGCACCCACGACGGCAAAAGGGCTGCCATTGAAGAACGAATCGATCTTTTTCTGCAGATTCATCAGTCACCTCGGAGGCAGTATGATTGTCTAAAAATGGGAAGAGTAAAAAGACCCACATTACCAAGTGGCCAGTAGATGATAAAATCAGGGCATCCACACGGGGGCGTAGCTCAGTTGGTTAGAGCAGGGAACTCATAATTCCTTTGTCGCGGGTTCAAGTCCTGCCGCCCCTACTTGATCGGAAAGCCTGCAGTGAAGCAGTGAAAATAGATAGCACTGTCCATTACCGTACAGGCGAGTGTCTTTTCCGCGAGCCTTCGGGAAGATTCATAGTTGCTGTTATGGATCAGCACCTGTTTTCCGCCGAAACCAACTCAGCAATTTCTTGATTGCTTGCGGCCCGACGAGTGCGGCTCCGATCCACCATGCGGCCTGAACGCCAGCGAACAAAATGATGCCAATCGTTGTCTTTTGCGCGAGTGATAGGGGCAAAAATGGGACTGCGAACAACGAGAACCAAAAAACGCCAGACAATATGATTAGCGAGACACCGATCCACAAACGTAATTGCTTGGGGCGTTGGTTTGGCGTGGATGCATCACTGGATGCCAAGTCGCTTTCCGCATTTTCATTCGATCGCTCTAGTTTTTGTGTCATGCTGATCGATGGGAAGACAGTAATTAACAAAGAAGCTAAATCGGATATCATCTCAGTGGCGAATGCGATTCCTTACTCACGAGCCTAGCATTAGGATGCGAGACACCTGCGCCACGAAATTACTTTCGTCACGATAGTCATCGTTGAAATTTGCATCCGTCTCAGATTTTCGACACAATGCGATGAATCATCTCGAGTTTGGTCAATGAAGAAGCTAGCTAGATTTCTCACGGAACGCGAGGGTTCATTCTATCAAGGCTCCATGTTTTGAATCAGCCGATCAATCCCTACCGAGCACCAGTCCCGGCGTTGGGTGAGGCCGACGCCAAAAGTCTAAATTTTGCAGGCGAAATCAACGTGGATGACTATGCCGCTCTGGTTCCACGCGGGAATTTCGAGTCAGTTTTGTACAAAGTCTTGTTTGCGCTGCTTGCTTTGGTTTCAACTGTTTTCACGTTGGCGATCGTCACTCTATTCATAAAAAAAGGAGTTGCGCCCGATTCTAAAACTTCACTGGTTATAGTCGTCATCACGATTCCGATGATCATCGGTACGTATTTTGTTTGGCGCTACAACAAGCCGATACAACGAGCGATGCGAACGCTCAAGCGCAATCCCGACTTAATTGGTCGAGCTCATGGACGTTTGACTGAATCAGGTTTGGCATTTCACGATGGCAGGTTTCAACACTGGTTTGGGCCACAGCATCTGCTAAGTGTTACTTTTTCTGACGATGGCGTTCGGATTCCAGTGGACTTGGACCCCTCGCGATTCATTGCATTGACGGCGCGTATGTTTGACCAGTATAGCCAGACCGCGATGCAGCGACTTCTGGATCACTGGCGTCTATCCGCAAGTGCCGTGGCGTCGAATGAGGAGACAGTGGGGTTAGATTTGTGGCACGAGTTGGCGCCGATGCCCGAGGATGGAGTTGCTTTTCAAGGCACGCTAACGCTTCAGCAGCCAATGCGAACACCACTCAATCGACAGTCAGCGGTTATTGCATCGATATCAACGATCCTCTTGATTCTGATGGGAGTTTTTGGCGACGATGCTTTTGAGTATTGGGCAAGATGCGGTTTCATTGTTTTAGGAATCCTAATGATTCCCTTTTCTCTAAGAACTTGGTGGCGTTATTTTCGTGGCACAACGGTTGTGACTTGGTATCAACGTGGTTGGATCAGCCTGGGTAAATTTGCGATGTTGCTAGATGCTCGCGGCGTTTGCATGTCGACGGCCCAATTCATGGATCCTACTGCTGGGCACATTGACCACGGAGAGATTGTGGAATTAATTGCTTCATCTAAAGCGAGATACTTCGTGGCCCGCGACCACGTCAGCGATGATCAGCAGTGGACGCAAATCAAAAACAATTTGTCGGGAGCCAACCTGGAAGCAAATGAAATTAGCAATCGCTGATTCCTCCTTCGGCCAGCGCCGTTCGTAGTACCGGCTTTAGCCAGAATGGATTGGATTCCGACAGAAGGCAGTACAAACGAAAGCCCGCTTATGCTTTTTGGAGTTGCGCTTTTTGATGTGGTGTTTGGTTGTAGGCCGGACCAAGGACGCAATACGTGCCGGAACAGCGCAAACGCCTCCATGTGTTGCAGAGATTAGGCTATCAACGACCTTTCTACTTGCGTCCGAAGTTCCGGCAATGGCAGCGTTTGCTCGGTTCGGCCTACACCAAAAGCGCAACTCCAAAACTTATGCTTCCGGTCGCACGTATTGGTACATCACATCGCTGCGCAGCACGTACTTGCGGCCTTCGGTGACGCTTTGTCCTTTGTGCTTGATTTGATGAACAAAGAACAAAGCCATTCCGCGTTGCGGCGCGATGTCAACATGATTGAACGAAGTCTCGCCACCGCTGAAACCATCGTTCAAGTAAACCATGAATGTCAACCAACTCCGCTGGCCGTTGTCGCGTTCAAAACAACCGTCGTAATGCCAGTTGAATTGTTGCCCGACGTCGTAGCGATAGAAACGAAAGCGTTCGTTCAACCCGCACGCAGCCCAATGGTCGTTAAACGGTGATGGTACGTATTGCTCAACGCGCTTCCAAAGGTCATCCGCACGTTGCTGATCGTCCAGCATGACACGTGTGTTGTTGCGGATCTCCGGACGCATTTGTGGGCCATGCGATGTCGTGATCGGCGCATCGGCATAGCCCGCCTGTTCGGTCAGTTCGATGTAGGCATCACATTCTTCAGGCGAAAAGAAGTCCGTAACTGTAAAGATCTGTTCGGTAATTTGATTGCGTTTTGGCATCGGACGTGTCCCTAGAAATGGCATGAAACGCGTTGAGAAAGATACCTATCAAGACACGTTCCCGATGGCGCGGGTTCACAAATGTCAACGACAAGTCACACCCCGCTAGCGGCCGTTTTACTAATCGCCTATGCCGATCAATTTGGCCGCAGAATGTTGTGAACCTGATTGGGCAGATCCGTTTCAAGTACGTCGATCCCCAAGTCCAATAGGTTTCTGTATTCGTTGGCGAGCTGCTTGGACTCCGCAGGTTTTACCTGAGGTGTTTTTGATGAAGTTGTCTTACGAAGCTTCAGGTCTAGGTTTCTGGAAGTGCCGGCCATGCACATTGCGCCACGATCGTGGATAGCTTCAATCAAGGCGCGGTCGTATGGTGGCTGATGACCAACGAAGGCGATCAGATTGCGCCATGGAAGCTTGGATTTATCGATCGCCTTCACACGCTGCAGGTCTGGCACCATGATCTCCATGGTGATCTTTGGGTTGCTGTCATGAACTTGCTGGGCTTGTTTCAGGTTGCTGATAATCAGCATCACAAATGCTTCTGCGTTGTTGTCAGTGATCGCCGCAATGCGCTGTTGCAGCGGTACGTCTTTTTGGTCGATTACCAATACCGTTTTGTTGCGTGCCCAGTCGATCGTTTGTTTTAAAGTGGGCATCTTATGAGACGTTGGTTCACCGTTCAGATCCGTCAACGCGAATTCTTGCAACTCGGCCAGCGTCCTATCGCTCACCCGTCCCGTTCCGGTGGTAGTGCGATCGAGAGTCTTGTCATGATGCAGGACGATTGCTCCATCCTTGGTCAAGCGTGGATCGACTTCCAGCATTGTGGCTCCGTGGGCCAGTGAGTGTTCAAAGGTGGCAATGCAGTTTTCGGGAAAACCGGACTGCGCACCACCACGGTGCGCGCTCAACAAATAAGAACGTTGTGGCCGAAATCGCAACCAGTTTTGCAAACCGCTGGGGTCATCGCCTGAAAATCCAAAGCAGTTAAGCTGGCCAGTCCCGGGATCACCCGTACGGTTCTTTG